>JAPLEH010000044.1 GCA_026391455.1 Bacteroidota bacterium
ACCTGCAGCCTGCTGACCAATGCGTGGAATTTCCTTAGCCCTGACTATCGCCCCAACACAACGGGAGCTGGTGCAGTAGTAGTGGATCCCACCAACCTGAACAGCGGTGCAGATCTTACTCCGATTGTACAGATAGACGGAGCATTGTTTACCGCCAACCAGGCTACTGATTTTGTAATTGGTGTGCTGGAGAATGACAGCGGAACTACCAATGGAGTAGTAACGGTAACGATCCCCAAATTATCTGGTTGGAGCATTACCGTTTCTGGCATCACACTTACCGGTGTAAATCAGTCAGGTATCAATGGCAACTCCAACGTAGGTGGTGGTACCCCCAATAACAACGGTAGCTGGAATTTCCGTGATGACGGAGCCAACATTATTGCTACATCTAAAGCGGGTGTGGTGATTGCGAAAAATGATTTCTCTCAGGTGGGTTTTGTGGCTACGCGCCTTGGTGCTACATCAAACGGTACGAACCAGAACCTGGGTGTATTCATTGTAGGTGGTGGTGACAGCACTCCTGCCAACAACAGTGCGGTAACAGGATTTAGTGCAAACTAGAAAATGCCGGTTGGTATTTTATACAAACAATGAATTCAATATAATACAATAGTATAATCACAACTGGACTAACTAATTGGGGTATTAATACGTTTCTTTGTATAGCCCCGTTTAATTAACATTTTGATTATTTTCTCTTAACAATGCCCTGTTTTCACTTCCCTAACTTGCAGCATCCGCTACAGATCCTCACCCGGCGAATATTTTCTGTTTTTTAAAATAACAGGAAAATTCCTGTACAATGAAGTGATAATACTTCATAAGGCTTTTTATTGCCGGTACGGAATATGTTTATTTGAATAAAAGAGGTGTTTGTTCAGAAAAAAGGACTGTAAGGCGGAAAGATTTATTTTAACCATAGCCTTCAGCAAAATGAAACTATTTAAAACGTCATTGCTTTTAGTAGCATTCGCATTATTTATACAACAGGCAAACGGACAGGCAAATGCGTCCATCAATTTGCTTACCTTAAATTCAGGCCAGGTAAATCAGGGCGGTGTGGTGGATATTCAGGTGACTATAGGCAATACAGGTCCAACATCTTCCATTGGTGTAAATAAAGTAAGGGCGCAGATAAGTGTGCCAACAGCAATCTGCAGCATACTTGGAAATGCTCAACAGACCGGATTGCCGACCGGATGGATAATTTTATCTAATACTACAGGTGTTATTACAGTTTGTAATGGTTCCGATATAATACCTGTAGGTGTTCAGCGTCAGGTATTGATTAAAGTTCAGGGTGTAACGGTAGGAGGGCCTTCTACGGTTTCGGGCGTTTTGTCATTTGGACCCGGCACCGGCGTTTGTACCGGGCTTGGTACACTGAACGGAAATAATACAGCAGATGATGTTTCCCAGTCTACCATACAAGTATTGGCAGTAGCTCCCTGTACATTAGGCGTTACCGCCTCTGCAGGAACAATTATTTGCAATGGCGGAACAACGACATTAACGGCCACACCCAGCGGTGCATCCGGAGCTGTGGAGTATAGTCTGAATGGCGGGGCCTATCAATCGTCGAATACTTTTACAGTGAATGCGGCAGGTTCCCCATATACAGTAACTGCCAGACAGGTAACGAATCCTTCCTGTTTAGCCACGGCATCACCGGTGGTGGTTTCAGAGCCAGCGGCTGTAACTGCTCCTTCTATCAACGTAACGCAACCTACCTGTACTATTGCAACAGGAACCGTTACCATCACCTCTTCCACGGCTGGATTAACATTCAGTTTTGATGGGGGCGCATTTGCTGCCTATCCGCCCGGAGGGTATACCGCTTCTACTGGCCCGCACACACTCACTGCACAAAATGCAAGCGGATGTACGTCTGCGGTAACCAATATTACCATTGATGCGCAACCACCCACTCCCGCAGCGCCTGTTGCAGATGCGGTGCAACCCACCTGTACTTTAGCTACCGGCACAATCACTGTTACTTCTTCTACAGCAGGATTAACATTCAGTCTTGATGGAGGAGCGTATGCCGCATATCCTGTAGCAGGATATACAGTTGCTGCAGGTTCCCATACGTTAACGGCACAAAATGCCAGTGGCTGTATTTCGCCGGTTACAAATATTACAATCAATGCACAACTACCCACACCATCAGCACCGGTAGTCAGTATTGTGCAACCAACCTGTACGGTAGCCACTGCTACAGTAACAGTTACTTCATCCACTGCCGGATTAACATTTAGTTTGGATGGTGGTTCATATACCACTTATCCTGCCGGAGGATATACGCTTTCAGCAGGCCCGCATTCATTAACGGCACAAAATACCAATGGCTGTATTTCTCCGGTTACTAACTTTACTGTAGACCCACAGCCTGCCACTCCATCGGCTCCAGTCGTAAATGTTATTCATCCAACTTGTACGGTAGCTACAGGTACTATTACTATCACATCGCCCACCGCCGGATTGACATTTAGTCTGGATGGAGGTGCTTATGCTGCTTATCCTGTTGCTGGATATACAGTTTCAGCAGGACCGCATACATTAGCAGCGCAAAATACCAGTGGTTGTATTTCAACTGTTACAAACATTACAATCAATGCACAACCACCTACACCTGCCGCCCCAATAATCGGAACGATCACACAGCCAACCTGTGCGGTGTCAACAGGTTTTGTTGATCTCAGCGGATTGCCATCCGGGAACTGGGTCATCAATCCGGGGGGAATTGCCGGAAACACCACTACTGTTACAATCAGCGGACTCTCTCAGGGTACCTATAATTTTACCGTAACCAATACTGTCGGATGTACTTCTCTGCCTACCGGCGATATCATCATTAATGGAGTTCCCGGTGCACCGCCCGCACCTGTGGTTAGTGTAGTACAACCCACTTGTACCACGGCAACTGGTCTTATTACCATCACTTCTTCTACAGCAGGGCTTTTGTTCAGCCTTGATGGTGGCCCATATGCTGCATATCCCACGGGGGGGTATGTGGTGGCAGCCGGATCTCATACGCTGACCGCACAAAATACTGCGCTCTGTATTTCACCTGTAACAACTATTACCGTTAATGCGCAACCAGCAACCCCGGCTGCGCCTGCAGCCAGCGTAAGCCAGCAGCCCACCTGTACCCTTGCAACAGGAACAATCATTATCACATCATCCACTGCAGGATTAACCTTCAGTATTGATGGTGGTCCTTATGCAGCATATCCCGCAGGTGGCTATACCGTAAGTTCGGGCTTACATACGCTTACTGCACAGAATGTAAGCGGATGCATTTCAACTGTTACATCAATTACAGTAAATGTGCAACCTATTACCCCTTCCGCTCCGGGTATTGGAACCCTTGTACAGCCAACCTGTATCGTTTTAACAGGTACTGCTGAGTTAACTGGTTTGCCAGCGGGCAACTGGATCATCAACCCCGGTGCGATAACCGGAAATACGTCCACTACGATTATCAGCAACCTTTCACCAGGTACGTATAATTATACTGTAACAAATGATGCCGGTTGTACTTCCGCACCTTCTTCCAATATTGTTATTACTGCTGTTTCAGGAACGCCTACAGCTCCTGTCGCAAATGTGGTGCAACCCAGTTGTACAGTAGCTACCGGTATTATTACTATTACTTCTGTTACAACAGGTTTAGTATTCAGTCTTGACGGAGGAACTTATACAGCATACCCGGTTGGTGGCTATACCGTGAGCCCGGGAGTGCATACCCTTACGGCACAAAATCCCTCTTTTTGCACATCACCTGTTACAAGCATTACAGTGAATGCGCAACCGCCCACACCAGCCGCACCAACAGTAAGTGTAGTACAGCCTACCTGTACAGTGGCTACTGCAACAATTACGGTCACCTCGTCAACTGCCGGGCTTACATTCAGCCTTGATGGGGCTCCCTATTCAGCATACCCGGCCGGTGGATTTACCGTTTCAGCTGGTGCCCATACACTAATGGCGCAGAATACCAGTGGATGTATTTCACCCGTTAGGGCCATTAACATAAATGCACAACCGCCCACACCGTCAGCCTCGGTAGTGAATGTACAACAACCTACTTGTGCCGTTGCCACCGGAATAATCACGATTACTTCGCCGGTAACAGGATTGACCTTTAGCCTGGATGGAGCTTCGTACTCGGCTTATCCTGCCGGTGGATATATTGTAGCTGCAGGCTCCCATACCTTAACAGCGCAGAATACAAGCGGATGCATTTCCCTTGTAACTAATATTGTCATAAATGCGCAGCCACCCACCCCGGCTGCACCCGTAGTTAATGTAATTCAGCCAACTTGTACGGTACCCAATGGAACATTAACTATTACATCGTCTACCGCCGGCCTTTTGTTCAGCCTCGATGGCGGTACATATACAACTTATCCGGCAGGTGGTTATATCGTTTCAGCTGGTGTACACACAATTTCAGCACAAAATACCAGTGGCTGTATTTCAGTTGTCACCAGCAGCACGGTGAACGTACAGCCTGCCTCACCCGTTGCTACTGTAGTTGCCGGCAGCATCTTGTGCAATGGCGGTACTACTACATTAACTGTATCTGCCAGCGGGGGTACCCCACCATTTGAGTATAGTCTCAATGGCGGTGCTTATCAAACTTCTAATTTATTTACTGTGCCAGCAGGTACATATACCGTAACAGTAAGAAATGCCAGCCTCTGTATTGGTGTTGCTCCAGTTGTTATCGTTACTCAACCACTTGCTATTTCTGTTGCTGTTGCTGCCGGTACTATAAATTGTAATGGGGGTACTACCACCCTTACGGTTACCGCATCGGGTGGTACTGGTACATTACAATACAGTATTAACGGAGGCGCATATCAGGGCAGTAATGTATTTACCGTATCAGCAGGATCATACTCCATTACAGTAAGGGATGCAAATAACTGCACACGGACTGCCTCGACTGTTACAGTTAGTCAACCGGCTGTATTAACCGCAACGGCAACCGCAACCCGTATTTTGCAATGCGGAGGAAATGCGGAAATAACCATCTCTGCATCTGGTGGCACATTGCCGTATACAGGTACCGGTACATTTACCCGTGGCCCCGGCACCTGGAATTTTACGGTTACTGATACCAGGGGTTGTACTTCCGTTGCAACGTCCACTATCGAAGCACCCGGTTGTATGAATCTGAAAGTATATCCGAATCCTGCAAAAAATACATTGAATGTATTCCACTCCGCAGCCGCTGCAGGATCCGTAATGCAGATATTTACTATGAATGGTTCATTGATTTTATCACAGTCAGTACCTGAAAATGCTTTTTTCACTACACTGAATATAAGCAGGCTGGCAGCCGCACCTTATGTACTGGTTTTACATAGTGGAAAAGAACGGAAACAGATAATATTTGAGAAATTAGTAAGCGAGTAAATATTTTCTCCAGGCAAATCCATATAATTAATTGTAAGAAATTCAGCCTATAAAACAGGGAGTAAGAAGCGAATAATATTTATGTAGTAATAACGGAAAAAGTATGCAGGCAATTTCAAAAGATAAACACGAACGATTTTCCAGGCTGGTACAAACAGTATTAGTAAGTCGGACGGGAGAAAACAGTGAACTAATTGAGTTAAAAACAGAACTGGATAATATTTTCCTTACTTACCGGCAAACACTGGAAGATATCAGAACACTAATTATGGAGTATGACGTGAAGCAAAAAACCATGCGCCAAAAAATGAGGCAATTTCTCTGTAGTGACGACTCAGGCGTAGTGAATAGTAAAACATGATCTTGGGCTAATTGCCGCATCAGGATGCAGGCAAGTAGTATTTGTTAAATAAATTCCCTTTGGTTTTCTTTCCCCACGTGAATATCCTGGAAAAAAAAGAGCGTTTGGGTTCTTTGCAATTGACCTGTTTGCGACCCGTTTTCAGGTTTGTCAGTTTCAAAAAAGGGGTACGGGTTTGCTGCCCGCCTGGGGTGGTCAGCACCGCCTGTAATTCGGTCATATTGGTCCCCAGGCATAGCATCCGCACTTTATGTTTACGCCTGGGTTTGCTAAAGTAGTCGTCCACAAAAAATAAGGGACAGTTTCTGCCAACACGAAGCTGTTCTATTTTATGTCCTTTTGGTGCAATGAATTTTACTTTTCTTCCCCTTTGCGGTATATCACAATTTATAATTCCAGGACAGGGCAACTCAAACTCCATATATCGTTCATTGTTTTCTTCTTTGATTTTGGTTGGAATATCAGCAGGCTTTTCCCAGGTTCCTGCATTGCCGATATATAAATTGGGCAGGGCCAATGCACCATTCGCACAGGGCTGCAACTGAATCCGCATCCGGACTTTTGCCGGAATGTCAAAACATGTTTTGCCGCAATCCTTCATTGAAATAGAAAACATACCTCCGGTTAGCAGAAGATTACCCCGGTTGTCGAACATCGTCATACCCGCTCTTCTTAATCCGACGGTATCCGTTATTTCTGTTATCTCCATGCAATCCCGCAGGTCATAAAATTCGCAGCGGTTAAATGTAAGCGTTGTGCCAGAGGCTAACTTAATTGTGGTATCTCCCGGCATTTGTGCATAGGGCTTTCCCTCCGGATTGCAGGGATTCTTTTGCGCATAGCAGGCAACAGCCAAACATGCAGTGGCCAACACAATCAGGATTTTTTTCATGGCAGCTACTATTTATACTCTTGCAGCAGCGAGCTCTTTTTCTTCCCGCTGTTTTAATTCTTTGATCTTATCCAATGCTCTGGCCACCACATCGCACATAATAGTGTACAGGGCGCCGGGTTTTGCATTTTCATAAATATAATCCAGGGCCTGGTCCTCATTGGGAATGGTGACCACCGGTATATCCGGGTTCACACTTTCAATTCCTTCTTTCAGCAGCCCGATGATCTCATCGGCGGTTCGTCCTCTCAGATTCTTATCGCAACGGATAATGATCTCATCAAAATAACGTCCGGATATTTCACCCAGTTCGCGAATATCTTCATCGCGCCGGTCGCCTGTACCACTGATGACACCGATCCTCGATGGATAATCGAGTTTGCTTACAAAATCGCAAAGCAGTTTCAAACCATGCGGGTTGTGGGCAAAGTCGGCCAGCATGGTAAAATGTTTGAAATGGAAAAAGTTCAATCTTCCTGGTGTCAGGCTTTCACTCGGAATAAAGGTCTGCAGTCCTGTCCTTATATCATCAATGGTGATATCGCGGAAGAGATAACTTGCCAGTACTGCCGGTAAACAGTTATTGATATTATGTACTGCTTTGGCTTCATAGGTAAGCGGGATATCTCTGGCGGGCAGTACCCGTATCTTCCAGTTGCCTTTCATAATGGTCACAAATCCGTTTTCATATACACAGGAGAGCCCGTTTGCCGCACTGTGTTCTTTGATCCGTGGATTATTTTCATCCATACTGAATAAAGCAATATTGCATTTCAGGTCGTTCTTCATTTTATACACCAGGTCATCATCAGCATTCAGTACGGCATACCCATGCGGGAATACGGTTTCCGGTACCACCTGTTTTACTTTGGCCATGGCTTCTACTGTATTGATCCCACCCAGCCCGATATGATCGGCGGCCACATTGGTTACCACTGCCACTTCGCAATTTTGAAAAGCAAGACCTGATTTTAAAATACCTCCACGGGCACATTCCAGTACGGCGAAATCCACGGTGGGATCTTTCAATACAAAAGTGGAACTGACAGGGCCGGTACAATCCCCTTTCATCATCAGTTGGTTTTGTATGTATACGCCATCACTGGTAGTATAACCTACTTTTTTGCCTGCACTTTTGGCAATATGGGCTGTAAGTCGTGTAGTAGTGGTTTTTCCATTGGTACCGGTAATGGCAATAATAGGAATACGGCCAGCACTTCCTTTGGGAAAGAGCATATCCACCACGGGTTCTGCCACATTGCGGGGCAAACCTTCAGAGGGGTCGATATGCATGCGGAAACCGGGAGCAGCATTTACTTCCAGTATAGCCCCTCCGTTTTCGGCAACCGGCGTGCGCAGGTCACTGGCCATTACATCAATACCACAGATATCGAGGCCGATGATACGGGCAATGCGTTCGAACATGAATACATTGGCCGGATGTACTTCATCCGTAACGTCGGTAGATGTGCCACCGGTTGATAAGTTGGCGGTGGGCTTCAATAACACACGTTCTCCGTTTGCAGGAATATGATCCAGCGTAATGCCGGCATCATCGAGCATTTTCTGGGTAAACTGGTCAATGGTAATTTGCGTCAGCACTTTTTCATGACCAAATCCCCTGCGCGGATCTTTATTGGTTTCATCAATCAGCCATTGAATGGTATGTTTACCATCACCCACTACCGAAGCAGGGGTGCGGAGTGCAGCACAGATGAATTTGTTATTGATTACCAGGCAGCGGAAATCATATCCGGTAATGAAACGCTCCACGATCACACTGCGGCTATAGGCTTTAGCCGCCTCAAAGGCTTTTTGTGCCTGGTCCCTGTTTACGATATTGGTGGTATTACCTTTGCCATGGTTGCCATCAATCGGTTTTATCACCAATGGATAACCAAATTTATCAATGGCTTCTTCCAATCCCACCTCTGTACGTACTACGGTACCCCGGGGTACAGGGATCTCTGCCGCTTCCAGCAGCAGTTTGGTTTCTTCTTTATCACAGGCAATATCCACCGCAATATTCGACGTGGTGGAAGCGATCGTAGCCCGTATTCTTTTTTGATTTACGCCATAGCCCAATTGTACCAAACTGGCTTTATTGAGCCGGATATAAGGGATACCTCTTTTGGCCGCTTCTTCTACAATGCAACCCGTAGAGGGCCCGAGACGGGTGTCTTCCCGTATCTCCCGCATTTCCTGTATATCGTGGGCAAGGTCATAGTCTGTATCGTTGATCAATGCTTCGGCTATTCGTACGGCTGCTTTCGCCGCATATAGCCCGGCATCTTCTTCCATATAACTGAATACAACATAGTATACGCCTTCTTTTTCTCCCTCTGGGGTACGGGTGCGGCCAAAGCCGGTATCCATACCTGCCAGGGTTTGTATTTCGAGCGCAATATGCTCGATCACATGGCCCATCCAGGTGCCTTCGTCCACGCGTTTGAAAAAACCACCGCGCATGGCTTCGCTGCACCGGTGCTCGATCATGGTCGGAAACATCTTTTCCAGTCTTTCCCGGAAGCCCGGTATGGTATTCGTCGGGCGCTGTTCCAATTCTTCCAGGTCCAGTTTCATCTGTATCAGTTTGGTACGGCGTACACTCCAGTAATTGGGGCCCTTCAGAACTTTTATTTCGAGTATCTTCATAAACTGCTATTTAAATTTCAATATAGGTTTTTTTTGCCCTCGGGAATTAATTTTCAATTATTTTTTATGTGATAAATACAGTAATTTGGGTAACAATTTGATGCTCTCTCTGATCTAGTAGTGGATAAACTCAATGAATCCATGAAGAAAATCTTTTTTGCCTATTCGGATAACGCGAAGGATGTGGAACTCTACCGGGAGTTCAACAAACACTTCAAGACCTATGCCCGTAATGGATTGGTGATGCTGATCGATAAAGATGAGCTCTTTCGCCAGTCCGGCGATTCCAGTAAGGCCGACCAGTTTTTACTGGAATCGGATATTACGGTACCACTGCTGAGTGTGGACTATCTGGACAATGAACAATGCCTGAAGCTGATCGATGTGGCAGTGGCCGGTAAGAAACCGATCATACCAATTCTGCTCCGGGATTGCAATTTTGATAGTGTGGAAAAACTGAAAGCATTGAAAGATCAGTTGCTGCCGGATGACAAAGAACCCGTGATGGATCATATGGAGAAGCAGGGCGGACAGGATGAAGTATTTGCCGCTATGGCCCGGCGGGTGAAGGGCGTGGTGCTGAAGGAATTGGAGTCTGTTGTAATCAAAAAAAGCTCCGGACGGTTTTATTATATCCTGGCCGGTATCTTACTTGTTTTGGGCGGCCTTGCTGCTTCGTATAGTTATACCGAATGGGCAGACTGGCGGGTAACGACCGGTATTTTCCTTTTATTTCTCATTATCGCCCTGTTTGCCCTGAAAGACGTTTTATTTCCCACCAAATTCAAAGTTGGCTAAAACTAATTTGTAATGGATAACACCGATAAAAATATTACCCTGTTAGACAATTTCATTGAGAACCAGCGAAGGGCACGGCTATGGACCATCGTAAGTGTGGCCATCTTTGTGCTGATGGCCCTGGTGATTCTATTTTACAGCCGTAAACTGGCTAAAACCGAAGGAAAGCTCTCTCTTAGTGAGAAACAACTGCAGGTGGCAAATGAGAAGCTGACCGCTCAAAACAAAACGCTGGATTCATTGAATGAAATACTGTTTCGCCAAAGCGATTCAGTGATTACAGAAAATACCGGGCTCTCACTTTCCTTGGAGAAAAATAATGAACTGGCAGATTCAGTGAAACTTTTGAAAGATACGCTTACTGTACTGTTGAATAAATCACTGCAGCCTTACCTGAATCAGGGCATTGCCGCCAATGATAAAGTGAATGAATTGTACCAACAGGCTTTTCCGGGTACGGCCAAAGAGCCATCCCGCGTTATCATGGAGCAAATAACCAAATCGACAGAGATACAACATCAGGCTCCGGCGATCTCCATTGCGATCCGCTATTCCAATAATTACGAAGGGGTGGCATACGATATATTCAAACGCTACAATAACCGCTATGGCGCTACCCAAAGCCCAGAAGAAGTGAAGGGAGGGAATTTTAACCCCACCGTAAAATACTTCAGCGATGTGGATCGCAATATGGCCCTTCGCATTGCTAATAAACTCAATGAAGAGTATGGACAGAAATTTGACCAGCCGTTTGATATACAATTGGTGGATGTGAAGAACAACGCCGGCAATTTCGAGATATGGCTGGGCAAATACATCAAGCGTAATTTTCAGGTGGAGCTACAGCAGAATAAACTAATCCGCATGAACCGTCAATAAAAGGAAACCTGTAGCTGCGGGGTCTAAAAATTACGTTCCGGCATGCCCGCATTCCGTATTTTTATGAAAATAAGTTGCTATGAACTCACGCCGTTCGTTCATTCAAAAAGCCGGTTTGTTTACGGGGGTTACTTTGCTCGGCGCAATGAACGCTCCGGCGTGGAGCCGAAATCTGGATAAGGCGCTGCACCGAACGGCCGGCATGTCCCCCGATCATTTGGCTTCCGATGAGGATTTCTGGTATTATATTCAGCAATCATTTACGGTATCTCCTTCACTGATCAATCTCAATAACGGTGGTGTAAGCCCTGCTCCCAAAACGGTTCAGGATGCCATGAAGCGGTACTACGATTACAGCAATGAAGCGCCCAGCTATTATATGTGGAGGGAACTGGATAAAGGCAGGGAACCACTCCGCAGAAACCTGGCCCGTCTGGCCGGTTGCTTACCCGAAGAGATTGCCATCAACCGCAATGCATCCGAAGGTATGGAGACGGTGATCTTCGGATTGCAACTGAAAGCCGGAGACGAAGTGGTGTTGTCCAAACAGGATTATCCCAATGTGATCAATGCTTACAAGCAACGCGAAAAACGGGATGGCATCAAGCTGGTATGGGTGAATCTCGAATTGCCCAGTGAAGACGAGACCTACCTGGTACAGCAATATGTAAAGGCATTTACATCCCGCACACGGGTAGTAAACATCACGCATATCATCAACTGGAACGGACAGATATTACCAGTGAGAAGTATCGCCGATGAAGCACGTCAAAAAGGCATTGCAGTAGTGGTGGATGGCGCGCACAGTTTTTTGCAAACAACCTTTACCATTCCTTCGCTCAATTGCGATTATTTTGCCACCAGCCTGCACAAATGGATGTATGCCCCAATCGGAAGCGGCATGCTGTATGTGCGAAAGGAGAAGATCAAAGATATTTATCCTTTGTTTGCCACAGCCGACGATCCGTTGCGGGAGGATATCCGCAAATTTGAATCGCTCGGCACAAGGCCTTATTTTATTGAGCAGGCAATCGGGAAAGCGATCGAGTTTCATGAAATGATTGGCAGCGAACGGAAAGAAAAACGCTTACATTACCTGAAGAACTACTGGATGGAAAAAGTGAAGGACCTTCCCGGAGTACAATTACATACATCCTTGCATCCGCAATGGGGTTGTGCTATTGGAAACCTGGAAGTGACCGGTAAAAAGCCCGCTGATCTGGATTCATTTTTATTGGAACGCTACCGCATACATGTAGTAGGCATTGAATGGGAAAATATACATGGCATACGGGTTACCCCCAATGTATATACCACCACGAAGAACCTGGATTTGCTCGTGGAAGGCATCAAAGCGTATTTGAAACAATAAGATATATTTCAATTATTAATTAATGACTATTAATTAATAATTTTCAGGCAATGCAATCACCACTCACCAACCGGAAAATTAATTTACTGCAGGCCACGTCTATCAATATGATCGATATGGTGGGTATCGGTCCTTTCGTGGTCATACCTTTTGTGGTCAGTCAGTTCAGTACCGGAGGCTTTATCTGGGCCTGGATCTTTGGTGCCTTTACCGCATTGATGGATGCCATGATCTGGAGTGAACTGGGAGCCAAGTATCCACTGGCAGGGGGTACCTATAATTTTCACCGCATTGCCTTCGGGGAAAAAGGTGGCAAACTAATGAGTTTTTTATTTGTATGGCAAACCTCCATACAGGCCCCGCTGGTAGTGGCATCGGCTGCCATCGGATTTGCGCAATACCTTACTTATATCGTACCATTGGAGTGGTGGCAGCAGAAACTGGTCTCTGGCGGATTGGTGATATTGGTCTTTCTCTTGTTGTACCGTAAAATAGAAACGATCGGGAAAATATCCGTTATCATGGGAAGTATTGTGGTGCTCACCATAGTATGGATCATCATCAGCGGATTGACCAACCATCGTTATGCATTGGAATGGGTACCTGCAGGAAAAGATTCATTCTTCAGCCTGGCATTCTGGACGGCGGTCGGTCACGCATCTGTGAAAACGGTGTATGCTTACCTTGGATATTATAATGTATGTCACCTGGGCGGGGAGATCAAAAACCCCGCTGTGAATATTCCGCGCAGTATTTTTATTTCCATTTTTGGTATTTCGCTCTTATACCTGCTGATGAACATCAGTGTAATGGGGGTAATACCTACGGAGTCGGTACATGCCGGCGATAAGTATCTGGTAAGTTCCTTCATGGAGATGTTGTATGGACATACGGCAGCGGTGGTAGTTACGGTGCTGATATTGTGTATTGCCTTTTCTTCTTTGTTTGCCGTAGTGCTGGGTTATTCGCGGGTGCCTTATGCGGCGGCGGTGGATGGAAATTTTTTCAAGCCCTTTGCCAAATTGCACCCGACCAAACAGTTTCCTTTTGTGTCGTTGATCGTATTGTGTACGGTGGGATTTATATTTAGTTTGTTCATGCGGTTGGGGGATGTAATCAGTTCCATACTGGCTATGCGTATACTTGTACAGTTTATCGGGCAGGGTGTGGGTGTGATATTGCTTCGTAAAAAATATGGCAAGAAAGGATTGCCCTTCAAAATGTGGATATATCCTTTGCCGGTCATTCTTTCGGTGGGAATCTGGTTATTCCTGCTGGTATCAACGGAGTGGTTTGCGCTCTGGGGTTTGCTGATAGCGTTGGTAGGGGTGGGGGTATTCTTTTTAACGAGAAGGGATGAGTCGGCACAATCATAAGTGGAGTCATCTTCTATGAGGATTGTTATGGGTATTCTATGATAACTTTTTACGGGTCTGCCATTTTGCTGCGACGGTTTCCATAACGGCATTTGCAGTACGATCGATCTGCATATACTATCCAGCGCAGGGGAGGGGCTATTGTACACCTCATGAAAAAGGGCCTTGCCGGATCTGTCCACGATCATAGTTATACAGATTGTAGTACGGTAAGGAGCCTGCACCGTATCTGCAAATGCATCCGGTAATATCCATTTTTTTTGAATGAATGCCTGCAGCGCACCGGGTTTTCCGGGGAACTCCGCGTCCTTGTATCCTCCCCAGCAAACGAATTCATTTTCTTCGTTAGCCGGTTGCGGCGGGGTTTGTGCAGCAGCAAAGTTGTGCAGGAAAACTATAAGGAAAAAGAATTTTGGCATGATAGTGAGATGCGGGAGGGTAGGGGATTCCATAGGAATTTATTGATGGATAACAAAGACGATCAGCAATCTAATTTCTTCTTATAGTGAGGTTGTTT
>JAPLEH010000074.1 GCA_026391455.1 Bacteroidota bacterium
AGGCCATTGACAAAGTGCTCAAAGCTACTACCGAAATAGTCAGACCAAATAGAAAGTTTAAACGAAAGAAAATTAAAAAGAAACCACCTTCAATGAATTACAAACAATTGTAGCTTAAGTAAACGGCATTGAATGGTGAATGGTCAATTGTGAATAGTGAATGGTGAATCTCACAACCTACAACCTACAACCTAAAACCTAAAACCTAAAACTTACAACCTAAAACTTAAAACCTAATACGTACAACCTCCAACTCACCCATGAACAATACAAAAGAAGCTTTTGAACAAGGGCAGGTGTTGCTGATTAATAAACCCTATCGCTGGACTTCCTTTGATGTGATCGGAAGAACGCGAAAGCTGATAAAGATTAAAAAAGTAGGACATGCTGGTACGCTCGATCCCCTGGCAACCGGTTTGCTCATTGTATGCACGGGCAAATTCACCAAGCGCATCAATGAATTCATGGGGCAGGAAAAAGAATATACGGGCACATTTACCGTAGGCGCTACCACACCCACCTATGATCTGGAAAGCGAACCCGTCGATTTTAAGCCGGTCGATCATATCACAGCGGAAGCGATAGAGAAGGCTACCTTGCCATTCATTGGCACCATACAACAAGTTCCACCTGCACATTCGGCCATTAAGCAAGGAGGAAAGCGGGTATATGAAATGGCGAGAAGGGGAGAGGAAGTGATCATTCAGCCCCGAACCGTTACCATCCGCGAATTTGAAATCACGTCCATTGAAATGCCAGTTGTTCATTTTCGGGTTGTTTGTTCTACGGGTACCTATATCCGTAGTCTGGCATTCGACTTTGGAACAGCATTGGGTTGCGGGGCCTATCTCAGTTCACTTTGCCGCACACGCATCGGGGATTCATTATTGGAGAACGCTATGACCATCGAGCAACTGGAAACCTGGGTGAAGGGGAGCCAACCTGAATAAGACGTCCCCAAATAAGCCACCGAATCTTTAGCTTATAACTTTCGGGTTATAACCATTGCTGTCCGGCAAAAAGATTTGCAAAGCAATGAAACATAGCCCCAGGCATCTCCCCAACCCCTCTCCTTTGGAGTTTATGAATTCGCACAAAGTGCTGATGAAAGAAATGCGCGTAGCATTTGGGGAGAGGTCTGAATTGGTTTTCAAACAAATAAATTGGTTTCCCGGGCAACAATGACTCAAAACTTGAAACTCCCCACCATCCCTGCAACAATCTTATCAATCGGGAGGGTGAGGTGATCGGGTGAAAATTCGTGGTGGTCAATGAACCGGAAGGTTTCCGTTTCTTTTTTTTCTTCGTAAATCTTCAGTTGTGCTTCGTCGAAATCGAAGGGTTTGGTACGAATTGGTACATTGATGGGTTCCAGTGCGTGTGCCGCATAATAAATGGAAATGATCTGGTGGGATGGATTGAAGGCGGATAGCTGAAAAAAATCAGTAGTGTAAATATGATCCCCGACCTCTACGCGGAGATTCATTTCTTCCAAAAATTCGCGGCGCAAACAGTCTCGTGAACCCTCACCGAATTCGAGACCGCCACCGGGAAATTTAGTGATATAACTGCCACGGATGAGTTCGTCGCTAACCAGCACCTGCCTGGCCTCATTAATCAGAATACCATACACCCGTATGTTAAAAAGAGACATGATAATTGCGGTTAAAAAATTTTCTTACGTAAAAAGAACCAGCCGATAATTAATGCGATTCCCAGTGACAGGAAGGCTACAATATAGAATGCGTATTTGGAATGTTCGAAACCGCTCGGTACGTTCATACCAAACAAACTGGCGATCAATACAGGGAAGGTGAGAACGATTGTGATTACAGACAGGCGTTTCACCACTTCATTCTGATTATTGGCAATAATGCTCGCGAAGGCATCCAGCGTACTGCTGAGGATATTGGTGTAAATATTCGCCATCTCCAGGGCCTGTGAGTTATCTACGATCAGGTCATTGAGTATTTCTTTTTCTTCTTCCGTCATGCCCAGGAAATTGGTGCGCTCCATTTTCATCATCAGCATTTCATTTGACCGGAGCGCGGTAACAAAGTACACCAGGCTTTTCTGTATCCGCATCAGTTGCAGGAGGTATTCATTCCGGCTGGCGCTGTAGAGTTTTTGTTCCAGCATATTGCGCCGCTGGTTGATCTCTTTCAGGTGCTCCATGAAATTCTGTACGATCTTTTCAAAGATCTTCAGGGCCATCATATTCTTCTTTTCCGGATGGCGGTTCTGCAGGTTGTTCAGGAATTTTTTGATGGCCGGATTTTCGAAAGAATTTACCGTTACGATCTGGTTGTGGGTAAGAATGATACAGATCGGAATGGTGATATAATAGGCATCGCTTTCGTTGAATGAATTGTTTTCCGTAGGCGTTTTGATCACAATCAGCTTTACATTATCATCCTCTTCAAAACGGCTACGTTCGTCGATATCCAGGGAGTCGGTCAGAAAGTCGATCGGAATTTCGAGTCCGGTTGACAGCTCCGAAAATTCTTCCTGCTTCAGCGGCGGGAGTACGTTTACCCAGGCCCCCGATTCGGGAGTGGGAATTTCAACGGTTTGCTGGTTAATATTTTTAAAGTACTGGAGCAAATCCTGCTGCTTTCTTTTTTAGCGAAGGCAGGCAAAGGTAAGTTGCAAATGTTATCGAATGATAAAAATATCAGTCGGGCGGGTGCTGCTCGAGCATTTTCCGGATAGTATCCATGTGATGGTAAGCATGATGGATGGTGAAATAACATAATTCGCGGAGGGTGATCTTTCCCAGCAGGGGGTGTGGGGCGAGGTATTGGTCGGGATGGGTACCTTGTTTTCCTTTGGTGCAAGCTTTAGCAAACTGTTCCATGGCCTTTCGGAAGCCGTTCAGCAGCTTTTCCTTTCCATAGGAGGGTGGGATGGGCTTGGGAATATATCGACCGCTGGCCCGGCCGCCCTGCGATAATTTCAATTTGTATTTTTCCACGAGTTCGTCATAACTGCGGGATGGCCGATTGGGTGTTCCGCCAATCCAGCGTACCATAAAGGCAGGTAAACGAAAAGCCAGCCGGGCCATATTGGTGGAAGTAATGAGGTGCTTTACCTGTTGTGCAGCCGACCATTTGCCTTCCGGTTGCAAAAAAAATTGCTCATCGGATAGCGAGGTGCAATAGGTGATGAAGGCGGTTGCGGCGTTACGCAGTTGTTCATCCGTAGGCTCTGTAGGTTGCATAGGTTTCATAAGTTGCATAGGTTCCAAAAGTTCAAGAGGTTCAAAAGGTTCAAGAGGTTTCATAAGTTACATAGGTTACATAAGTTGAATACAGTTCGCGGCGGTCGGTTGCTGGTTTCTGGTTGTTTGTTGCTTGCAGCTTGAAACTTGCAGCTCTTTTCTGGATGTTCCGGGCTCGTAGCTCAAAGCTGGCTGTTTCATTAGCACATCAGCACATCACTATTGTCCGGGGAAAAGTACTTCATTTTCTTGAATGTTTGATAACGAGTCTTTTGCGATTTATAAAATAATGGTTTTGATTGGGTAGGTGCCTAATCAGAAGAGCGTACCCTTTTGGACACTAGGCTCTCTATAGTTATTGGATATTGTGAGGTTTTTGTTTACGATCTGCACGAGCAGATCGCAGATCAGCGCTGTCCAAATTTGTATGCGGATGGCATTTTCATTTTCTCCTAAAAAGTATCGTAATGGATAGCGTTGTTTAATTCGTTTAAACAATAGTTCAATCTGCCATCTTTGTTTGTATAATGCAGCAACCTGTTCGGCAGGCATTTGCAGATCATTGGTGATAAAGGTGAAGCTGCGGTTTTGCTCGGTGTCGTTAAAGATGATACGACGAGCTTTTACTAATGGTGTTATCAGTTGGTTACTGGGTCTGCCCAATAGTATTTCCTCATCACTACAGACTCCGGCCTGCGCTGACAGCGGACTGACCGGCAATATTTGCAATACCTGATAGCTGCTATCTTTTTTCTGTCTTGTGATCCAGGTGGTTTGCTGCGTGCTCCATTCGTTAAAGCGGCTATGATTAGTATAGGCTTTGTCGAAGACCACAATTGAACCTGGAGGAACTTCAACTTTATCTAAAAAGGTAAGGTCATGATGCCTGGCTTCACTCAGGTAAACAAAGGAAGGAATATTATGGTGTGCGTCCAAGAGGACATGAGCTTTGGCACCCCCCTTTTTGCGTCCATCACTTTTGTAAGAACCCGCTCCACGCATAATATTGCTAAACAGTGATACTGTGGTAGAATCGATTATGTATAGCCGCTTTTGCTGGTGGCTGTCCGGTAAACTGGCAAAATGATGCCTGTAAAGATCATGAAACAGCTCGCCAAACAAATCAGCGTTGCGTTTGGAATTTGCTTCCGCAAGTGTACTACGCCGGGGCGTGGTTTTTAACCCAAGATGTTGCAAGCGCAGGTGATTGGCTTGCATACCGCTAATTAACTCTCTGAGAGACAAGCATTGAAAGAACCCCTGGTAGAGCATCGTAACCAGATGATCATAGGTCATAAATGACTTATAATACCGGTTTGCCTGATAGCGAACCACCAATTTTGATAAAATATGACCAGGAATTAAATTTAGTAGCTGTGCGAAAACAGGCTGTCCGGTAAAAAAACTATGTTTGGGCATAGAATGAGAGTTTTTGTGTGGTAACTCAAACTTATCATTCTTTTGGGAGGTTCGCCTCCCATTTTTTTTACCCTTTAATGGATTTTAACCGGACAACAGTGATGTGCTGATATGCTAATGAAATACAGATTCTCGTTTCAGTATAATTATTCTTTGTGTTCTTTGTGGGAAAACTAGCTAATTAGATAATGTGCTAATGAAAAAAAGGTTCTCGTTTCAGTATAGTTATTCTTTGTGCGCTTTGTGGGAGAATGAGCTAATTAGCTAATGTGCTGATGTGCTGATGTGCTAATGAAATACAGGTTCTCGTTTCAGTATAGTAATTCTTTGTGCGCTTTGTGGAAAAACTAGCTAATTAGATAATGTGATAATTTGCTAATGTGCTAATGGAAATACAGGTTCTCGTTTCAGTATAGATTTTCTTTGTGCTCTTTGTGGGAGAAGATAAGAAAACGGAATCCCGTCTCGTAATAGCTATTCTTTGTAAAAACAAAAAAAGCCGGTGCTATATTATAAACATCGGCTTTTAATAAAGTTATTGATTACTTACTGTTCTTTTTTCTTCTTAATATCCAGCAATTCCACCTCAAAAACCAGCATAGCTCCACCGGGAATCTGTCCCTGGCCCATGGTACCATAACCCAATTGGTAGGGAATATAGAATTTATATTTAGAACCAACCGGCATCAGTTGCAAACCTTCCTGCCAGCCCTGAATCACCTGATTGGCCGCCATTACAAGCGGTTGACCCCGATTATAGGAAGCATCAAACTCTGTTCCGTTCAGCAGGGTGCCACGGTAGTGGCAAACAAATGTATCGGATACAGCCAGTTTTTCGCCTGTACCCTGCGTAATGATCTCGTACTGTAATCCACTCGCAGTCGTCTTTACTTCGGGACGCAATTTGTTTTTGGCAAGAAATTTTTCGCCTTCTTCAATGGTGCCTTTTGATTTTTCCTGCTGCATCTTCATATAAAAATTATTGATGGTGGCATTTGCAGTACCATCATCAAGCAGCGGTTGTTTTTTACCGGTAATATCGGTAAGCCCCCGGTTATAAAGGGCCATATTCAGCTTCAGGCTACCAAATCCCTGCTGGGAAAGGTTGTACCCGGCACTCTCTCCGAGAATATAACTGATCGAATCCAGGGTTGTTTTCAGCACAGGCGGCGCTACAGGCTTGGTGGCCGGCTTGGCTATGGGTTTGGCCACAGGCTTACCAGGTTGCGCCTGTAAAAACCCCACACACACTACGGTCAAAAGGAAAAGGAATAATTTCTTCATGTTAATTAAAATTAAGATGCCAAAAATACAGGTTGAGGCCCGAATTTGAGTGCCTTCAATCATTTAATTTAGCAGCGGACAAAAACCAGCACAAATGGAACAATTTTCTATGCCTTTACAAGTCAGGTGGTCGGACCTGGACCCTAATTTTCATCTCCGCCACTCCGTGTATTACGATTGGGCCGCCATGTGCCGAATGGAATACCTGCAAACCCATGGACTCACCCCCGGTATGATGGCAAAACATCAATTCGGACCGATCATTTTCCGCGAAGAATGTGTGTTCCGAAAAGAAATTCAGTATGGAGATACGGTTACCATCAATATGCGCCTCGCCAAAGGACGCAGGGATTATTCCCGCTGGACGATCGTACACGAGATCAAAAAGCAGGGGGATGCCCTCTGTGCAACGGTGACCATAGACGGAGCCTGGCTCAACACCAAAGAACGTAAACTCTTTATTCCCACACAGGAGGTGATAGAAGTATTTCAGCAAATGCCGGTGGGCGATGGCATCGAATGGCTCGATTAATGATTGTCTTTTTCTAACAGAATCACTTTTCCCGGAAAGCGGGCCGCATAGCCCAGTACCAGGTTGCGGATATAACTGTTTTCTTTATACAGCGTGATATACTCTTTCAACGCATGAACATGTGCGATGGGTGTATCAGCCGGCAGGTATCCCATGCCATAGAATTTTCCTTCCTGCACCAAAATACAGGAGCGGTCATCTCCATTTAATCCTTTATCTACAATAACAAACGAAGGTTGCGACTGTAATGATTCACAGGCCTGCAGTACTTTTTGATTATAACTGTCGGCATGCTCTTTCATTTCACAAGCACCTTCACAAAAGCCATCGGCCATTCCTTCGCAAGGGCCGGGATCTTTTTGTAAAAAACATAATTTAGGACAGAGCCCGTAATTACGGATGAGTTTACGGATCACTGCATGGCCATCTGCGAGATAATGAAAGGTGTAAACGGGATTCAGTCTTTTCCTGTTTTTATCAATGGCCAGCCGGAAATACCCGTTCTGATCTTCATATCTATAAATGCCATACACATCTTCCCATCTTTTTTGCGATGAATTGAAAATAGGCCACCGTTTTTTTATTTCTGCCGACTCCAATATACAGGCCATCAGTTCGGTGCCACAGGACTCATAACTGATGCCATGCACATGCTGCATGAAGTTCTGTTTTTGCCGGCTTTCCGAATTATTACTGAAATGACTGTTGACCCGGTAGCGGATATTATTCGCCTTGCCAACATATACTACTTTGCCTTTTTCATTATGAAAATAATATACACCAGGTGTATAAGGCAACTTTTCAAAATGATCCTTAGGTACATTCGGTGGCAGGATAGATTCTTTCGAATTCCGCTGCAGGCTTTTGTGAATATGCTGTTCTTTATCGTTGGCCAGCAATTTTTCAAACAGTTGTACCGTAGCTTCTGTATCACCCCCCGCACGGTGGCGGTTCTGTATGATAATCCCCATCGACTGGCACAATCTTCCGAGGCTGTAGGAAGGAAGCCCCGGGAATATTTTACGGCTGAGCCTCACCGTACACAATTTTTTACTGTTCAGATCAAAGCCTGATTCTTTCAGGTGCGATTTAATGAAGGAATAATCGAAGTTTACATTGTGTGCCACAAAGATCTTATCATGCAGCAGGTTATAGATCTTTTCCGCCACTTCTTCAAAACGGGGCGCCCCGGCCACCATTTTATCGGTAATACCCGTCATGGACTGAATATAATAGGGAATAGGTTGACCCGGATTGATAAGGGTCTCAAATTTTCCTACCAGCGACTGCCCGTCGTGTAGATGAATAGATATTTCGGTAATGCCATTTGCAGCCGCATATCCCCCCGTAGTTTCAATATCTGTAATGGCGTACATAGTAAAGTTTCCCTTCTCGATGTTTTTCCGGACTTTTGGACAATAAATTTCGCAAAACTATTCTTTAAAACCATGACCGGGGAAAAGTTTATTATGTTTCGTAACCGGCTTACCAAAGTGTACCGGCATCTGGGAAAGCAGGCCCGCAGGCAATCCATCGCCTGTTACCGGTTGTATGACCACGACCTGCCGGAATTTCCCTTCTGTATTGAACGCTATGGCGACCGGCTCTATGTGGCCGAATACAAACGCCAGCATGGTATGTCGGATGAAGCACATGATAACTGGATGGAACAAAGCCTGGAAATCGTAAGCGAAGTATTGGAAATACCGAAAGAAGCTATTTTTCTGAAATTGCGACAGCGTAAACCGGGACGACTTGGTCAGTACCAAAAACTGGACGCGGTGCAGCATGAATTTCCGGTGGAAGAAACTGGTTTGGTTTTTCTCGTGAACCTGGGCGATTACCTCGATACCGGTCTTTTTCTCGATCACCGTATCACCCGTCAAATGGTGCGTGAACAATGTGCCGGTAAAAAAGTACTCAATCTCTTTGCCTATACCGGTTCCTTCTCGGTATATGCCGCCGCAGGCAACGCAGCAGAAGTAGTAACGGTGGATTTGTCTAAAACCTATTTGCAATGGGGCGAACGGAATTTTGCAGCCAACGGGTTTGTACCCGGCCCGCATTATTCGTTTATTCATGCAGATGTAAAACAATACCTCAAAACCATTCCGGAAAACTATTTTGATATCATCGTAATGGACCCGCCCACTTTCAGCAACAGCAAGCGGATGGATGATATACTGGATATACAACGCGACCATGCGGAACTGATCAACGATTGCCTGCGCGGATTGACAAAAGGAGGCTTACTCTATTTCAGCACCAACTTCCGGAAATTTGAAATGGACAACGATAAGATTCAGGCAGCATCCATCAAAGACATCACAAAAGCCACCACGCCCTTCGACTTTGAGGGAAGATTGTTCCGTTGGTGTTACCTGATTACAAAATAAAAAGCGTCATCATTCAATTATCAGTTGACTGATACCCTTTGTTTTTTTTCTCGTTGATCAGTTTTTGTTTTTCTTTTTCAGCTTTTTCCGGTGTGTCAAATGTTTTCACCTGTACCTGGCCCCTGGTTCCGATTTTACCAAAACGTACCAATAATTTATTTTCTTTCACGCCTGCTTCCCAGAATTTATGGCTGCCTCCTCCCGAAAACGTAAGGCGGGAAAAAACAACATCTTCAAATCCCGGTAGTTCAGTGCCAGCAGTAGCTGTAGATGTTCCTTCGGCAGATATATTGCCCGTTTCAGCCACTACCGGGGTTGTATATCCTTCCGTGCTGATATCATCCTCCGTATCAGTGTCAGGGGTGGGTACTTCCGTAAGTCGTTTCAGAATGAGGGCCATCACTTTTTCGGGTTGCTGTAACCAGTCTTTGGCAAAAATATTCAGGTTGCGCCAGCCAAAAGATTGCAGGATGGCCGGACGCTGGTAATATTGTTCCACCAGGTTGGGATTCTGATAATGTTGTTCATCATCCAGCAGGATACTCATCGTATATACTTCATCTTCCGGCTTTGCCTTAATGGCCAGTGAGCATTTAAACCCGGATTGCCCCACCTGTTCGGCCACTTCATATCCTTTTTGTTCCAGTTGTTTGCGTATATCTTTCAGCACAATACTGCTCACCTTGTTTTTATCTGTTTCTTTTTTATTCACTGCCAGACTATCCAATATGGTTCGGGCCGTTTGCATATTACCGGTGCTGATGTTTTCGGCATATTGTAAAAAGCGCTTGAAATAATTGGCGCCCTCGTTGTAATCATTAGTAATATTGAAATGATGCACACTGCTGATGATGGCCATATGTTTTTTGGCCCTGCTGAAGATCACATTCAGCCTTTTTTCGCCTCCCTTTTTATTCACCGGCCCGAAGTTCATGATCATTTTTTTTCTGGCATCGAAACCATAGCACACACTCATGATGATGATATCGCGCTCATCCCCCTGAATATTCTCCAGGTTCTTGATGATAAGACCAGTAAACTGATCGTCTTCTGTACGGTTATAGGCTTCTTCCAGTAACAGTTCGAATACCTTATCCGTTTGTGCCAATGATGTAAGGGCATCTTCAATGGTATGTTGCTGCTCCTGACTGAAAGCTACAATGCCGATACTTTCCTTTACTTTTCGTTTCAGCAGTTCAGCGATCAGCGATGCGATATAAGCTGCTTCATCCTGGTTGCTTCTTTTTTCATATACACTATGGGGAAGAAAATGGTAGCTGATGCTCCGGTCGAATAAGCAATCTGCAAACGTTGCGGCATCGCCAGATGTTTGCACTTCTATTTCTTTTTTGGAAGTATGGTGAATGGTTTTGTCGGGAATGGTCAGCAGGGCCGCTTCGTAAAAAGCATGATTGCTGTAGCTGATCAGTGTTTCGTAGTGACTTCTGTAATGCCAGCTCAACATGGTACTGTCCAGTTTGCGGGCCCCTTGTGCCAGCAGGCTGTCGGCATCGGTGCTCAGCATTTCATCGGCATTTTCTTCGTTGAATTGTTCGAGATCGTCCGGGTCTTCTGCGCGGGCATTGAAAAAATTAGTGGGCGGCATTTGTTTATCATCACCCACGATGATGGTTTGGGTGCTGCGGAAAAGCGCAGGAATGCCCTCTTCCAGTGTGATCTGACTCGCTTCATCAAAGATCACCACATCAAAGAAAGCAGTATCAAGGGGAAGGCTGTCGCTCACGCTCAGGGGGCTCATCAGCCAGATGGGCTTAATGTCTTTGAGCACCAGTCCGCTTTCACGGGTACAGATCTCCCGTATACTTTTATAGCGCATGCTTTTCCCAAATTCATTTTCGAGGATTTTCCGGCCTTCATTATAATTTTTCTTGAACTGACGTTGCTCGGTGTTCAACTGACTGATGGCCGTATTGCTTATTTCGAGATGCTTCACAAATTGCTGCCAAACATTTCCTTTGATATGGGCCGCATTCAATTTCAATAAGCGGGTATAGCAATGACGGATGCGTTCGGAAGCCTGCTCTACAGCAGTCAGGTCCATACCTTCAAAGCTTTTGTTTTCCCGAAATATTCTTTTCAATGTCTGATCAGCCATTACAGCCTCTGCCTGAACAGGTGTAACTGGCACGGTCCGTATAAATGTTTTTACTGGTTCCGGAAGTTTAGAGAACTGGCGAAGAGATGGGAGCAGGTCGGTCATATCACCGGTATTCATTGAAATATTATCCAGTGTATCTTTTATGACGGTATAAGCAGTTCCGCTGTAATGGCTCAGGCATTGCTGCAATATTACTTCCAGTTGATGCAGTTTATTTTGGAGGCGTGCCAGTTTCAATACTACATTGTCTGCATCGGGATGGGCCAGCAGATAATCTATTTCTTTATCACCCTTTTTATTCCGCAATGTTTCGATGGTCATATAGGTGAGGGTGATATTATCGACCTGGTATTCCCGTTCGAGAGCTGATTTGGTTTCGCTTACCAATGTGGAAGCCGCATATGCTGCTTTCAGTTGTTGCAATACACTGGTAATGGAAGGCTTCACTGCATGTTTGGAGAAATCATAACTCTCCTGCATTTGTTTCTTCAATTTTCTCCATGCACCATTCAGGAATTTGAAAAAAGAGCCTTCCTGTTTTTCGGCAATCGCAAGGGCCGCATCGGTATCAGCAGCGCTGAATTTTTGTTGCCAATACTGGTTTTGTTGCAACAGTTGTTCCTGTTTTCGTTCGGCCTCTTTCAATTGCCCCATTTTTTTATTCAGTTCTTTGGCCTCTTTATTGGCTGGGTCTACCAACCGGAGATTCTGATGTTCGGCCAGTTGCTGAAGCAGTACGGCATCCTGTACCAGGTTTTTTACCTGTTCCGGGTATTCGCAATGTATGGGATCGATCGGGCATTCCTGCAGCGTGGCTTCAATGTCCTGCAAGAGTTGTTGTGATTGTTGCACCAATGTATCCGTTTGGTGCAGGGGTTGCTCCGTGACAAACAACTGGTCATTCAATTTACTCAGCGGATGCTCTGCGAATGCAGCATCTGCACCGGATTCTTCCAGGGCCGTACTCAATTGTTGAATGATTCCGCCGGCATTATTCCATTGGTCATAACCGGGTACCAGCTCCTGTTCTTTTTGTGAAAGGGGCAATACATATGATTTGATAGCAATCAATCGCTCAATGAGTTGCCGTACAGTTACGCCATTGTTGCCGGTAGTGCTGATATGCAGGTCGTGAAATTTTTTCAATAAACGGAGCTGTTCGTTGAGTTCATTCATCAGATTGGTGCGGGTATCTTCAATGGCAGCCACATCCATCCGGTTTTTACTGAAATCCTCATACGTCGTTTTCAGGTTTTTGATGAATTCCCGTTTATCCCCCTGACTGTCGTGGATATAGCAACACAGATCATCCAGTTTATTCTGTTTCAGCCGGTGATACACCACATCGAGGGCTGCACGTTTTTCGCAAACAAATAATACACTTTTACCCCTTGCGGCATAATCCGCGATCAGGTTGGTAATGGTCTGGCTTTTTCCAGTACCGGGAGGCCCCTGTATGATATAGCTTTCTCCGGTTCGGCTCTTCAGTACCGCAGATGCCTGTGTGGGATCTGCAGTGATCACATGGTACCATTCTTCCGGATTATTAACGGATGTTTCGCGGGTACTAATCTGTTTGGGCTGATTGCTGAAAAGGGAATCAAATACACGGTGTTGTATTTTTTTATCCGACACCTGGGTATAGTCCCGCACCAGGCTCATTTTTTTATAGTTAAAATTGCCCAGTACGATATTGCAGATGTCGAAATCCCAGCTATAGGGATTGCTTTCACTTTCGGCCAGTTCATACAATTCTCTTTCTTTTTCGCTGGCACCTGTCAGTTGCATGGTACTCAGTTTGATATCCTCATTTACCAAAAACTCGAGGAATGCATGACGAGGCTCCACCCGCTGGCGGTACAGTTCAAGCCCAAGTGGTTTATAGTTTTCCGGAAGGTAACTGTAGGCGATGTTTTTATAACTTCCCAATACGTTTCCGGCATTCCGTAATCTTCTCTTATAATTCGATACGGTTTGTTTGGCCACGCTATATACCAGTTTGATCTTTGGTTTGTCTGCATAGAGCAGGCGAATGCCCTGGTTGGCAGCATCGATCTGTGCTTTCAGCAATTGATAAAATTGTTCCAGGCTCATTTCATCGAGATCCACAAAATCGGGAAGACGTATGCCATAGAGTTCCCGGAGCTGATTGGCCAGTACAGGATTTACTTCCGCCGCATTATCCAATGGTGTGATGGAATGATGGTCTTCTTTCAGCCGTTTTGTTTTCTTTATTTCCACGGGTATCAGTAATAACGGGCTTTGTATACGTTCATGTGCCACTTCTTTCAGGTTGTGCCAGTTGAGAAAGGCAATGACCAGTTTAAGCTGGCTGAATCCAAATTCATGCACATCGCGCTGACTTTCCACGCGTATTTTGTCAAGGGAGGAAGACAGATAGGTGTGGTCTTCAAAGCGCAGATACTTATTCAGTACGATCTCTTTCATTCCTTTCACTTTGGCAGAGATATCACTGTTCCAGGTAAAGAGTAATTCGGGCCGAATGCTCTGGTAATGCAATACCATGGGCACACTGCTCACGGTAAGGTTTACAAAGCGCATATTGGATTTGTAATACAATAAGCGGTTTCTCCGGCTGGTATCGAAGAGGCGGTTGCGGAGTTTATTTAATATGAACTGGCTTCTTTCTTCCGGTATCTTATGGATCCATCCGGCCACAGAACTCAGGTCAGTTTGCTTTTCCGGATCATAATCACGATAAAATTTCAGGCGATGGATAATATCGTACAGGTCCGGTATGCGTTTATCCCGGTCCAGTTCAGTCATTTCAGTGATCAGGGTACTGACGGTGGGATGAATGCGGATATTGTATTGTACCGGATTATTGCGGCATTGTGCAAATGATTTCAGATCGTCATCATCGTACAGATCGAGGCTGAGGGCCATGCTTCCCAGTACCAGCCCCAGGCAGAAAATATCAGTGAGTGCGTCATGGTGTCCGGATTGTATCTCGAAGCAGGAATATCCTTTAATATACGCTGCATTCCGCAAGGGTGTATTGGGATTGAGGTGAACGAGCATATCGTCCACTTTGGTAAACCCGTCAGTTACATCGGTTTCCAATTTGGATTTACCGGTAATATCGAAACTCCGAGTTTTAAATTCAGCGAGTAAAGTGGCTATGGCTGTACGGTTTTCCCGTGGTGTGTGGGCCAGGGTTTCGTCTATATCTGCGTGGTGGTCTGTGATGAAAAGTGATTGCGGGTTTTCAAAAGGGGCCACCAGCGAAGCTTCATGAAAACTGAGCACTTCTTCAAATAGGGGCAACACGAAGGCGATCACGTCATCGGTGGCATATTGGCCATTGTCGAATGCAGTGGACAGGAATTGCTGAAAATATTGCCGGGTTTTCTCCATCGTAGTCGGGATAATATAATAATTACGGATGTTCGGTTCCGTACGGTTATTTATTCATAGATCTGTTCACTCTCGTTTTCCTTTACTTCATAATAGGCCGCGAGTGATTTTTGTTTGTATTGCTGTAACTTTTTCTCACTGAGCTTCATCTCTTTTTTTACAATGGCATCGTATTCGTCCTTTATGCGGATATCTTCTGCAAACTGCAGGGTCCAGCCGGCCGGTATA
The DNA here is from genome assembly GCA_026391455.1 of Bacteroidota bacterium. Classification (GTDB taxonomy): domain Bacteria; phylum Bacteroidota; class Bacteroidia; order Chitinophagales; family Chitinophagaceae; genus JJ008. The sequence continues at coordinate 14,577 of JAPLEH010000074.1, forward strand.
TTCTCCAGCGCCGGGTCTGCCAGGGCGAAGTCGAGCAACAGGTAGCCGATATATTCTTTGATACTTGTATGCGCATTCCCGGTTTGGGTAATGATCGTTTCGCTGAGTAATGCAGAAGGATCAGGAACAAAGTCGGGAAAAAACTGGGTGGCCTGGCTCAGCAACAAGGTGCTTTGCATCCATTTTGGTTTTAATAAAAGCGACAGCAATTGTTTAGTGAGCCGGGAGAGTTCCATTTGCTGAAAAATATCCAGTTGATCCAGATTGGGTACGCCTTCGATCATCCGGATAATATCCGTTTCCGCTTCGCTTCCTTTTTCCTGCCAGAGCTGTATGGCTTTTGCCCGAATAAAATTCTCAGGATGAGAAAATCCGGCTGTCTTTAAGCTCCCTTCTTTTTCAAATATTTCATCGGCTTGATTCAGATACGAAGACGCATTGACCTTATCAAGCCCGGTGGAAACTTTTATCAGGGAGCTGATTACGGGATCTGTTTTCTGTAATACAGTAAAAGCACCCCGGTCGCAAAATATTTCGGTATAGAGGCGAAAGAGCCGTGCCGTTTCATAATAACAGGCTTCGCTGTGATAGTTGTTGGCGATTGCACTGATGATCCGATCAGCTACTTCCAGTTCTCCATTCAGCAGGGAATACAATTTTATATGCGATAGTTCATGTGCCAGTATGGCCAGCAGTTCGTCCTCTTCCATGAGGCGGAGAATAGGACCACTGAATACAATGCTGGCTTCAGTACCGGTATACGCAATGCTGGCATTGAGCTCATCCGTATGTTGTGCCTGAAAAACCGTTACCGGCAGATTGGGCATATCCATCCGTTCCAATGCAATCTTCACTTTTTCATAAATGGGCGCATCGGCCACCGGGTCGAACTTATAGGTATTCTTTAATAATTCCGTTTTAAATTCTTCCAGTTGGGTTTCCTTATTTTTAGGAATGGCAAAATACTCCCAGGTTTTGGATTGTAATTTAAAATGGTCTTTTACCTTTTGATGATAGGGAAGGGGCAGCAGCATACATGAATAATAGGGCATAAATATAACTGAAAACACAGGATTTTCACGCGGCATGCTATTGCAATGGTTTCCCGTATACTTCTTTACGGGCACCGGAGATTTGCCGATTTTTCCTTTTCTGAATCAGGCTCCTTTTTTAGGTATTGTAATTGCATGCGAAATCAACTAATTTGTAAGCCTAAACACTCCTTAATCATTGAAGCTCCGATTGCTCATATTGTGCTTTGTGTCCCTGCTGGCAATAGGGGAAATGCCTGCACAGGTGTATCTTAAAGCGAGAACACTTACCACCTCCGACGGGCTCTCCGATAAGCGGGTAACTTGTTTTTATAAAGACAGTAAAGGCTTTGTATGGGTGGGAACCCGTAACGGGCTCAACCGCTACGATGGTCATACCTTTAAAGTGTTTCAACCCACTGCCGGTAATTCCATTTCCAATGAAGTGGTCAATTGCATTGATGAGGACAGCAGGGGACGGATATGGGTGGGCACCATGAAGGGGCTAAATATCTATGACCCCGCAACCGGGAAATGGGAAGTGCTATTGCCAAATCCGGACCAAAAAAGAGCAGCCATCCCCAATTTTATCATCTGGGATATTGAAATTGATGAGCAGGCCCGGGTATGGATCGCATCGGATGTATTTGAGTTTTGTTATTATGATATCCGTTCGGCTGTTTTTCATTATTACGATTGGCCCCGATTTGCTTCCGAAGTTCCGGAATTGAAAAAAATGCGGTACCGTTCCATCCGCAAATTTGTGCGTAAAAATGAGCATGAATTCTGGGTCGCTGCCAATGTGGGTTTGTGCCGGCTCGATACTCGCAGCGGTCAATTTTCCTTTGTCGGAGGAGGGTTCAGTGCAGAAGTAACCGATCTCCGGTATCAACCCCAAACCGGCAAAGTCTATCTGGCTGCTGAGGGAGGAAATTTTTATGTGTACGATGAGCGTACAAACCGCTATGCAAAAACAGAACCGTTACCGGAACCCTATCCTTCCACCCGTTTTACTTTTGCCCCTCAAAATGAATTATGGATCGCCTATCAAAATGGAATCATCAAAGTGAATGAGACAGGTGATCAGTTTCGGCTGGAACAGAATATTCCACAATTAGCGGCCACTGTACTTCCCGGAGCAGTAAGCGCAGTGTTTGAGGATAAGGAAAAAATACGCTGGGTGGGTACTTCCAATGGCATATCTATTTATGATACTAAAGGAAGCCGTTCCTTTTTCCTTCCACTGGTGGCTGCCTATGATAAGGAAAGCGCCAACCGGGTGAGTGGTGTATACTACGACGACAGCACGCAAGCTTGTTTTGTTGCCGTATATGATCCGGCCTGCCTGTTTATAATCTTTACAGCTACCGGAGAGATCAGGAAGATCACTAAGGATGCAAAAGGAAATGCATTAACAGGATGTACCGGCATCAAGAAAGATAAAGACAATACCATCTGGCTGCTCACGGCAACCGGTGTGTATTGGTACGACCGCGAGGATGAATTGTTTCATCCCTTTCCGTTGCCGGAAGGAAAACCCGAAAAAGTATTTCGGGATATTCTTAAAGATGAAGAGAATAATTACTGGCTGGCAGCAATGAATACCGGCATATATTATTATCGTACTGACTCTCAAAAATATGTCACCCTGTCTGACAGCAATATCAATCACCTGTCTACGAATACGGGCTATGCAGCCGATCCGTTGCACCATACGGTGGTAGGTACCACCTTTGGTGAAAATGTATTTGTGTATCACCTGAAAGAGAAGCGGGCAGATATTTTTTATGAAACCAGGGAAGTACCTGATTATTCCCAACTGAATCTGGTAAATGGCATTACTACGGATGCAAAAGGAGGGATATGGCTGGCTTCCTATTCGGGTGGTGTATTCCGGTACAATCCCGGACGGAATTTTAAAAACAGCTTCACCCGTTATGATATGCGCAACGGACTCAGCAGTAATAATATTATTTCAGCCTGCAGCGATGAAGATACCACACTTTGGTTGCTTACCAGCAAAGGCATATCTGCAATGAGTACGGGAGGTCGCTTTCTATTCGATCTCCCCGAAGAATATATGTTTGGTTTTTCTGCCTATGGATCCGATACCCGGTTGCCGCATGATATTTTTTATAATAGCCATAACAAGGAATTGCTGATAGGGGCAGGTGGAGGACTTTTCTTTTTTAAAACAAAACCCGGTGATAGAATATATCGTTTTCCGGTAGTGATTACGGGTGTGCGCCTGAATGGGAAAGTGTTGTCTGAAATGGAAATAAACAGTACTGCTACCTTCCGCTTGCCATTTTCCAATAATACCTTATCGGTTGATTTTGCAGGGTTGTTTTATGGCCATGCATCGGGTATCCGTTACCAATATAAATTACTCGGATACGACCCGGAGTGGATCGATGCGGGAAATATATATACGGTATCCTATCAGAATATCCCTTCAGGTAATTACAGTTTTTCAGTACGGGCAATCGCACCAAATGGTAAAGTGGCCGGCGAAATGACCGGACTTACTATTAAAGTGACACCACCCTTCTGGAAAACAGGATGGTTTTTTATACTGGCCATTTTGCTATCCGGAGCAGTGGTGGCCTGGGTAATTATTTCATTGCAGGAGCGCCTGCGGGTGGAAAGGCTGATTAACTCCTTTGCCACTTCGCTCTATGGACAAAACACGACAGAAGATATATTGTGGGATGTGGCTGAGAATTGTATTCAGAAACTGGGCTTTCTCGATTGTGTGATCTATCTGCGCAATGAGCAACGGAATGTACTGGTACAGGTAGCGGCCTTCGGACCCAAAAATCCGCAACGGAGGGAAATAATCAACCGCATAGAGATACCTGTAGGTAAGGGAATTGTGGGTTGGGTAGCGGAGCATAAGCGCGGGATCATTGTTAAAGATACCGGTGCAGATAGCCGCTATATATTGGATGATGAGCAACGGCTCTCGGAAATCGCGGTGCCGGTAATGGTGGACCGAAAAGTATTTGCCGTTATAGATTCGGAGCATCCGCAGCGAAAATTCTATACCCGTTATCATCTGAAAGTATTGACCAAGATTGCGGCTATATGTGCGGAGCGTATCAGCAAATACCTGAATGAAGAACGCCTCCGGGCTAAGATTGCCCGCGACCTGCACGATGAAATGGGCTCCACCCTCACCAGTATCAATATCATCAGCAAAGTAGCGATGGAAGAAAAGCAAGAGCCGCTAAAACAACAAGCGTATTTTCAAAAGATCAAGGACCACTCATCAAAGATGATGGAAAGCATGAGTGATATGGTATGGGCAATTAATCCGGTGAACGATAATTTCGAAAAAGTGATATTGAAGATGAAAGAGTTTGTGGCGGAAATGCTGGAACCGGCAAAGATCAATTTCCGGATAGAAGAAGAAGGCCCACTCGGAAAAACATTCCTGAATCCTGAACAGCGTCGGGATATCTACCTGATAGTAAAAGAAGCAGTAAACAATATCGTAAAATACAGCGGAGCTTCGGAAGTAACGGTAAGCCTGCGGCGAACCGGCCGGCTGCTGCAGATGCAGATCAGCGATAACGGAAAAGGATTTGATGTAAAAGCAGAAAACAGTGGCAACGGGTTGCGGAATATGCAGAGCCGCGCAGAGGAAATGGGAGCCTTATTGCAAATCATATCTGCACCCGGTAATGGCACGACAATTATACTGGAATTGAAATTTCCGGAATGACCTGATGCTAAATTGATCGTTATATACTGATTGCTGCAAGCTGATAATGATTTACCCTTAAAGATGTTATTAGTATTTATTAGTACAGGTGCAAAATGTTTTATACAACGGCCTCGGAAAAATGACGTTAAGAAAATTATGAAATAGGCCGTAAAAATCCGGTGTTGTTTGAGCCGGCAGTGTTACCGATTAAAAAGATTCTGGCGGCGAGTTCGCCGGATTTAGGCTTATTTCATAATTTTTAGTCATTTTTCCGAAGCCTTGACTTTTTTTGCCTGCCTGCCGGCAGGCAGGTTACTTTTTTGTGTTAAGACAAAAAAGTAAAAGCTAATTGTGGAATTGTAAAGTGAATATTAGTACTTAATTCTATTTTTTTATATATATGTTCACCTATGACTAATATGCAATCCCCTGATTGCGGTATGGCAAAAATGAGAAAATAAATGTAGGTTGCAGGTTTGGTTAAGCCACCAATTCCGCCTTATGCCTGTAAAGATCATCATATATGAAGATAATACCACCCTGCGTGAAAGCCTCAGCAGCCTGCTTTCCCTGGCGGGTGATTATCAATTGCTTGCCAGCTATGCCGATTGCCGGCAGGTAGCAGAGCAGGTAACTGCTGCCGATCCGGATGTAATATTGATGGATATTGATATGCCTGAAGTGAATGGCATCGAAGCGGTGCGAAAGATCCGTCAGTTCAATAGAAAAGTACAGATCATCATGCTCACCGTGTTTGATGATAATACCCATGTATTTGATGCCATGTATGCAGGTGCCAATGGTTACCTGTTAAAAAAATATGTTTCCGATAAACTGATCGATGCGATCCGCGAAGTACTCGAAGGTGGAGCCCCCATGAGCCCTACCATTGCACGAATGGTGATCAGCAATTTGCAACAGCCCTCTCCAAAGGTTTCAGAAAATGATTACCAGCTTACAGGGAGGGAAAAGGAAACCTTGCAGTCGCTGGCCAAAGGCAACAGCTTTAAAATGATCGCTGCCGAACTGGGTATCAGCATCGACACCGTACGTACGCATATCAAACGTATTTATGATAAACTGCATGTGCGCTCTCAGATAGAAGCCGTGAGTAAAGCCATCAACGAAAAGCTGGTTTAAGGCGTATCAGTTTTTCTGCTTACCTTTTTCTTCAGGTAAAGGACTATGATATACGGATTACAACTGGGAAAAGAGTAAAACTTCTCTGGAACAGTTTATCCGAACAAGGCTGTCACTTCTCCTTTTTTTCTGCGGGATACCGGCACGGTGATATCCTGGGTAAGCCAGAGCGAACCCATATTATCCAGTTTTTTTACATGCATTTTATTCACCAGAAAAGATTTGTGAATGCGTAAAAATTTATGCTCTGTTAATATATCCTCATACTCTTTGAGGGTACGTGCCACCAAAAGCGGTTTTTGATTGGTAAAAAACAGTTTGGTGTAGTTGTTCATTCCTTCCATGCAGATAATGTCTTTGGTGTCGAAGAGAAAAACACCTTCTTTTACTGAAACAGATAACTTAAAGTCTTCCGTACTTTTTTGTTGCAGGTTGGTAAGCAGGTTGCTCACCAATTGCTGTTGTTGTTTTTTTTCCTGGTACCCGGATTTGATGATATGCCGGTTGATCGCATTTTGCAGATCTACGAGATCTACCGGCTTCAGCAGGTAATCGAGCGCGCTGAACCGAATAGCTTTGATGGCATATTTATCATAGGCAGTGGTGAAGATCACATCAAACTGCCAGTCCACCGCTTTATTCAGAAAATCAAATCCATTCATACCGGGCATTTCAATATCCAGCATAATGAGCCCGGGCTGAAAGCGGGGCAGTAAGGCCAGCGCTTCTTCGGGAGAATGGCAATACATGATCTCTTTGGGAATGGGCACATGTTTTTCAATAAGCACTTTCAGCACATTGCCGGCAGCCTCTTCATCATCTACGATCAGAATTTTTAACAATGACATCAGTTGATAGTAAGGTTGATGGGTAATTGAATATGTACAATAGTGCCCGTGGCAAAGCCGTCCGGATCTTTTTTATCCGTAACCGAAATACCAGCACTCGCACCGGGTTCTTGTTGCAGCAAAGCGATACGCTGCATCGAAAGTTTCATACCACGCGATTCAAATTGTTCACCGGCTATCTTTTGTTTTTTTATAGCAGCGGCTTTTTCCCTGCCAATTCCATTATCTTCAATATCGATGAGCAGCAGTTCATTTTTCTCATGAATGCGAATGTTGATATATTTATCGCCTTCTTTATGCCGCAATCCATGCCATACTGCATTTTCTGCATAAGGCTGTAGCAGCAGCGGAGGTATTTCAATGAATTCCGCTTCTATATGTTCGTCCATCTTTATATCGAAGGTAAACGATTGCCTGAACCGCAACGCTTCCAGCGACAGATACAGCCGCATCATTTCCAACTCGGCAGATAAGGGGATCAGGTTCTTCTCCGAATTATTCAATACCATGCGCAACAGTTTTGAAAAACTCGACAGATAGCGGTAGCCTTCATCTGTATGTTCGGTAATGATCAGTTCCTGAATGGCATTCAGACTGTTGAAAATAAAATGCGGATTCATTTGTGCCCGTAGTGCTTTGCCTTCCAGTTCGGCCAGTTGTTGTTTTACCTGTTCTCTGGCGCGGATGGAACGCACTCTCCGGCGGTATAAATAAAATAAAATCCCTGCTGTGAGAACCACTGCCAGTACACGAAACCACCAGGTTTGCCACCAGGGCGGCAATACAGTAATGGTAATCTGTTGCGCACTGTTGATCCAGGCACCTTCATTGTAGGAAGTTTGCATGGAAAAAACATACGTGCCGGGACGAAGATTATACGTTACCGCATTGTTTTTAACCGGCTGCTGCCACCCGGAGTCCAATCCATCCATTTTATACCGGTAGAGAAAACGGTTGGCTGCGATCAGTGAATTGGGTACATAATACAGCGTCAGTTTCGCATTATTATAAGGAAGGATCACCTTAGATGCCGGATTCAGCAGGTCGTACGCGCCATCATCATACATTCGGTTGATGGTGACCTGGGGTACAAAAGGCCGCTGGTTGATGGCCGATTTTGTATCGGCAATCAGCAATCCATCGTTGCAGAAGATCAGCTTCCCATCGGGGGTAAGTTCCCGCTGGCCTACGGTAAAGCCGGCATTGCTCACACCGTTTTGTTCATCAAAATAGGTAAAGCCCCCCGTAGCGGGGTCATAGCAGATCAGGGTATGAAAATTGGTAATCCACATCCGGCCGGTATCATCTGCCAGAATATTATCCACCCGGGAGTGACGAAGCCCATTTCGTTTGTTCATCACCGTTATAGTACCATCCGGATGTAAAATATTCAGCCCGTCGAAAGTACCGATATATATATTGCCTGACCTGTCTTTGCCGATACAATAGACCCGGTCTGAACTCAGGCCATCTTTTTCCCGGATCACGCGGAGGGTATGCGTAGTGAGGTCATAACAATAAGCACCCCCGTTTGGAGAGGCGGCGATCCACACTTTATTGCTGTCAACAAAAATATCCACCACCCTTTTTTTACCAATACTCTTCAGCACGGGATCTTTGGTAAGGCTGTCGATGGCACCGGTAGCGGGATCGATCATGAACAACCCTTCATCGGTACCCGCAATCAACCTGTTGCCCGGCAATACACGGATAATACGGATACGATCAGAAGGAAGATGATTTTTTTCTTTGGTAAGAAAGCGGATTAGTTTTCCTTCCGGTGTAAAATGCCCCAACCCCAGGCTGAAAAAGCTGACCCACATATTGCCGGCATGATCGCGGATAATACTTCCGGCGGCACTGATAACCGGCTCAGTATTGCCGGCCTCCGGAGGAAGTGGAATGTTTTTTGATTTACCAGTAAGCGGATCCCACTTCATCAGCCGCTGTTGATTGGTGACCCATATTTGGCCCGATGCATCTGTACCACAGGCGGTAATATTGTCAATGATATGTCCCGTTTCGTCAGCGAATTTTATTTGCTGACGCAGGGAGGGTACAAGTACATTGGTAATATTCAACCCGGTATTCGACGTGATCAGCATCGGGCCACTGGAATGGCAAAATACCCGTCGCAGGTTATCGGATGAAATACTGTTGTCGTTTAGCGGTTCATGCTGGTATTGCTGCAGGTTGCCATTTTGCGGATCGTAGGCAATCAGCCCCGCGGCCCGGGTACTGATATAGATTATTCCATTCGCAGCTTTTTCACAATCCATGGTAGCCGTATGCAGCAGATTACCATCCCGGTCTTTCAATCCGGTTATTTTTTTTATCAGCGTTCCTTCGGGATAGCGATAGTGGCTGATAGTAAGATCAGCACCACTTGCTACGATGATCTCCTTTTCATTCAGTTTACAGCAACTTGCAGCCTTTTCAACGGCAATATCAAATACCATCTTTTTGTGCAGCAGATCTACCGCCATTACCCGGCCATCCCGGATAAATATACTGGTGACCGGGTTTACCGCCGTTTTACGCGACATGGACCTCCCTTTTTTTACCGTTTTATCAAACCAGGTAAAAAGCTCCCATTGTTTTTTTCCTTCCGGCAACAGGTATGTATAGTTACTGGCAAAGGCGATCATACCCAGGCCGGGCACCTCAAGGCATTCATTGATGTTTTTATTTTTCAGTGTATCACTGATAATAATGCGTTGCATACGCCGGTGTTCATCCAGCATAGACATACCTTCTGCCGAACAGATCCAGATACGGTTGCGGCTGTCGCAATACAAAAAGTCGATCACATTCATGGCAAGACCCGGATGGGTCTCCGCCAGGTATTGATGCATCCGTGATCCGTCATAACCAATCAGTCCATCGTAGGTGGAGGTCCAGATAAGGCCCGAGCTGTCGAAGCAGGCATTACTGGTAAGATTGCTCGGCATCCCTTCCTTGATACCCAAATGGCGGAATGACAGTGGCTGGGATTGGCCGGCAGTACAGCAGATGATCCACAGACATAAACACAGTATATACCGGCCATATTGATACAAGGGGAAATGATTTGGTATTGAAACAAAAATATACAGCTTTTTTGGCAAAGTGTTGCCGTTGCCTCGGCAGGTGACACCGTTGCATAACCCTGTCAAATGCCTATCGCCGTAAGCTAGTTCATCATCGCCTGTGGCTTCTTGCATACCCTATGGCTACAAAGGGTGAAATATTTTTATATGGAAAATTTAGTGGCATGGCAGTAACGACTGAAGCAGGAGATAAGATCCGCGAAATTAAAGGAGAGCTCAAACGAACCGGGCTGTGGAAAAATGAGATGCCCGTATGGGTAATGGAGTATGAGGGAAAACGATGGGGTACCACACAGGATTTTGCAGAATGGCTGCAGTTCATTTACCTCCCCAACTGTATGCACGCAGCTGCGGAGAATAAAAAGAACCTGATCGTACCGCAAGCCATCCGGTTTTTTGAGAAGGATGTACAAAAGGGAAAGCTGTTGCAGCTATTGGTAGAACTGGACGCTTTATTATAACCTGAACACATAACCGAAAATGAAACAAAAACTATTACTACTGCTGGCCTTATTCGCCACTGCTGAAGTAATGTCGCAAAACGTGGGCATTGGCACCACTACGCCTCAGGCAAGTGCCCTGCTCGAGTTGAATTCGGTGAATAAAGGATTGCTGCTGCCCAGACTGGCCGATACCTCCAGTATCAGCAGCCCGGTAAAAGGGTTACTCATATATAACAATACTAATAATAGAACATGGGTGTACAACGGCAGTCGCTGGCAACCGGCTTCAGCTAGCGCCGACAGCATCTGGTATGCAGTAAATGACAGTGTGGCTAACAGCAACCGGAAAATAATCGGCATTAATATGGATACCGATCTCATTGCCCCCCAAGCCAGCCTGCAGGTAAACGGTAGCCTGCTTGTGCAAGGCACTACCTTGTATACCAGCACAAATGCCACTGCCCTGCAAACGTATACCATGCCTAACTCCGTAGTAGTACTCACGTTGCCGGCGGCAGACAGTGTGTACCGGATTTATGATCCCGGTGGCACCGGCAATTACACAAACAATATGCAGGGCAATATCCGTATCAATCCGGATGCGAATACCATCGGGTATAAAGTAAGCTCTGCTGCTGCCGACTTTGGCCTCGCTTCCGGCGATACCCTCTGGATCAGTAAAGTACCGTACCCCAATTGCCGTACCGATTATGAGATTCGTTTTTTTAATACCAATACCAACCCCGCAGATTTTATTGTCCCATCTCCTTTCGTGTATTTTATTTTTCGGAGTAATGCAGATGGTGTAAATGGAAAGGGCTTCAATTTACTCGTTAAAGAATTATTTGCCCCTTCAACAATCACCCCTGTAAATACAGCGGGCATGGCATTGGTGGTTAACACCAGTGATGGAACATTCAGGGCCGGCTTGAATAATACTGCCGTAAACGGTAGTATGGTGGTAGGTAATTATTCAAAGGCACTGGGATATCGTTCCCTTGCATTTGGCAATACATCCACAGCCAGTGGTGGCAATGCTATTGCTATCGGTGATATAGCCGAAGCCAGCGGCAACAATTCCATGGCATTGGGATTCAATACCACCGCCAGTGGCATTTCTTCCACGGCCATGGGACAGTTTACCACAGCATCCGGCGATCGCTCTACCAGTATCGGTTCCGGCGTTACGGCCAGTGGCGATAATGCAATAGCGATGGGTACCAACCTGGAGGCCAGAGGCTATTCCGGAACTGTAGTGGGCGTATATAATTCGCCCATTCTTTTTGGACCACAATCAGCCGTTAGTTCCGCCACACCATTATTTATCGTAGGTAATGGTGATAATAACTCAACACTTCATAATGCACTGGTGGTATTGAAAAGTGGAAATGTCGGAATCGGCAGTGATATCCCATCGGAGAACCTGGTATTGAATGATGCGGTGAATGCTACGCTGCAACTGCAGGTAGGGGGTACAGAAAAATGTTTTGTGCAAACCAGCGGCAACAATTTGCGCATCGGCAATTACAGCACCAACCCCACGGGCAATGTAGTATTCCGGCTGAATGGAGCGGATCGCTTTACCATTTTTCCCGATGGTGATGCCACACTAACGGGTACGCTCACCCAAAACAGTGATATACGATTCAAGCAAAACATTACACCTCTATCCGGAGCGATGAGAACGATCATGCAACTGAACGGCTATCATTATTACTGGAAGCCGGAATTTAAACGAAGCGACCGGTTGCAGATCGGGCTGCTGGCGCAGAATGTGGAAACGGTACTGCCCGAGCTGGTGACCACAGATGCCAATGGTACCAAATCGGTGGCTTATCAGAATATGATACCAGTATTGGTGGAAGGAATGAAGGAACAACAACGCACCATTGAGCAGCAACAGCAGCAGATAGAATCTTTAAGAATGCAGGTACAGCAATTACTTCAACAACATAAAAGACCATAAACCTTGATAACAAAAATAACCAACATGAAACATTTCCTTCTTTCCTTATTGGCAATAGCCTCCATCCATGTGGTGCAAGCGCAAACCATAGGAATAGGGACCACCAGTCCCAACCCCAGTGCCTTACTGGATATATCGAGTACCAACAAAGGATTATTGATACCACGTATGACGACTTCGCAACGTAATGCCATCGGAACACCTGCGCCAGGTCTTTTGGTGTTTGATAACACGCTCAAGGAAATATATCATTATGATGGAACCAACTGGCGGCAAATGATCAATTCATTGAATAATTACTGGAAACTGTCCACCACCCGCAACTTTGTATTTAACAATACAGACAGTATCGGTATAGGCACTACCACGCCGGATGAAAAACTGCATATACTCAGCGGCAGTATTTATGTGCAGGACAACCGCACCAATGAAAACCCGCATGTGATCTTTGATGTGCCGGCAGTGAATGCAAATGAAGGTGGTTTGCAATTCAAAAGAGTGGGCGATACCCTGGCCTCCATCAGCTATGTAGAGAATACCAGCTTTGCCAATTATATACGGATAGGCCTTGGCAATGGCGGTACCCGCAGTGATTTTACTGTGAATACCAATGGAGAAATAGGCGTAGGTACCCTCAATCCGGCCGGTCAGTTTCAATTGTCAACCTATACCGGCGATAATCTGCTTATCAGCGATGCAGATGGCGTTATTCAATTTTCAGTACCCAATATTACCGCGCCGGTGAAAAAAGCTTTTATTCAGCTATCTGGTGGTGATGATCTGCGTATGGGTACAAACTCCGGCAATCTTAGCGGTCGTTTTATCATTCGCACCAATGGCGGCGACCGGCTCTATGTAGATCAGACCGGCAATGTAAGTATCGGCACTACGTCCACCGCTGCCGGATACAAATTGCATGTAGGAGGAAAAGCCATTTGTGAAGAACTGAAAGTGCAGACGGTTGCCAACTGGCCCGATTATGTGTTTGAAAAAAATTATGAGTTACGTCCGCTGCAGGATTTGGATGCGTACATCCGCGCGAATAAACATTTGCCGGAAATACCTGCAGCAGCCGAAGTGGAGAAAAACGGAATGGAAGTGGGCGATATGCAAAAGAGAATGATGCGGAAGATTGAAGAGCTCACGTTGTATATTCTGCAGTTGAAAGAAGAAATCGATTTGCTCAAAGCCAAAACAAAGTAATATGCGAAAATTATTTTTGCTGATTTGTTTTTGTTGCGGCTTACAGGCAGTGCATGCACAAGAACAAAAGATGGACGAAGTGCCGGAGTCGATACAAAGGGAAACGCTCGAAAAGCTGAACATATACAAAGATAAATTGGCCGAAGTACGCAAATGGGTGGCGTACAGAAGGGAGAATGATAATACCACGAGTAGCAGGGTGGGAGCCATTCATACTACCTTCCGCTGGCCCATGCGGGTAAACTCCAACTATGATGATATACCCGAATTCTATACGGTATCCAATTATATGGACATCAACCGCGATAGTGCAGGATCCAGTCAGGACTGGCGTTGCTATACCGGAGGTATGGCGATGAATTATCGCGGGCATGAAGGGAATGATTACAGTTTATATCCTTTTTTCTGGCGTATGCAAAGCAATAAAAATGCATTTGCCGTAGCGGGTGCGGACGGAATTGTTATTGCCGTGCGCGACTCGATCAACAACGATTTGAACTGTATGCGCGATAATTTTGAGGATGATCGTGCGAATTATGTGGCAGTGCTGCATATAGACAGCAGTATTTCCCGCTACCTGCATATAAAAACCGGATCGGCACTGGTGCAGGAAGGCCAGTTTGTACAGGAAGGTCAGTTACTTGCCAATATAGCCAGCTCCGGGAACAGCAGTAACCCCCACTTGCATTTCGACGTACAGGATACCAGAGACAATACTGGTGCCTATGATTTTATAGAGCCATTTGATAAACCAACTGACAATGTATTTGGCACGGGTTGCAATCCTTTTATCACCGCCAGCCGCTGGCAACAGCAGAAAAATTTTATCAATCCTCAATTACTGCGGGTTGCCACTCATTCTGGTGCGCCATCCATGACAGGTTTTATAAACACCAGTTACACACCCAATTTTTGCCCGGAAGTGGAACTTCCGCGATTAAAGGCACAGTTTGCTGCAGGCGATTTCATCACTGTTGGTGCGGCATTATCTCATGTAGGTAGGGATGATTCGGTAAACGTCCGGATATTATATCCCAATAAAGTTCAGTGGACTTCCGGATCATTGCCCGTGCCGAATACCAGTGGCTCGCCGGTAACCGGATGGTTCAGGAATATCTATCTGGTAAAATCGTTTCAATTGCCGGCCAATGCACCCTCCGGCACTTATACCATCATTTCCGATTTTGTGTACCGCCCTTTTGACACCACTTCTCAGTTTGGCGTGTATTATCCGGAGTCCGCCTTTCAGTATAGGACCATTCAGACTTATTTCACCGTTGGGTGTACTCCCAGTATTACACTGAGTGGTGCAGCCAATTTTGAGAATGGCTATATCGTATCCAATGATCTGGTTTCTACCCAGCAGATCAATGCAAAAGTAACATACCAGTCGGCCAATTATATTCAGCTCAATCCGGGCTTTGTGGCTCCGCAGGGTACGGTATTCAAAGCGCGGATCAGGGATTGTAATCATTCGGATTAATTTTTTGAACAGTCAATACAGAACATATATGTATAAACGTTTTTTTTCACTGTTATTTATTCTTTGCCTGCTTCAACCCGTTTTTGCACAGCAAAAAACCAGTCTGATAAAAGCCAATACCGGTGATCCGGCCGTTTATATCCGTTCTGTACTGGCAACGGCGAATAAAGGGGGATATAAAAAAATGCCGGTATTGAAAGAGGAGGATGATGATCGCAGAAAAGTAACGGCTATTGACAAAGTCTACACACGCGGTGCGGGCAAAAAAATGTTTGAGCAAAATATGCCGGACATAGCTGCGGCCAATGATAATGGCCCGGCTGTATCTGCTATCGCCATGATCAATAACAATCTTACTAACTGTACCGATTGCGAGGGCCAGGACCCCATGATTGCAGCAGGTGAAAAAACAATCGCTGTTTCGAATTCGTCCTGGCTGCGGTTTTACGACAAAGTAAATGGCGGATTGTTACTGAGTATCAGCTCCACTAATCTGTTTGAACGTTATCTCAGCGCCACCATCAACGGGCAACCCAATCCGGAGTTTGCATCCAATTTTTATAACACCACTAATAATGTACCGTACTGGTGCAGCAAATCATCTGCTTGTAAGGTAGATACCGTTCCTAAAGATCCCGACACCGGTGAGAATCTGCCCTGTGTGATTGATGCAACAGCAGGTCTTATACAACGGGCCTACGATTCGCGCGTTTTTTACCAGAAAGAAAGCAGACGGTTTATCATTATTGCCGCTTTGCGGAATGAAACTTCGGCAGATAATAACTATTATAACCCCGATGGCGATAAGGATTGTTCACCTTACCTGGTACGCCTGGTGGGTATTGCCGTATCAGTATCGGAAAATCCTATGGATGGGTTTTATATTTACCGCACCGGTGAAAATAACTATCGCGATTGGCCCAATGCTGTAGCCGATCAGGATTACCTGGTGCTGGCGCATAAGGCAGGTGATAAATATTCAAACGGACATTCAATCGTAACAGTGTATAATTACCGGCAAATGATGGCGGGGGTGGGCCCCGTGATAAACGGATTTAAAATACTGCAAAATGATGACAATGGTACAC
Organism: Bacteroidota bacterium; assembly: GCA_026391455.1. GTDB lineage: Bacteria > Bacteroidota > Bacteroidia > Chitinophagales > Chitinophagaceae > JJ008. The sequence continues at coordinate 30,577 of JAPLEH010000074.1, forward strand.
CCCAAACGGTGATACCAATATCCAATACCCGTACAGGTAACCAGAGCACTGCTTTTTTCTTTCTTCAAAACAAAAATTTGGGTGCAGGCAAAATAAAGATATGGTATATAAAGAAACCCGCTAATCCTGCAACTATATTTCAGAACCCTCCCTCTTCGCTGAAAGAAGCAGGATTGCTTTCTTACAGCGATGTTGATTTTACAGATGGAGGATATGGTGGTATCGTGTATAGTGGTAAAGCGATACATTTTGCCACACACCAGCGCTGGGAATCATCCTCCGGCACCAGGCAATCGGGCTTTGCCATCCATTATTTTAAAATACCGGTGATCGGGCTCAATAATGGTTCGTATGAATTATCCGGCGCAGGATTAGAACATGAAGTATTCGATCATGCCGAATTTTCTTATCTCAATCCATCTGTGGCGGTTGATGCCCTGCAAAACGTGGTCATGCAATTTATACGGGTGCCCCGGAGTAAGAACACAACAGCTTTACCGCAGGTACGGTACAAAGTAAAATTTTATCAACAGGCCGAATGGAAATCGAGCATCCTGCTGAAGCAATGGTCGCAACGGGAAGATATTACCTATCTGGAGGATAAAGGGAAACTGATGGACTATTCCTGGGTGGCAAAAGACCCGTTTAAATTGTCGGTATTCTGGATCGCTAACAGAGTATGGACGCCGGGTGGGGATCGAACCAATATTATGCAAACGGACCTCGGTACATTCTGATGCAGGTATGCAACAGCACTACATCAGACTGCACAACAGCATTGAGCACGTACATTACTTGAATGAAAATAGAATGTTTCGTCACATCATTGCGGTATAGCGAAAACGCGATAGAAGGGTCACCTTTAGGTAGAGGAAAGGTTTTGCTAATTGTATCAATTGACGAAAGGTAAATCCGGATACGAGACCTTTCAAGCGGTAATAGAAAAATATTAATTGATTCATATTTCCAGCATACGATAAACATTTATAAATAACCATTAACATGAAAAAGTATCTTGTATTATTATTACTTACCGGCCTGCTTTTTAACCCGGCTGGTAGCATAGCACAAAGCGTGTCTATCAACAACACCAGTGCAGCACCCGATCCCAAATCTATGCTGGACATCAGCAGTAATTCTAAAGGAATACTGATTCCCCGCATGACACAGGCGGAACGGGATGCAATAACATCACCACCCACGGGCCTGTTGCTGTACAATACCAGCAGTACCAGCTTTCAATACTACAGTGGGGTGACCTGGATCAATATCACCAACAGTGGTATCTTAAATGGTATTCCCAATAAAGTACCCCGTTTCCTTGGTATATGGGGGTTGACCAATGGCATTATGATGGATGATGGCAATGGTGTATCCATGAATAATACCAGCACATTGGCCAATAGCTCTGCTATTCTGGATATGACCAGCACTACCAAAGGAGTACTCATTCCCAGGATGACGAGTTTGCAACGAACTTCGATCAATACTCCCGCCACCGGCTTGCTGGTATATGATACCAACCTCAGTGTATTTATGTTTTTCAACGGTAATAACTGGACCAATATCAATGGCAACGGCGTGAGTGACTGGAATGTGAATGGTATTGATATCTTTAATAACAATACCGGCAATGTGGGCATTGGTACCAATGTACCGGCTGCCCGGCTGGCGGTTGACAGCAGCATCATGGTGGACCAGGCCAACAGCAACCAGGGTTTTCTCGACAGAAGCTCTCTCTATTTTGGCAGTGATAAAAAAGTGGGTATCGTGCGTAGTTTTCTTACCGGTTCATCCGGCAGAAACGGCATGGGCTTTTTTACCAACAACACCCGGCGCATGACCATCGACAGTACGGGACAAGTAGGTATTGGTACCATCAACCCCCTTCAAACTCTGCATGTAAATGGCAACAGTTATTTCGTGGGTAATTTGGGTATCGGCAATTCCACGCCTGATTATGCATTCGATAATCAGTATGGCTATAACTATATGTTTTATGGATTGGGAATAGGTACTATACCGAGTGCCACCTACCTATTGGACGTTGGTGCTTCTACCAGTGGTGTTCGCTTCCGCGGCGATTTTCGGGTAGATGGCATCGTCAATCCCACTACAACGTTTGTGATGGGTGAAAATGCTTCGGTTGCAGGATCTCTTACGGTGAATGGTGGGAAAGGTGTGGCCTATAATGGAGGCGGTGCCACCAACCTGCGGATATCTCCATTTACCACAGCCAATTTTCATGTAATATTGGGGCCGCATAGTTCTAATGAAACCACTATTACTTTGCCGGGAGGATTTACTTCCACCCCCCGGGTATTTGTAGGCAGTATACGCGCTACCGGAGGCACCAGCGGCGAATTGAACCGGGTGATACTCGTACTCTGGGGTTGCGATACCAATAGTTGTAATGCCAAGGTCATCAATACTGACAACGCATCCGTAGATTATAATGTTACGTGGGATTGCCTGGCAATCGGCAATTAGTGAATAGTGAATAGTGAAAAACAGCCATCGTGTTTGTGCGATGGCTGTTTTTTTTATTCGATATGTAGTGAGGGGGAGATGCCCATAGAAAAGTATCTGATACTAACCCTATCTACGACCCATTTCACTATTCACTATTCACTCTTCACTTTTCTTTCCCTATATTCGCACAAATTTTTTAAAACCATGAATACAAAACACGTAGTATCATTCAGTTTCAAATACAATTATCAGGCGGAGATTGAAAATGCAACCGGTGGTTATTATTACCGGGGCAAAATGTATTGTGCCTGGGGCAAAACTCCGGCCGATGGCGAATACAATGCACAGGTAGTTTTCAGTGGCCTGCAGGCAGTAAATACCGTGCGCGATGAGGTGGTGAATATTACCACACCCGCGGGTACAGCGGCCAAAGCGTATATCCGTAATTATGCATTGGTGTATCCTGTAACGGTGAATATCTATAACCGGAAGCAGGAGCTGGTGAAGACTATCAGCTTTTTCTCCGATAAAACCCCGCTCAACTTTCGCTTTGTAAAGGAAATGGCGGAGCCAACAATTACTTCTTCGAATACGCCCTTTGCTTCACTGGAAGAAATTGCGAATTATGAAAAGGCAGGAAAGCACAATAAGGCGGCAGAAAAATTTGCTTATTTCGAAGGGGTACGAAAGGCAGATGAAATGATTAAAAATTATTTTGGTACCTATGATTATGATGTGGAGCTCGGAGCGCTGGTGGTAAAGAAGAAAAAAGCTGGTGCTTACAAAGATCTCAATGATGCAGCAGATGTGCTGATGGATGGTATTGCAGCGCATAAGAAGAATGACGTGCCGTTACGCGACAGCCTGGTGAAATCAGCGCTCGAAAGTTTTAAGCGGATCGATGCATTGACCGAAGAGCGCTTGAATGCTACTGCGAAAGAGGCGTTGAAGTACAATATACTGGTATGTCATGCATTGCTGGGAGATATCGCTACAGCATCGGAAGAACTAAAAGTATATGCAGCGGGATCTATCCATCGCCTTGAAAGCTATCCCGGCCGCTCCATTGCCAATTATATCGGCATTGTAAACTTCCGTGAAAGCATGCTGAAAAAAGAAAAAATCGAATTCTGATTGGAAAGAAATTTTGCAATAGAGCAATAACTAACAAAAAGAGCTGTCTCCGCAAGGGGTTACCAATTACTATTAAGGTACAAGGGAAGTTTTTTGAAATATTGAGAGCGTAGAAAAGACCTGTTTAAAGCGGTTACCAATTACCATTAAGGTACTACTGGTTATCACTTTTAAACAGGTTGTTATGAAAAATTACATTGTAAAGGCTATGTTGTTGATTTTGTGTCTTTTAATAGCTATTATGTGTAGGTAGGAAATCGCGGCCAAGTTATTTTCCAAATATTTTTTGGTCATTTAGTCTGTTTAGAAGGTAAACAATATATATTTGACTTGTAACAAAAAAAAAGACAGCCAGTATCGTTACTACTGACTGCCTAAAATTGAAAAGGAACGGTACTTTGCCCGTCGTGAGATTTACGGTTTTGGAAGCCTACTCCATAGTAGCATTTCCCGTATCTCAACTTTTGTTGTTCCTCCGAAAAAGAACTACCAAATGTAATCCACAATTAGGAAACTTTTTGTGGTTTTTTATTTTTTGTGCCACAATGTGTATAAACAACGGGATGTGGATAAAATCCTTTTTTTATTAGTTTTTATAACCTTCCCTTTGCGCTCCCAAATTTTTATTGGATAGTATCTTTTGTAGAAGTAAGTTGGTTATTTTGCTTTGTTTAATCCTTTGAACTGGTATCGAAATTTGGCAATAACGTGTGGCCGTTTTGGGGCATTCGTTGTATTGGTTGGATGGGGATTGTATCTGACGCTGTTAATTCTATTTTTTGTATGGTTGGCTTCTCTTTAGGTTTGATAAATGTAGTCCAAATTGAAAGCCCTAATGCAGATAACGACAACAATATAGAAAACGGGGTAACAAATAAAAAATAGCTATGCTTTTGTCTATCCCTTCTTAATTCTATTGCATGCTCCAAGCCATCAATTGTTAAATGCGCTTCAATCCTAACGTCGTTTAATACCATTCCCGGTTTTGTATGAAAATCATAGGTTACATCATCTTTAGTATGTGGGTTGCCGTTTTCATCAATCCAATACGAGTAGGCCACCCATGTTATATATTCCTTATCTCTTAGAAGGTCTAAAATCTCCTTTATTTTATCCTTTACCCTATTATCTTTTTTACCAAGTTTAAGTTCATTGTATAAAAATGTATTAAGATAAGTAGGCACTTCCGTGTACTCTCTTAATAAATAATCAAGTATATCATGAGGCCAATTTTTAATTTTTGGGCGCCTTTTAAAAATTCCAATTAACCGCCTAATAATCTCCATTGCATAAAAATAATTAAATAATAACTAAACAAATATTAGGTAGAATGCAGGACAAGAGTTATCTTAGCATTTTAAAGCATTTGTTATGGTGAAAAACATGAAAGATTTGTTTGCAAAGTTCTCTGACGAAACAGTATGCCGTGAACATCTGATAAAACAAAGATGGCCTGACGGTAACATAGTTTGCCAGTATTGCGGCCATAAGAAATGCTACCGTATAGAGGGAGGGGAAAGGTTTAAATGTGCTAATAACAAGTGCTACAAGCGTTTCCGGGTAACGGTGGGAACAATCTTTGAATCCTCAAATATTCCCCTTACTACATGGTTCCCGGCCATGTATTTAATCCTCAACCATAAGAAGGGTATTAGTTCCTGCCAGTTAGCAAGGGATTTAGGGGTAACTCAAAAGACTGCATGGTTCATGCTGCATCGCATCAGAGAACAATTAAAGGCCAATAACAGCCCTATGTTATCCGGCACGGTTGAGGTCGACGAAACTTTCGTTGGGGGAATAGTGGGCAATATGAGCAAGAAAAGAAGGGCAGCACTTAGGACAGAGAACGGGGGTACAGCCCAAAACAAAACTATGGTAGTGGGTATGCTGGAAAGGGAGGGGAATTTAAAGTTTATGGCAATGGGTAAGGAAACCGGGAGCCATGTATTACAGCCATTGGTAAGGGCTAACGTAGATAGAAATGCAGCCCTGATAACGGATAGTTCAGCCAACTATGAGGGGTTAAGTAAGCAGTATTTAAGCCATGAAGTAGTAAACCACAGCAATCAGGAATATGTACGTCCTAACGGCATCCACACAAACAGTATAGAGGGTGCATTTAGTTTGCTCAAACGGTCAATAATAGGAATCTATCACCATGTAACCCCAAAGCATCTTTCCCGGTATTGCGATGAAACAGCCTTTAGGTATAACACCCGCAAAGTAACAGACCCTACAAGGTTTGATTTAAGCCTTACAATGGTTGAGGGAAGGTTACGGTACAAAGACCTGACTTACGAGCCGGAAGTAGCCCCGTCCGTATTTAAAGAGCAAATAACCTTACAGCAGGGCATAAAGAGAAAAGTTCATCAGGTAATGGAAGGGCAAGTGGTGCGCACTTTCAAGACCATAAAAGAGGCAGCAGAATATGTGGGAGTTCACAAATCAAGAATATCCAAAGTCTTAAGAGGGGTAAGCAAATCCGCTGGTGGCTTTCAATGGAAATATGCCTAACTTAGCACTCATGGCAACCAAGAAAAAAGCAGCAAAAAAAACTCCAAAAAAAAGGGCTGCTAAGTATGATGAAAAATTAAAAATAACTGGAACTTTCGACCAGCTATTAGGGGAACTCATTAACCCCAAAACTCCCATAAAAAAGAAGTAATTTAGTAGCTAAATAATGCTACTATGACAGAATTGATTTTGAACGCTGTTAATTCGCTTAAATACTCCAACGAAGACAGCATAGCCGAAATCTTTAAATTGACAAGGATAGGACAGTATGCGTTTTGGAATATATCCCGTGGGTGCAGCCCTCCCTATGTTGAAGCATTGGGAGCGGTAAATGCTTTAAAAGAAATTGAGGCAAAAGAACGAACCGGGAGCAGCCAAGATAAATTTTCTAATATAAAAACTGAAACGCTAAAAGTTTTTAATGAAATACAGCCTTTTTTGGATAGTTTAAACAGTGAGCCATCTATTAACTTAATGATGCACGGGAAGGGAGGGGTTAATCAGTGGGATAAAATATCGTTTGCCTTGTTAATGGTTGAGCAAAATAATTACGATTGGTTTAAAGATAGAGAATCACATTTGCCAAGTCAACCACATGACCGACTATCTTCTTATTATGTTATTTATACTGATAGTGGGATGATAAATATTAAGTTTACGGACGAAAGTTTGCCTAAACACATAATGGATGAAGCATTAGCAGCATTTAAGATTGCAGGGGAACAGAAGCCCCAATAGGAAGGCTTATAGCATAGTTTTTCAATACCATTATGGCAATATCAACAGAAATACGCATTGAGAAATCGCCATCCTTTACTGTCACCATATCACCGTCCACAAACAAAAAAGAGTCACCATTGCTGGCAACTCCTTCTTTTACAACTTCTTCTGAACTTATTTTTGTACCTGAATTAGATGTAGTAGCCCCGCAAGGAACAGCTCTTTTTAATTTCCTCCAATAAAAACCTCAAACAAAAAAAAGTTGTCTCCGCATAGAGACAACTTTTCACTTTTATCTATTAGTTATTCGTTTTAAGATGCAAACTAAACTTACAACCTGCCTGCCGGCAGGCAAGCTTAAAACTTAAAACTTACTACTTATAACGTCTTCAGCACATCATTCATACTCCTCACCGCCGCCGCACACTTATCAAATGCCGCTTGTTCGCTTTCGTTGAGTTTGAAGTCGATGATCTTTTCCCAGCCGTTTTTACCAATGATCACAGGTACGCCGAGACAGATATCTTTTTGTCCGTATTCACCATCGAGGGATACACAACAAGTAAATAATTTTTTCTCATCGCGCAGAATGGCTTCTACGAGGGCTGCACCGGCTGCACCGGGTGCATACCAGGCAGAGGTACCGATGAGGGCAGTTAACGTAGCACCACCTACCATGGTATCTTTTACAATTTTTTCCTGTTGTTCGGCCGATAAGAAATCAGAAACGGGCGCACTGTTCCAGGTGGCGTGACGAATGAGGGGGATCATGGTGGTATCGCCATGGCCGCCTACTACTACGGCATTGAGGTCGGAGGGGCTGCAGCCGAGGTGCTGGCTCAGTTGGTATTTGAAGCGGCTGCTATCGAGTGTACCGCCCATACCGATGATGCGGTGTTTGGGCAGGCCGGTGGATTGCAGGGCCAGGTAGGTCATGGTATCCATCGGGTTGCTGATCACGATGATGATCGCGTTGGGCGAATGTTTCAGAATGTTTTCGCATACGCCTTTTACGATGCCGGCGTTTACGCCGATCAGTTCTTCGCGGGTCATACCGGGTTTGCGGGGCAGGCCGGAGGTGATGACTACTACGTCGCTCCCTGCCGTTTTGGAATAATCGTTGGTGCTGCCGCTGATCTTGGTATCAAACCCAAGGAGGGTGGCGGTTTGCATCATATCCTGGGCTTTGCCTTCGGCAATGCCTTCTTTGATGTCGAGCAATACGAGTTCCTGGCAAAGTTCTTTGCGGGCGATGTTGTCAGCACAGGTGGCACCTACGGCCCCGGCACCTACTACGGTAACTTTCATGTATTAAAAGATTATAATGTAAGGAATAATTTTTCGCTGCAAAGTTAAGAGGTTAGCCACGAATTGCGCGAATGACACAAATAAATACATGTCGCCTTCGGCGTTAGTTGGCCACCGATGCATACGGATAAACACAGAAAAATACACCTGCCTAACGGCAGGAATGTGGCCACAAATGGCACCAATGACACAAATGAATACAGATGCTGTGCCAGACTTGTAGTCTGGTACGACTATTCTATTGCCTGTGGCAATCGTTTCAGTCATTATTGCCGCAGGCAATAATAAATCCGTCCAGATCTGTCTTTGTCCTGAAATCCGTGTGCCTGTATTTCGGCTGTGCCAGACTTGTAGTCTGGCACTACTATTCTATTTCCTGTGGCAATGGGTTCTGTCATTCTTGCCGCAGGCAATAATAAATCCGTACTGATCTGTTTATACCCTGAAATCCGTGTGCCAATAATTCTGGTTGGGGGAGAGGTCTAATCCCGCAGCAAAAATGACTTCTCCCGCGTGAAGGTCGTGTATTCCCGCGCTGTATTTCACTTTTCCCGCGTGATGCTCGCACACGTCCGCGTGAAGCTCGCACACGTCCGCACGATGCTCGCGCACGTCCGCATGATGGTCGCACTTGTCCGCGTAATATTTGTCATTCCCGCATGAAGCTCGCGCCTTCCCGCATGAGGTTCGCGAACGTCCGCAAGAGGCTCGCACACGTCCGCAAGAGGCTCGCTCATGTCCGCATGAGGCTCCTGCACGTCCGCATGAGGCACGCGCCTTCCCGCATGATACTCGCGCTTGTCCGCGCCGCTCTGTGAACAGTACGGGTGTACTGTCTTTTAGGGCCTCCCTATCAAAACGACAGCAAAAAGCCCCAAAAAACATGGCTGGTAACCGTTTTACGCACATTACCCGGCGTGCCGCAGGCGCTGGTCGGGCTGGGTGCCGTAGAGTTGCAGTACCAGGGTGGCATAGAATTGAAACCGCTTTTCCAGTTCGAAGAATACGTATTTCATATCACCATCCAGTTCGGTGGAGTGGATGAGGTTGAAAGCCGCTTCGCCGGTAGACACCAGGTTGTCGAGCAAAAAGAGATCATCGTTGCCATTGAGCAGGGCTTTGTATACCTGCTCCGGAGTAGGAGTAGCCATAGTGTAAGGTATTTAGTGTGGGCAGAAAAAAATACGGTCCTGCCTGTCCCGTTGCGTTTCACCATCAGAGGCAGCAAGCCCATTATAGGCTTGCACGGGGGTGCAAGACCGTACTATCGGTAAAAGTTGCAGGCATAAAAAAGCCTGCAACTTGTGAGAAGCAGGTAAGACCTGTCTCTGATGGATTAAAACGCGGGGTAAAAATAATACATCAGTTCATAAAAACGCACAAACTACGTAGGCTAATGTACGAACAGGCGGATTGCAGGTACGAAATACCCTGTTTTTGGTATTGTGGGAGTGGGGGGAGGGGTGTTAACCGGTAATTTATGTTTAAAACCAGGTACTCATTGCTACTCAAAAGCAATTTGTTAGTTGAATTTTATTAATAATAGTAAAAATGTATAGACTAACAGGTATTGATTCTCAATCGTGTTTTTTACTAGGTGGGCTTAATAACATAGATTTATATGCGAGGCGAAACCTTATGGCGTCACTTCAAGCATAAATCAACAGTACCAGAAGCAAAGGGGACAAGTTCTTAATTATTATTCCAAAAGCATCAAATTAGTATCTTTGAACAACGAAAAAACAGCACTAAATTAGAATGGCAAATCATCCCAAAGCAATAAGTCTATTCGCAGGAGCCGGAGGTTGTTCTCTAGGTTTTAAGCAAGCAGGGTATGACATTATTTATGCGACTGACTTTGACAAGGCGGCCATTGAAACCTATAAAACAAATTTCCCTGAAACAAAAGCAGAATGTAAAGATATCAATGATATTGATTTCGTCAGTCTATTAAAAGAACTGAAAATTAAACAGGGAGAAGTAGATGTTTTAATTGGTGGTCCGCCATGTCAGGGATTCAGTACGGCCGGACCCAGATTTTGGGATGACCCTAGAAATCACCTGCTCAAACAATATGTAAGGGCATTAGAAATTATCCAGCCAAAATGGTTTCTAATGGAAAATGTTGAAGGCCTTTTAACTTCAAACAATGGTGAGTATGTTAGTGAAACAGTAAAGGCATTTATCAAGTTAGGCTATTCAGTCCGATTGGAAAAAGTCTATTCACACGAATATGGCGTTCCCCAAAGAAGAAAAAGAGTAATTATTATTGGCAACCGAATAGGTGTTGACTTTTTATTTCCTGAACCAACAACACATTCACACGGGAGGATTTTCAGGAAGTCAGAAATAACTATCGAACATGCGCTAACAGGTCTTCCCAAAGCATCCGAAGAAAATGTGTCATTGAAATATGAAAGTAATTTTTCAGGCAAATGGGCCGATAGTCTGAAAAGTAAAAACAGTTTTGTAACTGACCATTTTATTCAGAAACTTGACGATATTCAATTAGAACGAATAACCAAATTAAAGCAGGGGCAAACCATGAAAGATTTGCCTGAACATTTACAACATCCGTCATTTAAAAAGAGAGCAGCAAGGCGAGTTATGGATGGCACTCCTTCAGAAAAAAGAGGTGGAGCTCCTTCTGGTCTTAAAAGATTAAGATTAGACGAGCCCAGTTTGACAATCACCGGAGCGGCAGTGAGGGAGTTTATTCATCCAATGGAGAATCGCTGCCTTACAATTCGTGAATGTGCAAGAATTCAAACATTTCCTGATGATTTTATCTTTTGTGGAAGTAATGGAGATAAAATTCAACAAATCGGAAATGCAATACCGCCCCTTTTAGCCAAAACATTTGCAAATCATATTAAGGGCATGGGATTTAAGTACAATCATGCTGAAAGAGAAGGTTCATTGCTTGGTTACATTTTAACAAAATCAGAAGGACTAAGCCCCGCACTTCAAAAAACAGAAGGTATCCTCACAAAACTTAAAGCTGCTCATTTACATCAATTATCTATATTCGAAAATGCCTATTAATTCTACAGTTAAAAATCTTTTCAGTAGATCACGCTTATTAGAAACAGGCTACCCAACAGTTACACTTGACGAATCCGAATTGTATGCAATATTTCTCCTGATATGTAGTGATCTTAAATGGGATATTGCTAAAATCGGGCTTAAAAAGCCAACTAAGCGTTTACCTCATAATAATTATTATAAAATTTCACTTGGCTGGTTCTCATCTCATAAGAAAACACCAACTATTTACGAATTACAAGAAACGCTTGGAAAAGGAATTGATATTGACAGTGACTTTGGCTTGTACTTTCTCAATCTTTGCTCTCTGCATAAAAGGAGATTAAAATTTCAGAAAATACTTCAATATCAACCAAAGCCAACTATGGATCAGGTAGGGCCGCGAGGACTTTTGGAATACGGAATTTGCGATAATGATATGCTGAATAGCTGGCTCATTTGGAGGAAATGGATTTTTGATATTGATAATCGTTCAGGACAAGAAACAGGTTATTTGTTTGAACCCATTTTGGCAAGTTGTTTGGTTGGCGAAGCTGTTGGCTCCACAAATTCACCAGTAAAAAGATTAGATGAGAATGGGAAGCCTAAAGCTACCGGCAGACAAATTGATTGTTATATTGGAGCTGAGAATGTTGCATATGAATTTAAAATCCGTGTTACTATTGCTGCAAGCGGACAAGGTAGATTCGGAGAGGAGCTTTCATTTTCAAAGGAGTGCAGAGCGGCAGGTATAACCCCAATTTTAATTGTTCTTGACCCTACCTCTTCCAGTCGTTTAACAGAACTTACAAATGTTTTTAAATCATATAAAGGGGAAGTTTATATTGGCGAAAAAGCATGGAAACATCTGGAAGAAAAAGCCGGGAAAATAATGTCACATTTTATTAACAACTATATCAAACCGCCGCTGAAAAGAATCAATGATTTTGATACTTCAAAACTAAGTTCTATAAAATTAACCTGGGATAAAGATAAGATCATTATTCAGGGAGACACTAAAAAGTATCGAATTGAAAGAGGCAAATAGATTCCCCAAAGTAGTTACATCGAATCATTTTTTTTCTCCCATTATTTCCCTCCCCGCTCACCATGTCTGGCAGCGTGTTGTATGCAGTGCAGCAGCCGAAAGTTGGCATGTTCCGGGGCGATATACCATTACTTTTCATAATTTCATCAATAAATTTTCAAACAGCCCCTTTATGAGTTGAGGCAAATTTATTACCAAAAACATTTAAGCAGATTATTGCCATTTTATAGCTTGAAAAATAATACCCACATACTCTTCCCCCAAAGCCCCATTCACCCCAACAAAGTTGACGAAGATTTCGAAGAGCAGTACCTGGCTGCAAAGGAGAATGGCTTTGAAACATTGTTATTCAGTTTTGAAGACCTTTCTAATCCTGAAAGGGTATCACAGGCCACTAACAGTATAAAACGAAATGACGAACCAGTATGGGTCATTTACCGGGGGTGGATGCTAACGCCTACACAGTATGCACTTCTTTATGCTGACTTACTGGAAAAGAACCTCCGGCTTATCAACAATGCAGGACAATATCAAAATTGCCATTACCTGCCAGACAGTCTGCGATTCATTGAAAGCCACACACCCAAAACCGTGTTTGAACCATTGGATAAGTCCGATAGCATTGATACACTCATTGACAAAGCAAAAGTATTCGGGAATAAGCCGGTCATAATCAAGGATTATGTAAAATCTGAAAAACATGATTGGGAGACCGCCTGTTTTGTACCTGACGCATCAGACACTAACTTTCTGAAACAGTCGATTCAAAACCTGGTAGCGCTTCGGGGGAACTATTTAAATGAAGGTATTGTAATACGAGATTTTGTACCCCTGAATGCACTCACCACCCACTCCAAAAGCGGCATGCCACTTACGGAGGAGTATCGCCTGTTTTTTTGCAATCAGCAACTGGTGGGTATCTACGACTATTGGGAAGAAGGGGAATATACACTCGCTAAGCCCGACACAACCGAATTTGAGGCCATTGCCCGCCAGGTTGAAAGCCATTTTTTCAGCATGGACATTGCCCGGCAAACCAATGACCAATGGATCATCATCGAACTTGGAGACGGGCAAGTAGCTGGACTTCCGGATAAAACAAGCAGGACAGAATTTTATGAACGATTGAAAGCGTGTTGTGATTAATAGGCAATTTAATTGTACAACCTGCGTAGCATTAAAAATACTTGTCTGTCTTACCTTCGCATTTGCAAGCATTTTAATACTAGTCTTTAATATTGAAACTCCGTTTGATCGATATAATTATACTGCTCTTTCTGGCCATCTTATGTATTGCCCGGGGAACCTGGGGGCTATTCAAAGACATCCGTATTGATTTAGCAGATGCATCTACTGTTACCGGGCAGGTTATTCAGGCTGATATAAAGCAAATGGAACAGGTAACATTTGAGTATAATAAATATAAGACCGTTTTTGCACTTCAATTACACAACTCCAATCAGCAATTTGCGATAGACAGAGGTGCCGATTTTTGTAATTCGCTGAGTCAACAAATTAAAATCGGCGACACAGTTACTATTTTATATCGCTTAAGTACTGTCGAACATAATACGCACGTTTTTCAAATTGAGAAAAATGGGAAAGTCATAGCGGGTTTGACCGACTATAAAAGTGGCGAGCTCCGCATGATCATTCTCGGCTATGTTTTTGGATGTAGTATTATAACGGGTCTGGCTATTTGGCGTGTAAAAAGGAGAAGGAAAGCCAGGATGATACAGACTTAAGACTGCGGATGGGGCAATCATTTATCTTGTCACTACCCGGCGTCCCATGTACACACGTGCCTCAAGGCAGAAAGAAAACCAACAGATCACTTCACCTCATTTTTATTTACAACTTTTAGTAACTTCCCCCGAAAATTTAGCCAATGAAATGCTGGCGCGGAAAAGAACAGTCTGATGATAAAATAATTGTGATCGTTTCCAAGGTAATTTACAGGTGCAACCCTTCAGACTTTGAAATAGACCAGTATATCACTGATTTCAAAAATGGAATCATACCCCAAAAAAATGTAACCGGCATCCCTCTCCACTATATTCAGGAAATTATTCACCAGGAAGGTAAGAATCATATACGCCTGGTAATGGCCAAGGACTCTGAGGAACATTTAAAAGTCAGTGATGAACTAATTCGGCAAGACATCCTGAATTTCTTTAAAAATTATATTGTAAATGCTAAGCTCACAACGGAAAAGTATTCCTGGCTTAAAGCTGGTAAAAAACCGCTTATAGCCGCAGGGGTGGTGCTGGGTCTCTTTTTATGGACGCTTCCCTATGCGATAAGTTATGACAATGGATATGAATACGATGTTTCAAATGGCCATTATTTTACGCTAACCGCCATTATACTTTCCTTTGCCTCACTCGGACTAAAAAATGTCATAGCAATCTTTTCAGCGCTGTTATTGATTGCGCTTACCTCTTTCTATCTTAAATCCAGAAACCCTCCTACATTTCATACCATCAGGTGGAGGCAGGAATTAGAATAATCATTTATCCGCGTTACATAGCTTCAGCATCCCGCCAATGTTTGACAGCGTAAAGCACAAAACATATCAGCCACACTTCATCTTTACAAATTAGTGACAAATTTCTACCCTATTAATTTAGTTCATATGATAACAGTCTAATATCCGATCGTATTTTCGTGCAAAGAACACAACATTTAATCTATCTGAATAGTTTCCGCCAACAAAGTCTAATCGTTTTTTTGGCAAGCTCTGTAAAATTCTAAATTAGCATTAGAAATAAATCCGAATAAATTTACACCTGATATAATTGACTGATTATTTTATACGTTCACACAAAACACTGGATAAAATGAAAGGAAAATTACTGCTCTTCACGTTGTTGATGGCGGCCTGCGCCCTATACGCTACGCGTAAAACAAGGCTCCAACAAATAAACGGCATTGCTCCATACCACGAAGTAGTGATTGGCAAACAAACCTGGATGGGAGAGAATTTAAATGTAAGCACGTTCAGAAATGGCGACACCATTCCCGAAGCCAGAACGATAGAGGAATGGAGAGCCGCAGGAAAGGATAAGAAACCAGCCTGGTGTTATTATAATAATGACATCGCCAATGGCGCCCTCTATGGAAAATTATATAACTTCTATGCCATTACCGATGCCAGAGGACTCGCACCCAAAGGCTGGAAGATACCAGCAGCGAATGACTGGGTTCAGTTATCCGATTTTTTAGGCGGCCAGCAAGTAGCGGGACATACCCTGAAGAGTACCACCAGTTGGTATACGACCGGTAATGGTACCAATGCCAGCGGCTTTTCAGGTTTAGCATCCGGTTCGCGGACGCTGGCTGTTATCAATCAGAATAATGGGTTTGGTGGCTTGGGCCGGCTTTGTTATTGGTGGAGTACCACCAGCCGAAAGGGAGGCGATATAATGGTCTACAGTCTTTTTTGGAAGAATAAAAAGTTTACCCCCATTTGGGATACGTTCAGTTCTGATGGATATGCTGTACGATGCATTAAAGAGTGAAAAGGAAAGGCATACCTTTATATCAAATGAATAGGTTTGTTTTTAGCTGTACTAGTGTGGATACGGGAATATTAGAATTATTACTGTCTGCGCCCTGTGTCCATGTCGAAAAAATGGATGGGGCGCGTAGTAGGCTGTCAAAACGAATTATTATATTGCCAGATAATGAAACCAACCCGCCCCATACATACGGACTTTCAATATTTGTTGAATTTCAAAGACCAGCAACTGATTGACTTGTTCACAGATCTGCGGGAATATATTTTATCCCTGTATCCTGACAGCAATGAGATCGTTTACCATACCCATGCCCTCACCGCCGTTTTTTCCATCTCCGACAAGCTGTCTGATGCCTTTTGTATGTTGCCCATCTATACCCAGCACCTGAACCTGGGTTTCAATAAAGGATCGCTCCTCAAAGACTCCCACAAACTATTGACCGGTACCGGCAACCTCATCCGGCATATTGATATAACGAAAAAAAGCGATTACAGAAACCAGAAGGTGAAAGCATTAATCAACGAAGCCATTGAATTTGCCATAAAGGATATGGAGAAGCCCACCAAAGTAACCAGTAGTACCATTTCAAAGATTAAGAAGAAGTAATCGCTGAAGGATGATTTTGAGTTTTCATTTGATTGATCAGATTTTTTATTTCCTATCGTTAATGCCATACGTTCCCGCCCATGTCTGGCCCTGTTCAGATCAGCGCGCAGGGGCCGACGTTGGGCGTGCTACGAAGCAGTAAACTTTATCATGTACTAATTTCGTATAAGAAACGTTTAATAAATGAATTTTTAAAGATGGGATTTGTCTCCGTCTCTGCCCAGCGTCCCTGCCGCACACAGGGATGGGGGAGGAGACGCCGGGTAAGAAATAAACCTTCTGGCTACTATCAAAACTTATGGAAATCATGTCTGTCAAGCATCTTTGATTACGTCAAATGATGATATGAAAAGATCATTTATACTAATACCGGCGCTGCTACTGTTGTTCATTGCCGGTATTTTCTATTATCCAGCCATTGCCCGTTATTTCAACAGCAGACCTGTAAAAGAACCCGATTTGCTCCGTAAAGAAATGATTTTTAGTATCATTAATCCCTTTTATCAGGCTGATACACTGATCTTAGAAACCAAATGGGGGTTTTGCGGAAATAGTACACCGGAAGAGCATCCGATCATTTTTGAAACAAAATTTGAATCTGAAGTATATCGGCGATCATTAATCGAACAAATCAACCGCCCGGTGTTGAGCGAGGCTGCATTTTATCAAATAATGGACAGTGTACGCATACTCCAGTTCAACGGAATCTATCCACCAGATTGGTGGCATACCTGTAGCATGGGTAAAGTAATAGCAGAAATAAAAGCGGAACAGTTATCGCCAACAAAGGTGCGATTATACGAAATGTATCAATTTGCCAATACCATAAAAAGCATCCAACAAGAATTTATATATAAACGCAACCGATGGACTTATTCGCTGATTGATACAGTCACACAATTGGTGAATTAATGATACCGCAGGAATATTTGCTATGAAGCAATTAATTTTATAATGGGTTTTTCTTCCTGTTAATGGCGTTTAAGCAGTGGATGTTTTCAAAGGAAAATTATCTCCGTACCTGTCCAGCGTCCCTTCCGCGCAGAAAGCTCGGAGAGGAAACACTTGGAAAGTTTTCAATTCTTTTTCAGCAGCGCTGCGCTTCTCATTACGGGTTATTCCGGATAGCCAAATTTTATACAGAATTGCAGAATTTGCCTATTGTGCCAACAGTCATACAATATGTAGTGTAGCAAAGGCGTTATTTACTTGATTCAACTTTTCCATTTGATCATATTCGATCATTTATTTACCAATTGCAACACCTTCAGTCCGCCAAACCATAATCGAATAGCATGAAGAAAATACTGTTTATCGCACTCCTCACCAGTACAAACTTCCTTTTCGGGCAACGTCAGTCATTCGTTTCTTCGGATATACCTATTTTCTGGAAAGCCTTTGATAAAATTACAACTACCAGCGATACAGCTCTTCAACGGAAATATTTAAGGGAATTATACCTGGACCAGGGAAGTCCCGGCTTACATAGTCTGCTGCAGGTTCGTAATTATACAGATATCGAAATACTCAATTCAATACTAAAGTATCCCAACTTTTGGAAATCATTGCGAAAGGCCAGCCTGAATACCCATGCGCTTTATCCGGACATAGCACGCGGTATCTCCGGATTAAAAAAAATATATCCTGAGCTGAAACCGAGCACTATCTATTTTTTAATGGGTGCATTCAGAACAGGTGGCACCACGCAGCAGGACAGAGTACTGATTGGAAGCGAGCTATCGCTGGGTGACGAAACCACCGTCATCAACGAACATCCGGCATCCCGGCAAAATTTCTATAAAAATTACCAACCCAAAAAGAATATTGCGCTGCTTTGTACACATGAGTATATCCATACCCAACAACATGAACCACCAGAGAATTTACTTTCCTGGTGTTTGTATGAAGGTGTTGCCGAATTTGTTTCCTGTCTGGCTACAGCTAAAAAGTCGAACACGCCGGCTATTCATTTTGGTAAAGCCAATCAGGAGCGGGTGTTCAAAAAATTCAACGAAGAGCTGTTTTTTCCCAATTGGGACGATTGGTTGTGGAGTGAAAATACCAATGAACTAAAAGAAAGAGATTTAGGATACTATATCGGCTACGAAATTTCTGAACGATACTATCGCCTTTCCCGCGATAAACAAAAAGCGATTAAGGAATTAATACAATTAGACTATTCAAATGAGAAAGAAGTAGAACGTATCGTTGATGCCACAAAGGTTTTTCCCGATTCTTTGAAAAAAATGTGGGAAGAGTATAACAAAAAGAGACCCACAGTTTTGCATATTGCTCCATTACAAACGGGTACTAAACTGAAGCCTGGTATAGTACAATTGGCTATTACCTTTTCGGAACCCATGGATACCACCACACGTGGTTTCGACTATGGCCCATTAGGAGAGAAACATATTTACAGGTTAAAACGGATCATCGGTTGGTCAAATAACGCTACCACCTTTACCATAGAAGTAGAAGTGGATGCGGGAAAACAATACCAAACTTACATAACGAGCAATTTCAGAAACCGGCAAGGAATACGATTGCGGCCCTATCTAATGGATTTTGATACGGAAGGGAATAAGTGATATGTTCAACGCTTTTTAGAATTTGAGCAGCTGAAATTATTTGCCCAAACAGTCCTTTTTTACAATGGCTGAAATGCTGCGCAAGGAAAAGATTTTTTCAAGTTACCAAAAATTGGTAACTTTGAATAAAGTAATTATTATGGGACGAAATACATCCGTTTCATTGGGGAATCACTTCGAAACATTTGTTGACAAGAATGTTGCTTCCGGGAGGTTTAAGAATGCCAGTGAAGTAATAAGAGCCGGGCTTCGCTTACTGGAAGATGAAGAGGCAAAAGTTGTAGCACTTAAAAGGGCCATCAAAGAAGGTTTAGAAAGCGGGTTTGTCACACAGTTTGATTCTAAGAAACATCTCGCAAAGTTAAAATCCGCTAAAAAGAAAAATGGCTAAGTACCACCTTTCTTCAAGAGCACTCGAAGACCTTTCGGAAATATGGGAGTACACTTATGAAGCTTGGTCGGAAGTACAGGCAGATAAATACTATTTTCTGTTGCTTGATACTTGCCAGAGTCTGGCTGATGGAACCCTTGCTGGAAAACCATATTTGGAAATAGCTAAAGACATCTTTGGGTTTAAAATTGGCAGACACTTAGTTTTCTACAAAAAGGCAAAAGGTACAGGAGTCGAAATTGTAAGAATTCTTCATGAACAAATGGATTTAAAAGCCTTAACTAAATTCCGGGGCTATGATTAAAAAACCAATGCAACACGCCAATAATCAATAATAAATAATCTGTAATACCTGAAAGGAATTCGTACAACAAAAGAAAACCCTCCCGCGTTACTTCGTCATCTCCAGTGCCTTCAATATTTTCTCGATCGTCATTGATCCCTGAGCCACACTCAGTAATTCTTTTTTCTTATTGTAAAAGGCATGGAAGGGGAGGTTGTGCAGCATATAAAAGCTCAGCAGAAAGAAATGGGTGTCCTGGGTTACCACCACATTCTTGTACTCACCCAGTTTATATTTTTCAATAAAGCCCTTCATATCTTCAAATGGAGAGGAAGTGGCCATTACAATATGTACATTTTTCAGTTTATCCATATTACGAATCAGTTCCTCCGTTTCATGCTGGCAATGGTCGCATTGTGGGTTAAATACCATCACCATCACCGGTGTTTTCTTTGGCAGGTCTGCTTTTGTATAAAAATGGGTGCTGTCGGGCAGTAATAATTTCACCGGAGGAAACGTAGGGTATTTCAGATAAGGATGCTGTATGGTATCCGTTTGGGCGGAAGCCAGCCATACAATCGACAAGAGGCAACAGGTAAGCAAATACTTTTTCATCCTGTAAAGATAAAGTACAGCGGCAAGAAATTACTGCTTTTAGCGGATCAGCGTAATGGTGCCTTTGCGGGTGATCAATTGTCCACGGAAGTCAATGGCTTCGGCCATCCAGATAAAGGTGCCGGTATCCTGCTGTACGCCCTTGAAGGTGCCATCCCAGGTGAGCGCCGGGTTGCTCGTGGCAAAAATCAGTTGGCCCCAGCGGTTGAATACCCGGAAGAAACGGAATACTTTGATGCCTACAGGCAGGGGCCCCACCCGGTCATTCAATCCATCATTATTGGGCGTAAAGCCGGAGGGTACATAAATCTCCGGGCCTTTGTATACTTTGATCAGGATATCATCTTTGCCTTCGCAGCCATCGGGTGTGGAGGCCGTTACCACATAGCGCTGATCCTGTGGCAAGATGGCTATCGGTGTAGCAATCGTAGCATCGGATAAATAATTGGCAGGAGACCAACTGTATTGTGTTACACCGGCATTGCCCAACTCGCGTACCCGCAATTGGATGGGTTGATTGATCGCGGCCACAGTATCATTGCCCGCAAATATTTTGATGGGAGGAGTTACAGTGATAGTTACCTGATCTGCAAGCAGTGATGTGCAACCATTGGCATCCGTTACCTGCAGCGAATAGGTAATGGTGTTATTGGCTTTTACCGAAGGTGAAGGCACATCATTGGAAGAAACAAAATACGTGGATGGTGTCCATTGATAGACTACGCCACCGTTGCCATTCAACTGGTATACTTTTCCGAAGCAATAACTGGCATCCGGCCCTGCATTCGCTACGGGCGCAGGTAATACGGTTACTGTCACAGAATCTGTACGTGTGCAAATGCCGGATGTGGCCGTGAGGTAATATTTAGTAGTTACCACCGGATTCGCTACCGGAGTAAGCTGCGTAGCATTGGAAAGGGTGGCAGCCGGTGTCCAGTTAAAAGTAGTACCATTGGATACAGCGGCCAGGGTGAGGCTTCGCCCTTCACACAGATCGCGGTCGGTACCCGCATCTGCTGTTACGGTATTATTGAGTGCAATAATAGCGGGCTGCGTTTGAAGACAACCATTATTATCTTTCACCGTGATGGTATAGTTACCCTGTGTAAGATTGAAGATATTGCCAGTCTGAAAATTGATTCCATCGCTGGAGAAAGTATAGGGCCCGTTGCCACCACTCGCAGATACAGTAAGTTGTCCATCGGGATTGCCGGAACAACTCGCGGCATTGGCCGTAATATTATCGATCAGCAGATCGGGAAATGCCTGGCTGATGGAAACCAATACACTGTCAATGCAGTTCGCATCTTTTACTTTCACCCAATAATTGCCCACGGGTAAATTGGTGAATACACTGTCTGCTTGCCAGGTTACTCCGTCCAGTGAGAATGAAATCGGGTGGGCCCATTCATACCCAGCGAGTACTTTAATCTCTCCGGTAGCGCCATTGCGGCAGTTAACATCTTTTTTGGACAGGAACTCAATGTCTTTCCATTTTACGAATACGGAGTCCTGTGCATTACAGGTGCCCACGTTGGCGGTACAGATATAGGTGCTGCTACTGTTTATCGGCGTGGCAATAGGGTTTCGAATGCCGGTATTGCTGAGTGTGGGATCGGTATTCCATTGATAAGTGGTATAGCCGGTGGTAGCCGTTAATTGTACTGATGCATCACGACAAATAAATGCGGTATCGGGTGTAAGATCGAGAATATCATAATCGCGGATCTGTATCACGGTGCTGTCGCTGGGTGTGGTAACCGCACATCCTGCTAGTGCATATATCTTAATAGTTTCAATGCCTTCGGGTACCAGGTCCATGATGGGGTTTACGGGTACAGTTACAAAGCTATCATTCGCTGGAATGGTCACGGTGGTGGGTAGTGTAAGCATATCAACTCCGTTCACTGCAGTACCGCCGTAGGATAATGTAACCAAAAGTGGTGTGGGGTCTTTTCTTGGCCGACGTACGTTGAAGGAGCCAGTGGCACAGCCTTCTACCAGGTAGCTGATTCCTGAAGCGGGGTCGGTCTGTGTGAGATTGGTAATGCCCAGTGCATTGGACGTAAGGCTGCGGGCTTCAAGAAACACACCACTGTCGAATCGGGAGTCACCCACATCGGAGATCACCAGTTTTAAGTGATATGTTTGACAGGGCTGTACTCTTTCTTTTGCGGTAAGCACGACAGTATGTCCATCGTGCGTAAAGAATGTATTGGTACTATTATCCCGGTAATAGATCATATTGTTGGGGCAAATCCCGCCAGGCACATCATTTACATTAAAAATGGATACCGGAATAGTGGTATTGGGAATAAGGGCAATATTTTTCAAACCCGGAATGCCCGGACCGGAGATAAAGAATGCGAAAGCATCATTGAACTCACATACATAATCTTCGGTATATTCTTCGGAACTGAATACATAATTGAATTTGATACTGTCACCTAACACAACAAAATCAAATTCGAGTACACAGGCATCATTCAGGTTGTTGAGCGGAGCGCCGATGGCAACAGCCAGGTCTGCATCTCCGGCGAGGTTCCATTCATTGTCGGCCAGTAAATCGAAGGCAGGTGTTAACTGATTACCCGTTACGCCAATATCCGGCAGACGGGCACCGGCCCTGCCGCTGGTAAGTACGATGCCACTGTCTATGCGGATATTGGTGCCGCCAGAGTTTTTGAAAAAACCTGCCATCGCAGGGTTGCCTGTATAGCTTACATTGCTGATGAGCACACCATCGCCCACGAGGCGTTGAGCCAAAGCGAGCGCCCCGGGGGCCGGGGTTATCGTTAGTTGTGCATGGCTTTGCTGAACGAGCAAACAAAAAAGCAACGCAGTCAGTAATCGGTGGATGGTAGTAAGTAATCTCATAATCTGATCAGGCCTTAGGCGAATGTAATAGCTTTTGGCAAGTCCGCCGTTATGACTAAGTCATTATTTTCCAAATGGGTTATTTTTTATACGAACCTGTTGTTTTTTACGAATAAAAAGTAATTATAATATTTTAAGCGACCCTTTTCCCCTCTTTTCAACAGACCCGGATGTCAGCGTTTGCCTGTGTATTGATCTTTTGCCATACACAGGCCTTCCCTTATCTTTGCCACCCTTTAACGGGCATAGGCCCGGATTTTTAATAATAATTTTTTTATGGCAAATACAGCAGACATCAGCCGCGGTATGATCCTTAATCTCGAAGGAAGTCTTTACACCGTGGTGGAATTTGGAGAAAACAAAACAGCCCGTGCAGCCGCCAAAGTGTGGGCCAAACTGAAAGGGGTGGACAATAACCGCTCTATCGAAAAGACCTGGAACTCCGGCGATAATATTTACCCGGTACGCGTGGAAAGGCGTTATTATCAGTTTCTCTATAAAGATGATACCGGTTATAACTTTATGGACAATGAAACATTCGAGCAGATCGCCCTCCAGGAATCCACCATTGATGCCCCCCAATACCTCAAAGAAGGACAGGAAGTGGGTGTACTGATCAATACTGAAAATGATCAGGTGCTGGGTGCTGAATTACCCGACAAGATTGTATTACAAGTTACCTATACTGAGCCGGGCTTACGAGGCGATACGGCCACGCGTACACTTAAGCCCGCTACCCTGGAAACCGGTACTACCATCGGCGTTCCCTTATTTGTAAATGAAGGAGAAATGATCCGCATTAACACCAAAACCGGTGAATATGTGGAGCGGGTGAAAGAAGAGAAATAATATTGAAAATGGCCTGTTTTGATACCAATTCAGGCCATTTTTGTGTCATTTTGGGTCGTTTCTGGCCAAAAACACTAAAAAATCATGTGCATTCTCCTTTTGATTTCCCTAACTTAGCCGCCTGTCCCCAGGGTGGGAATCTTTCTTAAACCAAAACCGTCTATAAAATTGAAAAACATGGACTTTAAGCAAATTCAGGAGTTGATCAAAATGGTCAACAAGTCGAATATTGGTGAACTGACTATAGAACAAAAAGATTTCCGCGTTACGATCAAACAGAAAGAAGAACATGTGACCCAGGTCGTTTCGTCAGCTCCCGTGCAGGCTGCCCCCGTGTATGCCGCTGCACCCCAGCCAGCCGCCGCTCCTGCTGCCCCTGCTGCTCCGGCCGCAGACAACTCTAAACCGGCCGAGGCCCCTGCTGCCAATACCATTACCATCAAAAGTCCGATGATCGGTACCTTCTATCGCAAATCATCACCCGATAAACCCAATCTGGTGGATATTGGTTCTGAAGTTTCTCCCGGAAAAGTGGTATGTATCATCGAAGCGATGAAACTCTTCAATGAAATCGAAAGCGAAGTAAAAGGCAAGATCGTGAAAGTACTGGTGGACGATGCATCGCCGGTGGAATATGATCAGCCGCTGTTTCTTGTAGAACCAATGTAATTAGCTAATTAGCAAATTTGCTGATTTGCTAATGACAACAGCGCGGTTTACGTGCTTTGATAATCCGACCTTACCCTTTGATATGCAAATAGAGTTTATTGAGCGCAACCCGATTTTGAAATTATCGTTCGGGTTTTCACTAATGATCATTGCTTATTGCGAAAAACTGGAACTGAGTAAGAAATATGTGTTGAGCCGGCAATTATTGCGTGCCGGTACTTCCATAGGTGCCAATTCGTTTGAAGCGCAAAATGCGGAAAGTAAGGCTGACTTTATTCATAAAATAAAGATAGCTGCGAAGGAAGCAGATGAAACACAGTATTGGCTATTGCTCTGCAGCCAGTCAAACGAATATCCGGATTGTGCCGATTTACTGCAAAAGCTGGAAGAGATAATGAAAGTGCTTAATAAAATTTTATCTACTTCAAAGGGAAGGAAATAAAAACATTCTTGTATTTTTTTAACTGATAATCGCAACGAGTGTTAATTGACATTTGTGCAATTCGGAAAGCCCATCAACACATCAGTACGTTATCAGATTTAATTTGTAAGACGATCAAGCAAATAAAATATACATTTCGTTTTTTTTAACTGTTGATGAGCCTTTGTGTAAAAGAGGAATATTACAATAAAATGACCACTCATTAGCACATTAGCACATCAGCAAATTATCACATTAATCATATGTTTAAGAAAATATTGATTGCCAACCGCGGAGAAATCGCATTACGGGTGATTCGTACTTGTCGCGAAATGGGTATTAAGACAGTAGCGGTGTATTCCACTGCCGATCGCGATAGTCTCCATGTAAAATTTGCCGATGAGGCCGTTTGTATAGGCAAGCCGCAAAGCGCCGATTCCTATCTTAATATGGCGCATATTATGGCGGCCGCCGAGATCACCAATGCCGATGCTATACATCCCGGATATGGATTTCTGGCGGAGAATGCCAAGTTTGCACAAATATGTAATGACCATGGCATTAAATTCATCGGGCCCACACCCGATATGATCAATTCCATGGGTGATAAGATTACGGCCAAAGAGACCATGATCAAAGCGGGTGTGCCCGTGGTACCGGGTGGAGAGGGTCTTTTGCAAAGCCTCGATGAAGCCAAAGGACTGGCGCGTAATATGGGATACCCCGTCATATTGAAAGCAACAGCCGGTGGTGGTGGTAAAGGGATGCGTATTGTATGGCAGGAAAGCGAAATGGAAAAAGCCTATGATACCGCTAAGGCAGAAGCCGCCGCATCGTTTAAGAACGATGGTATCTACATGGAGAAATTTGTAGAAGAACCCCGCCATATCGAGATACAGGTGGCGGGTGACCAATATGGCAATGTATGCCACCTGAGTGAGCGCGATTGCTCTATTCAGCGCCGTCATCAGAAACTGGTGGAAGAATCGCCTTCTCCCTTTATGACCGATGAACTGCGGTATCAAATGGGCGAAGCGGCCAAGAAAGCAGCCGGTGCCATTAACTATGAGAGCGTGGGCACGATCGAATTCCTCGTGGATAAACACCGCAATTTCTACTTCATGGAAATGAATACCCGTATCCAGGTAGAACATTGCGTAACGGAAGAAGTAATCAACTTCGACCTGATAAAAGAACAGATCAAGATTGCTGCCGGCGAAAAAATCAGCGGTGATGATTATATACCGCAGATGCATTCCATTGAATGCCGAATCAATGCAGAAGATCCTTATAATGATTTCAGGCCTTCACCGGGAAAGATCACCGTACTGCACCAGCCCGGTGGACATGGCGTGCGGGTAGACAGCCACGTGTATGCCGGATATGTGATCCCCCCGTATTATGATTCCATGATCGGAAAATTAATAACGGTGGCACGCACCCGCAATGAAGCCATCGATACCATGTACCGCGCATTGAGCGAGTATGTGATCGAAGGTGTGAAAACCACTATACCGTTTCATATTCAACTCATGAAAGATGAACGCTTCCGCAGCGGTGATTTCAATACCAAATTCCTGGAAGGGTTTACGTTGAAATAATTTCTTCCACATTTATTGAAAAGATCCTGCCCGCAGCGGGATCTTTTTGTTTGTATATTGCTGATATGCCAGTTATGAATGTTGATCATACTTTTCTTCCCGCAACCACCGAAATGGGTTCCCTGGGCGTATTTCATTTGAAAAGATACTGGGCCCGGCAATGCGCCGTATTAAACCAACAGATTACGCATGATCATTTCCCGGACGAATGGCCACTGGATAATTTTCTTTTCAACACCCTGGGAATCGGTATTGAACAAACGCTCCGATTCATCTTTAGGGAGAAACCCGGGTTTGATGAATTCGAAAACTGGATTTTACAACTGAACAATGGTTGTATCGATAAAGCGAGAATAGATGAATTTAATTCTGTTTTTAATGAAAATGCAGGACTCACTCATCAGGAGCTATCGGTTGGTGTATTGGGAAAGGAAGAATTACAACAATGGCAACAGGAGGGATACGTAATTATCCGTAATGCAGTTTCTGCCGAAGACTGCGAAGCCACGGTATCGCTTATTGAATCCTATTTGGCAATCGACAGGCAACGCCCCGATACCTGGTACACCGAACATCCACAACGAAATGGCATTATGGTGGAATTGTATCAGCATCCGCAACTGGAGCGAAACAGGCGCTCGCCACGTATCGTATCGGCCTATGAACAGTTGTGGAAGCAAAAAGGACTGCATGCTGATGCCGGCAAAACCGGATTTTCACCCCCGCACCGTCCTGGGATTGTTTATCCTGTTTCCCGGTTACACTGGGACGTTAGTCTGCAACTCCCCATACCATTTGGCACTCAGGGAATACTTTATCTCAATGATACAACGGAGAGCGGTGGCGCATTGAGAGTCGTACCCGGTTTTCACAACAAGATCACCGAATGGTTGCAACAACTTCCGGAAGATGTTAATCCCCGGGATGAAAACCTGGAAAAATTGGGGACCCGGTCCATAACTGCCGGAGCCGGTGATTTTGTGATCTGGCATCATGCATTACCTCATGCAGCCGGTATCAATCAGGCTGCCACACCCCGTTTTGTACAGTATATCAATTATACACCGGCCATTATGCCCATACAATCATTATGGGTATAAAAACCCCGCCTGGACTGGCGGGGGGGTACTGGTACGGCATTTGATCATTACTGGACTATCTTACAATCATTCAATTCTACGGCACCCGCGCCTTTGGAAATCTTACCGGTCACGGTTACCATGGCATCTTTGCCAATGGCTTTTATAGCAGCAGATTGGTCTTTGCCAAACAGGCAGGCGAAGTTGGCGGCTTGCATACCTTCTAATTTTTTATCCCCAAGGTTCAGTTGGATCTTATCATCCATCCGTTCATTATGCCCCCAGGAATAGGCAGATACGGTCACTTCTTTACCGCTATTGGCCTCGTCGGCATTTAAAAACGCAACAGCTTCGGATACACTCATTCCTTTTTTATCAGCAGCGGCATCGGTGGAGGCGGGTGTGGCGGCGTCGGGTGTACTCGCTGATTTATCATCAGCAGCTTTTTTTGAACCACAACTGGCAACGCTAAAAAGCAACAGAAGTCCAAGTACAGATGTACATACAGATTTTTTCATTGGTAATAATTTGATGAGACTTAAAATTATTACCTCCACCCGTGTGCTGTACGGGTAATATACAAGTGATGTGTTCGGGTAAATAAATGCAAGGAGGTAGTTATCTTTTCTCCAATACCTGCATCACAAAATCTTTTTTTCGTTGCGATACCGGCACCGAATACCCTCCGTCGAGTATGAGGGAGCCACCATCCGTTTTGTCGTACATTTTTATTTTATCCGGGTTTACGAGAAAAGAATGGTGTGTGCGCAGGAAGCCCAGTGGCTCCAGAATGGATTCGTATTCCTTAAGATTTTTAGACACCAGTATGGCAGGCGACTGTTGTATGAAGAATTTGGTGTAAGTGCCTTCCGCTTCACAATAACAGATATCAGACACCCGTATGAAATACGTGTTCTCAATATCTTTCAATACGATCTTCTTATCCTGGTTGTGAATACCAGCCAGTTGCTGAAGCAGTATCTGTACTTGCTGACTGAGATTCGAATGGCGGATATTCTTTGAAGCTTTTTGTACACTGATTTGCAGAGATTCCGGATCTACCGGTTTTAATAAATAATCAATGGCACTGAACCGGAAGGCTTCAATCGCATATTTATTATGGGCAGTAACGAAGATCAGTTGGAAATCGGGATCGGGTATTTGTTTCATCAGGTCGAATCCGCTGCCATCTTCCATTTCCACATCGAGGAAAACAATGTCCGGATGATAATTCCGGATCTTTTGCAGGCCGCTGTGTACGCCATCTGCTTCTTCCATTTCGGTTATTTCGGGGCAATATTCCCTGAGCAGAGACAGCATTCCCTGCCGCAACGGAGCTTCATTATCAATGATCAGTGCTTTCATGTGTGTGGGCTAAAGATATTAAAAATTCAATGCATCAGCACTTGTCCGCAGATATTCTTCCACAACCTTCACTTATTCAACAGGCGGGTACGGCGGCCTATCTGCTCCGGAAATGATGAGGTGAACGGGTAGCTTTAAGTAAAATCTGTTAATTATGAAACGTTTCAGCATCTTGGTTTGCTTAGTTTTTATCGTGGCCATTGGCCATGCACAGGTATCGTTGCGGGTAAAAGAAAATCCCCGTGGCAGAGAAGTGGAAATTAATGCAAAGACCAACCCTTCTGGGAACAAAAACACGAATGGTTCTTCAAAGCCGGAAACCAACACACCACCAGCAACGAGCAACCAGCCGCCCTCCACATCTGGCAAGCCTGTAGCGGATACCGCCGCCAGACCTGCTGCTACCGGTAAGCAGGATGAGTCGTACAGCGGCCCCGCCAAAGTTTCCCTGAAGTCATTTTGGCGGCAGTTACTGATTTTACGGGAAGGCAAAGCCACTTCCAGTACGATCAGCAATGCCGAGCGGATGCTGAAACAAGTGAAAGAGCAGGATCCCAATTACGATGTGTTGGCGCTGGAAACAGAAGTAGCCGGCTACAAGGCCCAGGCCAATAAAGAAGCAACAGCCTCCCAGGCCGCAGCCGATAAAGAAGCAGCAACCAGGAATTATTTTAAAGACCTGAATTCAAAATTAATCGGGGTTTATTCAACGGGGAGTGATATTCAACCCGGTGTTACTGGAAAAGCGTATTATGACCGGATGAAGGAAATCAACCTGCCAGAATACCAGGAGCGAAAAAACGAACTGACGAATATCGATCCGAAAAGCTATGCAGGGTTGGTAGCTGCACAACTGGCCGACTATGATGATTATGTAAAAAGATCGGATCGGTTTAAATGGAACGTAACGGCGGTGATCCAGAAAAGCTCGGGTGCCAAAAACCCACAGGAAAAAATAGCCTTGCTGAATGAAGCGAAGTATGAGTGTATGGCCGTATTGATGCTTTCGCCCAACAACGACCCCTTTAAAAAGAAGCTGGAAGAAATAAATAAGCAATTAGGTAATGCAGAAAGTGAATCTGCTAAATTCTTCACCAGTGATTTTCACAAAGAACACCTGAACCAAATTGTATGGAGCACCAAACCGCTGGTAATTGGTAAAGAAAAAGAAATGGCAGCATCCATTAAAACAGCCTTCAAATCCGGTGAAGCCATATTTGGTACCGCATACCTGGGCATTAATGTAAAGGATGTAATGGAGGGTAATGACCAGTTGCGGGTGCGAATCCGCATCGATGGCGGTACGGCCGTTTGGGGTGGCGACTTATCAAATATCATTCTCCCGCTTACTGTACAGGGTAAATCATATATTCAATTTGCATTGCTGCCGGATGCACAATGGTTTAAAGACAACTATGCACCCTATGTGGCTAAAGAAAACTGGACCTATTCTTACCTGATGGATGACCTGGTAAAGGCGGGTGATATCAGCCATGAGATAACCTGTGAACTGATATTCCCCAGCTCAAAGATCAGTGACATTAAAAGTAAACTTGATCTGGACCTGAATGGGGGAGTAACTGATATTAAAAACCTATCCGGTAAACTGCACAACGAATTAATGGCCAGCCGCCAGTTGCCCAAAGCAGGTATGAGCAATGCCGCTTTGGAACAACAGATGGTGGCAGCAGCCAATGCCGAGGGTTGGAACGATAAATTTTCGAAAGCGATTATCACCTCTTCTTCCTGGGTGGTGGCGAAAAACGAACTAACTGGCGCCATTCTTTACCGCTGGCTGGGAGCAGTATGTACCACAAAAAGTGCAGATGGTAAATGTTATTACCAGGAGTTTTCATTCAAGCAGGATTATACCGGCGGTGGCAACTACAGCGGACCGCTGAAATTTAATAGTTATGGAGGGAAAAAAGAGATAGGATGCGATAAGCTGAAATAAAGTTCGCATAACCATATCCGTTATACTTTAGATCTGAAATCAACGACCCGGCCAAATGGCCGGGTCGGATTGTATGCACAGGTTAAGGTTTATGGACGAAAATTGAATAAAGTGGAAACTTCCTGCTCACTGAGCGTACGGTTATATACCCGGTAATCATCCAGGGCACCGGTAAAATTGGTATTTGCCGTGCCATCATATACACCCATAATACCCACAGAAGGCGGGTTGAATACCATAGTAGTGGCTGTGCCGCCAGTTGTGCAGTTGGTGTATTTTACATTGTTTACATACAGGTCATAATCCGTTGCCGACCGTACATTGAACACCACATGATACCAGGTATTATTGGCAGTGATCAATTCCGGTGATATGATGATCGAATAGGCATTGCTGCCGATACCAGTATTGTTGGCAAATGAAAAGCTGATTTTTTTATTGCCCCAGGCACCCAGGTAAATAGTATAGCCACTGTAGGTGCTTCTTTCGAAACCATCGGATTTGGCTATTAGCTGGGAACGTGTAAAGTCATCTGTTTTCACCCAGAAAGAAACTGCAACCGGAAGCCCGGATATTTTGCCGGAGAGAGAAGGGGTGATGATATTCGTTGTACTGCCACCGTTTCCAAATAATGCCGCCTGGTTGGCACGTCCAAAACGGTCGGTTGTAAACGAAAGATTATTGGTGCTATTCGGATCCATGTTATTACCACTTCCGTCTTTAGCGATAGAATTGAAACTGTAATGCAAAACTTTTCCCGCTTCGGGCCCCAGTAATTCCGGGTCATTGGCGGGCGGAGTTTCCTTTTTATCTTTTTTGCAACTGGTGAAAAGCAATAAGAATGATAGTAACAGCGTGAGGAAATGTGTTGTTTTCATATAAAGTATTTTTATTACGATGTAAATAGAATACTTTATTTTTTTTGTAATTGATGCATTTCACCTGTGAACA
Organism: Bacteroidota bacterium; assembly: GCA_026391455.1. GTDB lineage: Bacteria > Bacteroidota > Bacteroidia > Chitinophagales > Chitinophagaceae > JJ008. The sequence continues at coordinate 62,567 of JAPLEH010000074.1, forward strand.
CAGGCAATTCTTAACTGAAGGCAGTTGTACTACCAGCGGTAAGATTTCATGTTGGTTTTTACTTTCTGTTCTCCAGCAACTGCAGTACAAAGTCTTTCTTGCGCTGTGATACAGGTATGCTATGCCCGCCTTCCAGAATGAGCGTGCCGCTGTCGGTTTTACGGTCGTACACCTTTATTTTGGAAGGATTTACCAGGCAGGAATGGTGTGTTCGGATAAAGCCGGCTGGCGCCAGCAATTCTTCATAGGACCGGAGATTACGCGAAACAAATAAAGGCTCCGCATTACTGAAATAAAATTTGGTATATGAACCGTCAGCTTCACAATAGAGAATATCGCTGATCTTTACGAAATAGGTCTTATCCACATCTTTGAGTACGATCTGGCGTTCCGGTTCATTTTTTCCGGCATATTGTTGCAGCAAGATGGACAGTTGCTGCTGCAGGGTATTGCTGGAAAGATGGCTCATTGCTTTTTCTAAGGCGCGGTGCAGATCTGCCGGATCAATGGGTTTCAGCAGGTAATCGATCGCACTGAAACGAAAGGCTTCAATGGCATATTGATTATGTGCGGTGGTGAATATGAGTTGAAAGGAGGGGGCTGATAGTAGTTTGAGCAGGTCAAAGCCCGTACCATCATTCATCTCCACATCCAGCAACACGATATCCGGAGAAACCAATCTGATTTGTTCCAACCCCGTTTGTACGCCGTCTGCTTCAGCAATCGTATGCATTCCGTTGGCCCAGGCACTTACCATATCTTTCAGCACGGCACGGATTTCCGGTTCATTGTCTACGAGTAGTATTTTCATGGTTTCAGGTTTACAGTTTTTTATACATCAGGGGTAAATGGATCTTTACGACCACACCTTCACCGGTTTCATTGTTGGCAATACTGAAGCCCGCTTTTGTCTTAAGCTTAATATTCAGCAGGTAAATACGGTCGCGTATGATCTGACTGGCCCTGGATATATGCGCATTCTCCTCGCGGGGAACCGTATCCAATCCCTTGCCATTGTCGCTGATGCGGATCAGGATTTCTTTATCGTCTTTAGCGAACTGTATCAGTACTCTTCCGGGATAATGCAATCCGGCAAAGCCATGCTCGATACTGTTTTCCACAAAGGGCTGAATGATCATGGAAGGGATTTGCAACTCATCAATTTCCATATCCGGCGAAGCAGAAATATCATAACTGAATGTTTGCGGGAAACGTATCTTTTGTACTTCCAGGTATTCATTGAGAAATTCCATTTCCTGTTCAATGGTCACATAATCTTTATAGGTACTTTCCAGCGTTTCGCGCATGATATGACTGAATTTGGAAAGATTGGAAGCCAATGCCTGTCCATCATTTTCACGTACTGCAAATTTTTGTAACGCTGTTAGTGCATTGAAAAAGAAATGAGGGTTCATTCTTGCCCGGTTTAGGCGTTGCTCCGTTTCAAGAATATTTTTTTTATGCTGGAGAGATTGCTGGCGTACATACAGCCCGATCGCAACAGCGGCCACTGCACCTATAATGGCCAGCAGCAGGTACAGTTGTTTCTTCCGGTCCAGGTCTTTGATGGTGGTTTCATTCTTGGCCTGGTTGTATTTTTTTTCCAGTTCATTAATGGCTGCATTTTTTTCCACGGAAAAAAGGCTATCTCGAATAACCGTCATTCTTTCATGGGCCAGCAGCGAACGGCTCGGGTTTCCATTTGCCTTAGCAGCCAGATAAAGGTCATTATATGCACCGATCATCAGTTGCGGATTAAAGGCAGTGGCATACACCAATGCAGAATCGGCATACTGTTCGGCAGCTTTATAATGCTGTAGCTGATAGCAGGCTTTTGATTTTTTACTGAACCCGGTATAGGTGATCCGGTCAAACAGGTGTACACCCCGAGGGCTTTGGCGGATGATTTCATCTGCAAAAGAAATGGCGGATTGGTATTGACGGGTGGCCAGGGCATGGCTGGCCAGCAATTCATTGGCTTCCATATAAGCCAGCATATCCTGAAAGGCCTGTGCTGTATCCAACGATGATTTACCAAGTTGTAGTGCAGAATCGGCAAAAATTGAATTGTTTGTTTCGGTATACATATCCAGGTATTCATTGCCCAGTCGAACACCTACAGATGCGGATAACGAGGGTACTTTTTTCTGTTTATGTGCTGCTTCCAAACCTTTCCGGTAATACGCAATGGCCTTCTCCCGTTGTGCCAATTGAGAAAAAGCGGATGCCACATCAGTATAGGCTCGGCTCAGTCCGTATTGATCGTTTACCGCTATGGCAGCATCAATCCCCTGCAGGCAGGCAGTTACAAAACTGTCGGAGCGATTAAGCTCCTGATAAAGTTTGGACAACGTATTATAATGCCGCACCAGTAATTCTTTGCAATTATTTGCATTCAGTAATGTTTTCTCTGCCTCAAGAAATTGACGGGCAGCAGAATAATCCTTACGTGCAATGCTGAGCTGTGCCATCCAGTTCTCATAGAAGATCCGGCAACCCCCCTCTTTGTATTGCAATAATTGTTGTGTGTAATAAACAGCGGAATCAAGCCGGCCCGAATTAAAATAATAGCCCATCGGCGCCCTTAAGGTTTCGGCCTCCGCGCAGGAGCATTTTGTTTGAGCAGCCGCACCCAGACAAAAAAATAAAGCGGGTAAAAGGCCCATTCGCCGGTTGAAGAATCTAAGGCATTGCATATTAAATACTGATTAAAGCAGGTACTTTTCCACCGGTCATCATACTCATGCTCAGGTTGGCACAGTGCACTGCCTGTAAGATAAGAAATGAATCACACTCTTCTTCAAACTCCTCGTTCAGCTGCAGGGCATAGTCATGCGATTCCTTCACCCAGTTCACCGAGGGGAGCAGGGTCAGTAATTCTTCTCCATCCTTATTCTGCAGGGAAAAACGCAGTTTCCACCCGGCTGATTTTTTAAAAAGATATTTCTTTTTCCGGCATACCACCCGCAGGCTTATCAGGGCCCCGGGTTCCACTTTGATGCGGGCTATGGTCTTGTTCCCATCACAAGTAATCCAGGAGCCAGTGCCCTCCGGCATAATAGAATAAGTGTTCCCCGTTTGTATCTCCGCTATCCGGAAATCATTGTCCTGGTAAGCCAGCCGGGCCGAAACGTTTCTATCCGTTGATTCAAGGGCAAACAATGTTTTATGTAAGGTTTGAATCGTCATACTTTAATCTGGTGTCAAAACTAACGGACCCGATAGTTGCAGGTAATTGCTTTCAGCATTGCACTGATCTGTTTCACCGGCGACCTGTATGGTTGCATAACTGAAAAAGGCTCAGACAGGGCCCGCTGTCGCGGCAGATATCATTTATGAACTGTCCGGTATCACTGGTGAAACGGGCTGTAACTGTTTTTTAACGCTGAGTAGTTTTGGTACAAATTAATGGACAATGAAAACTGTTGTATTAGCTGTATTGATCTTTTGTTGCACGCTCACCGGAACTGCACAACCGGGTGATTACAATGGCCCTGCTAAAATTACTGTGAAAGCATTCTGGGACGGAGCGGCCAAACTGGAAAAATCTGTAGCCAATGGAGGGTCGGCCCTGGACGGGGATAACCTGGTAGGGCTTTTCCGGAAGATAGGGGATACAAAGCAAAAAGACCCTTCTTATGATGTGTCAGCAATGGAAGCAAAAGCAAAAGAACTGTCGGCAGGTATGGGTAGAATTAAAAAGAATAATGAAGCAGCCGTACAGAACAATCAGGACAAAAGAATGATTTATAATAAGGTGAGCGAACTGTTGCGGTCACTCTTCGAAGTATCGGTGGATGTAAGCACCCATGATCTTCCCAAAGTAACGGCAACAATAAACGCCTATAAACAAAGAACGGAAGAACTTTTGAAGCTGGATATGAGCCAGAATAAAAAAGACCTTGAAAGAGAACTGAGGTATATCAATGCATCAGCAAAGCATGCGGAGAAAGACCTGGCCGAACTTGAAACACATTGCCGCGGGGCCATCAACGCAGATTATGCACTGGCCGAATACTATGAATTACAATTCCACCAGGCCCGCTGGGATGCAGCACAGCGGGTTTATCCGGCTGAAGAAAGTTTTAAAACCGCTTACCAGCTAGCCACAAAGTTACTAAAAGGCCTGGGTTCACCGGATGATATAAAGGCCATGGCCTCTAAATCGAAAGAACAAAAGATAAAAGACACACGCGTGCCTGCCGGCCTGGTATCGGATGCAGCCCTGGAAAAAATATTCGTGGAGACCTTTAATAAATACCATAGTGAAGAATTTAAAGGCACTGCATTCAAAGCAGTCATTCTGAGCAGCGAGTGGTCGGTGGAAAGACATGAGGTAACCGGCATTGTAACCGGAAGGATACGAAAGGGTGCTGTGGTGTATAAAGGAAAAGATGGTAAATGCTATCTCGTGGCCAGCTTCTTTATCCGGCAGGAATATGTGGGCAATTCATTTCTTGCCAATACCATATCTGCATACCCGGTAATGGGGAGCTATGAAATGCTATGCGCGAATGTAAAATAACCTATAGCAATTAAGATGTAAACCACATGATCAACACCTGCAAGACGACAATTCAGCAACTGCTGCTAATTCTTTTATTTTTAATGAAGGTGCAATTAACCGATGCACAGGTGGTATTGTTTACCGAGGGTTTTGAAACCAATGGTGAAGGCACCCGCTATACCAGCAATACATTTTCTTTTTGTGCCGGCATACCGGGCAATAATCCTGATTATTTCCTGCGTACCAATACCAATCCAGTACTGCCCGCCGGTTGCACCATTGGGTTTACGGATGCACTCACCAACCTGCAGGGCTCTTTCTTCTGGGCCGGTGAAGATATACGGAGCAGCAGTCCGGTGCCCAATGGAAATCCGCCCGGGCAGATCACCACTCAACTGATCAATATCACCAGCTTTGTTTCATTGAATGTATCATTATACCTGGCCACTTCTTCCAATAATAATGTACGCTGGGAAACGGCAGATTCCATCAATATTCAGGCCAGTATCAATGGCGGGCCTTTTAATACGGTTGGCCGTTTTATGGGAGATAATATCGCCGGCGGCCGTTTACGGATTGATGGGAACCTGGATGGTGCCATTACGGGGGCCGATCCGGCCACAGTATGTGATCAGCTCAATTTTACCCGGTACAATTTTGCCATTCCGGGTACCGGCACTTCATTGCGGGTACGACTTGATTTTGATCAGTTGGGTGGTACCGAAGAATTAGGCATCGATCAGATCCAGGTGACAGGCGTTTCTACATTGCCTGTAAAGCTGTTGTATTTCAATGCATCCCGGCAGGCCGATCAATCGATCTACTTAAAATGGAAAACAGCAGCGGGGTCACAGGCTGCCAACTTTGATATAGAAAGAAGCCAGGATGGAATCCAATTTTCATTGCTGCGTTCGGTGGTGGCCGGAAACCAGGATCAGTTCGCCGACACTGATCATTATCCCTTTGTCGGCACCTGTTATTATCGGTTGAAAATGACAGATGTGAATGGAGTTATTACATACAGTGCGGTGGTGGTCTTGCAACAAAGACCCATTGAATTTACGATCATGGCTGTATGGCCCAATCCGGTAAGCGATCAGGCCACCATCGTGATAAATGCACCAATGCCTGTAACAGGCCATATCTCGGTATGGAATATGGCAGGAAAAAAATGTATGCAGTTGCCCATAGCCGTATTGAACGGACAGACAGTATATCATTTACCTGTACAAAATCTGCAAGAAGGCTTTTACATCTTACAGGTTGTTGACCAAAGGGGTACCCTGGTCGGGAAGACCAAATTGCTTAAACAATAACCGATAAGCCGCTATGATTTCTTCATATCCTGTTTATATAAAACCGGCAGGCTGATCTTTACCAGCACACCTTTGCCTTCCGGATTGTTGTCAATACTGAAACCAGCACGGGTCTTCAGTTTAATATTCAGGAGGTAAATGCGGTCGCGTATGATCTGGCTGGCACGGGAAATATGTTCGCTTTCTTCTTTTGGTGAAGTGGCCAGCCCTTTGCCATTATCGGTAATATTGATATGCAGATCATTCCCGCTTTTATTGAACGAAACACTGATATGGCCGGCATAATCGATACCTGTAAAACCATGTTCAATACTGTTTTCCACGAATGGCTGCAGGATCATGGAAGGGAGTAATAATTCTTCCGGTTCTATATCCGGAGCAGACGTAATGGCATAAGTAAATTTTTGAGGGAATCGTACTTTTTGTAATTCCAGGTATTCGTTCAAAAAATCAGTTTCCTGCTCTACCGTTACATATTCTTTATAAGTACTCTCCAGTGTTTCACGCATGATATGCGAAAATTTAGAGAGATTAGAGGCAATGGATTTCCCATCATTGCCCTGTAAGGCAAAGCTCTGTAACGAAGAAAGGGCATTGAAAAAGAAATGCGGGTTCATCCGGGCTCTGTTGAGCCTTTGTTCGGTTTCCAGTATCTTCTGTTTATTCTTCAGCGTTTGCTGACGAATAAAAAAGATAAGCCCGATCAATGCAAATAAACCGGCTGTGGCGAGCAGTACATAAATCCTTTTTTGCTGCGCCAGTTCTTTAATGGCCCGCTGGTCCTGTGCTTTATTATACTTTGCTTCCATCTCTGTGGCAGCATCCATATTTTCCTTTTTCACCAGGCTGTCATTGATCACCCTGAATTTTTCCAGGTATAGTAATGCCATCTTCGGATCTTCTTTGGCTTTATAGGCCTCATACAGCCGGTCATGAATACTCCGCCGCAAATAAGCATTATTACTTTGCTTAGTGTACTCAAAAGCTTTGTTCAGGTTTTCAATTGCCTCGTCATGCCGGTTTAACCCCGTAAGGGCTACGCCCCTGTCTGTGTAGAATGAATTCAATAATGTCGGGGAGCTTTTCTCTGTTAATAAGGTTTGTAATGTATCGGAGTATAATAAGGCCTTATCAAAATGCTTCCGAACCATTTCGAATTTCCCCATGGACAAATAATTACGGATGATCATCGTACGGTTGTTAATGGCCTTTGCATATTGCAGTGCAACGGGGGCCACTAATGCGGCGGAGTCAACATATATTTCCTTTTCAGTATCGTCATACATTCTTCCATAAGCTGTTACGAGGTAAGAGTAGGCCTGTGCAATTGTAGTCAAATCAAGGGACTGCAGTGCAAGTGCCACACCTTTTTTCTGGTATTCCAGGTTTTTCGCCTGTAACTTTCTGTTGGAATAGGCATTGCCGATACTCAAGCACATACGGGCCTGCAGGTAGTATTCCTTTGCATTGGTGGCAGCTTCAAGCCCCCGGAAATAGAAATGATTCGAACTGTCTGCATTCCCTTTTTTGGAGTAATAAAGTCCCGCTGTCAGGTTACTCATTACATCAGCATAAAGGTTATACGACTTCTTAAGATTTGCCTGTACCTGTAAAGCTGTGGCCAGGCTTAAATCCGGTTTGGACTGAGCGTTTTGCAGCATGGCTTCCAGTGTAAGACCAATAAGCCGGCAGCAGGGGTCATCACTTTTTTTCTGATTCTCAATAAATGCTGTAGCTTCTTCAAAGCCACCTGTATTGATTGCATTCTCCAGCTTTATTCTTTCGGAATTTGAAAAACTTCCACAAGTACAATTCTTTTGTGCATAATTAATACCAGTCATGGTGAACAGCAAAATGTATAACAGGATAATCTTTCGCATATGGAGTAGATTAAAGATGTGTTTAAGTGTTTGGTAAACAGGCAGGCCCGGGTAAAACCTAAGCGGGGTCAGGCAGAATTTATGTTGTTTGGTTATAAATGAATCATTTAAAAATAAGATAAATACTTAATAACCGGGCTGATTTAACTGTTAGTTTATTAACAACTGGTGTGAACAATCGGTTACTCATTTATCGCCGGCACTTATTCATTTGATTGTATCATTTATTGCTGTCAGTGATTGCCGGGGGTAAAAAAAAATCCTGCAAGCAGGATTCTCTTTTGGTCATAATGCTCAGGGTTTAGGCTGTTTCTTATCTTGTATTCTTTTCCATATGGCCATCATAGCGAGTGGAGGTACCGCCAAAATTATTATAGTCAGTTTTGGAAAGTAACTTCCATCACCGGTTATTGACGCCTGCCAATTGTTGATAGCAGGGGCAATCCATCTGTCGGTCAGTGTAAGCCAGGTGCAAATGCCAATAATCAAGATGGCAATGATCAGGAAGGACGTTTTCATGTGCGCTCTTTTTTAACCGGGTTATAGAACCATACCGCCAGGCAGGCAAAAGCGATGATCATGGGTACCCGTTTCGATAATTTTACATCATTCTGTTCCTCCACTAATACGATGCCCAGCGCTCCGAGCACTACAATGGCCAGAATGATCAGTCCTTTTTTAAGCTTGCCCGTTTTGGGCCAGAAATCTTCTTTACTAAATTTCATACGATTAAATTTCAGGTTTGTTGGTAATAGGAATACCGCATAAAATTACTTGAATGCGGTATTCCATCTTCGAATCTATAGGATGAGGCTTAATCTGCAATTAATAATTTCCGTATACGTGAATTACCAAAGTCACATATAAAGACCGCGTTATTTGCAAAATCTCCACAAATTGCGAGAGGCGCGTCGAAGCCTGCTGCGGCTCCCGTGCCATCTGCATTGCCGCTGCTTCCTGCCATCGTTGTTACCACTCCGGCTGAGGTGATCTTCCGAATCTTATTATTGTACGCATCAGCGATATACAAGTTGCCATTGGCATCCACCGTAATGCCTGCCGGAAATCTAAAGGTGGCAGCCGCACCCGTACCGTCAGCCGCACCCGCTGTACCGGCAGTGCCAGCTATTACTGTCGCAACTCCTGCTGATGTGTATTTCACGATACGATGATTGGAGTATTCAGTGGTATACAAATTATTCGCGGCATCCACGGCTATTCCAAAAATATACGTGGATCCGGGATTTTGAAAAGTAGTAACCACACCGGCCGGTGTTACTTTACGGATAAGACCATTGATATAATCTGCCACAAAAATATTACCGGATGCATCAGCAGCCAGACCCAGCGGTTCATTGAAGCTGGCCGCTGCGCCGGTACCATTGGTATTGCCTGCTGTTCCGTTGCCAGCCAATGTAGTTACCACACCGGCTGCAGTTATTTTACGGATAGCATGATTGATCCGGTCACCCACATATAAATTACCACTTGCATCAATGGTAATGCAATAAGGCTGATTGAATTTTGCAGCAGCGCCGGTTCCATCCTGGAAACCCACTGTACTGCCCGCAAAAGTTGTTACCACTCCGGATGCCGTTATCTTACGGATCTTATGGTTATCCCGGTCGCAAACAAAGAAATTTCCGGATGCATCTTTTACGATGCCACTGGGAAGGTTAAACTGTGCTGCTAAGCCGGTACCATCCGCATAGCCGCCTGATCCTCCGGCAAACGTAGATACATAACCCACACCCTGGTAAGTAAATACCGGACCGGTTACCTGTGTTCCATTCTTTTCCACTTTTACAGCACCCGTACCTGCTGCGGTGGGTACGGTAGCCGTAATGGTGCTACCGGTTGCTGTTTGAACCGTGCCCTGTACCCCGTTAAAATATACTTTTAGTACACCCGTGTTCGTACCAAAATCGGTACCCGTGATCGTTACTACTGTACTCTTTGGGCCGCTGCTGGGGCTGATAGAAGCAATCGTGGGAACAGGATCCGGCGTGGGGACAGGTGTGTCATCTTTTTTACAGGATACAAGGAGAAGGAGAATGCCTGCGAGGGCAGAAAGTGTTTTTTTCATGTGTTATAGTTTAGTTTAAAAGGGAAGCCGGTTATGATTGCAGGTATAAAAATAGAGTAGGGGTAATTCCCTATTTTACGGGATGTATAGTTGAAGAAGATCAATTAGTAATTGATTGCCTGTAGCAAACAAGTGAGGTTCGCTTTCCTGTCTGTTGGACCATTTGCAAAAAAAAACCGCTCCGCAAATGCGGAACGGTTTCATTGTATGTAAGCAGTGTGTAAAGACTAACGGAGGAACAGCATTTCCCGGTATTTGGGAAGATACCATTCACGGTCGTCTACCAGCAGTTCCAGTTTATCTACATGATAACGGATCTCATCAAAGTATGCATCCTTTACCTGGCTCTGGTAAGCGATGGCCTTGGTGCGGGTATTGTCCATATTGTTGCACACCTTGCGGGCCTCGATCATTTTTTCCACGAGGTCACTCGTTTTGGAAATATGCTCGGATATTTTTTCCAGTATCTGTTTCTGATTGGCGAAAGCGGCTTCATTCAGTCCTGCCTCTTTCAACCCTTTGATATTATTGGCGAGCAGGTTCTGATAACGGATCGCAGCAGGGAGTACATGGCTGGTGGCCAGTTCGCCCATTACACGGCTTTCGATCTGTACTTTCTTGATGTATTTCTCCAGTTCAATCTCGTGTCTGGCTTCCAGTTCAGAATGGCTGTAGATATGATTATTTTCAAATAAGGCCTTTGCCTTTTCTGTTACCATTGCATCAAGTGCCAAAGGAGTTGTTTTTACATTGGGCAACCCTCTTTTCTCGGCTTCTTTTTCCCAGGCAGCACTGTAGCCATCGCCTTCAAACAATACTTTCTCGCTGGCCACAATATACTGGCGGATGATATGCATGATGGCGATCTCTTTCTTCTCACCTTTCTCGATCAGCGCATCCACTTCTTTCTTGAATTGTTTCAGTGTTTCCGCCATAATGGTGTTCAGCACCGTCATGGGGTTGGCACAGTTGGCGGTGGAACCTACAGCGCGGAATTCAAATTTATTACCGGTAAAGGCAAATGGTGAAGTCCGGTTACGGTCCGTATTATCCATCAGCAATTCAGGAATGCTCTTGTGGATATCGATCTTCAGCATGCTTTCATCGGTCTCATCCATTTTATCGGATACCCTTTCTTTTACATCATTGAGCACTTTGCTCAGGTACTGCCCGGTAAATACAGAAATGATGGCAGGAGGCGCTTCGTTGGCACCCAGGCGGTGATCGTTCGGTGCCGAAGCGATTGATGCACGTAATACATCTGCATAATCATGCACGGCTTTGATGGTGTTCACAAAGAACGTAAGGAACATCAGGTTGGTCTTCGGCGTTTTGCCTGGAGCCAGCAGGTTCACACCGGTATCGGTGGCCATGCTCCAGTTGTTGTGCTTACCACTTCCGTTGATACCGGCAAATGGTTTTTCATGCAGCAATACGCGCAGGTGATGGCGGCGTGCCACCCGGTCCATAATATCCATCAACAACGAGTTGTGGTCTACGGCTACACTCACTTCTTCAAAAATAGGCGCGCACTCAAACTGTGCGGGTGCCACTTCGTTGTGACGGGTGCGCAGCGGAATACCGAGTTTGTAGGCTTCGGTTTCAAAATCGCGCATATAGGCATACACTCTTTCAGGAATAGATCCGAAATAGTGATCTTCCAATTGCTGGTTCTTGGCAGATGAGTGGCCATATACGGTACGACCGGTCATTACCAGATCAGGACGTGCATTGAACAACGCTTCATCCACTACAAAATATTCCTGTTCCCAACCGAGCGTGGCGGTAACGCGGGTTACATTTTTATCGAAATAGTTACATACATCCACCGCGGCTTTGTTCAATGAATCAAGGGCTTTCAGCAGGGGTGCTTTATAGTCGAGTGATTCGCCGGTGTATGAAACGAAAATGGTGGGTATGCACAAAGTTTTGCCCTGTCCGATCTCCATGATAAAGGGAGGAGAAGAAGGATCCCAGGCGGTATATCCTCTGGCTTCAAATGTGGCCCTTAAACCACCACTGGGAAACGAAGAAGCATCGGGCTCCTGCTGTACCAGTGAATCTCCTTCAAATTGCTCAATCGGGGTTCCATCACTTTTCAGCGTAAAGAATGAATCATGTTTTTCCGCGGTGGTACCGGTGAGCGGTTGAAACCAGTGTGTAAAGTGAGTAACACCTTTGGCTTCGGCCCAGGCACGAATGCCATTGGCGATCTGGTTGGCCACCGCACGGTCGATTTTCTGACCAGCTTTAATAGAAGCCTGTAAGCTTTTATAAGCTTCATCACTTAAATACTCCCGGGCTGTCTTCAGCGTAAACACATTACTGCCAAAGATGCCGGTGATCTTGACGGCGCCCTCCACCTTTACTTCAGGATTGGAGGACAGGTTGTTAATTGCATTAAAGCGGAGTGACATGTGAATATAATTTTTCTGCAAAACAAAGGTTTTGGCAGTAGTATTCCAATTTTTTCTGCAATTAATGGGGAAAAACTGTGCTAAATGTGGGAAAGCAGGTCAAATATCAGGGTAATGGCCTGAAAAAATAAATATTATATTATTTTTTAATTCCATTGAAAAACAGCTTATAAACCCGATCCCAATCCGTACGGGCAATCATCGGCACCACCAGCAAAGGAATGATCACGCTCCGGTAGCGTACGATGGCCCCGAGATTATTGACGCTGAAGCCGATACCCAGCAGGAGCGAAAATGAAAAGAAAGCACAGAAATAAATAAGATTACGGGACCGGGTACCCTTTTGCCGGAAAAACAAAAAAAGTAAGAAAAGTAATAGCAGGGCATTGATCTCAATAGCTGCCGCCAGCGAAAGAATATGGTGTACATCACTGGGATAGGGCCTGATGGTGGACAGCGTGATTGCCTGTGGGGTATTGAGTAAAAAACTCCCGGCCGTAGGTTCCAGTTCTTTGATGGGTACGGAAGTGGCCCCCTTGATCTGCATAAATTCCTTTTGCTTCGACACTACGGCCTGCGGAAAATCCAGTTTGGGATTGATATAACGGGCCGTAAAAAATACTACGGACCCGATAATATATAACGAAGCAAAAATGGCCAATCCATATTTAGGCCAGCGGTTGGCCAGCAGCCAGGTAAGGATAGCCGGTAATATAAGAACGAATAAAAAGTTGCGAAGCGTAAGCAACAACAAAAGGCCAAAGAGCAGCATCAGCAATCGTTTCCAGCCCAGCTTTTTTTGTTGCGTGGCAAAATAAACCACGTAAGTGATCAGACTGATACCCGTGAATATGAGACCTTCCTTATGCAAACCGCTGGTCCAGTAAATAAAGGAAGGCACCAGGAAAGCTGCAATCGTGATCGCGTTTTTCTTACCGGGTATGGCATGCGCCATTACGCGGTAAATACATACCGGCCCCATCAGAGTGATGAACGAATAGAAAATAACATTGACATAATAATGACCAAAACTGAATATGTTGAAAATGGAAAGGATCTTGATAAAGAAATTCCCTTTCAGATCGTTCCAATAGGAATTGCCCGAGTTGAGAATACTGCCTACACTTCCTTCGTAGGTATTATGAAAAAGGTTGGTAAAATATTCACCGGGATTGGTGCTGAGCAGGTGGTATTCGGAAATGCTTTCCCCGTGATAACTCCAGGTATCGTACATCTGCGCCAGGCCGCCATAATAGGTGCCGATCCAGCCATAAAAGATACCGGCCATTATTTTGATCAGGAAAAGAATGATGAGTTGGGGCTTGCTCAATCCGGTTTGCGTAAAGAATTTTACTTTGGTCACAAGCCAGGCAAACAGTACCAGATAGGCAACAAAAAGCAAATACTCCAACGCAGAAAGTTTATTCCGCAATAATAGCCAATTATGTTGTGATTGTCAGCATAAAGTTGACAAGTTTTGATGCGCAGGCTCAACCGCATCCTTTAACTTTGCAGCCTGTTCTCCGCCTCCCGTTTGGAGATGATTATTAGCTGGTTTAAAAAAAGATTAAAACATTTTCATGGAAGTAACTGTAAAGACTGCCGAACAGCTCCGGTTGACTGCAGCGGAATTTGAACTCATCAAACAAAAACTGGGACGAACGCCCAATTTCAATGAACTCTGTGCTTTTTCCGGAATGTGGAGTGAGCATTGCAGTTATAAGAATTCCATAAAATGGCTGAAGACCCTTCCCCGCGAAGGAGGCCGTATGCTGGTAAAAGCGGGTGAAGAAAATGCCGGTCTCATGGATATCGGCGACGGATTAGGCGTCGTATTTAAAATTGAATCACATAATCACCCCTCAGCCATTGAACCCTTTCAGGGGGCAGCCACCGGCGTGGGAGGTATACACCGCGATATATTTACGATGGGTGCCCGGCCCATCGCATCATTGAACTCTTTGCGCTTTGGTAATCTCGCCGAAGCCAAAACACAACATCTCCTGGCCGGAGTGGTGCATGGTATCGGGCATTATGGTAATTGTTTTGGAGTGCCAACGGTAGGCGGCGAAATTTATTTTGATCAATGCTATCATACCAATCCCCTGGTGAATGCCATGAGTGTGGGTATCGTAAAAGCCGGGGAGACCGTATCGGCCACCGCTACCGGCACCGGAAATCCCGTAATGTTTGTGGGCAGTGCCACGGGTAAAGATGGTATCGGCGGTGCCTCCTTTGCATCTGCCGATATTACTGCAGAAAGTACACAGGAATTACCTGCTGTACAGGTGGGTGATCCCTTTCAGGAAAAGAAATTACTCGAAGCCTGCCTCGAAGTAATACAAACCGGCGCCGTAGTGGGTATGCAGGATATGGGTGCAGCCGGTATCATTTGCTCTACTGCAGAAATGAGTGCAAAGGGAGAAGTGGGTATGCGTATCGATCTCGATAAAGTACCTACCCGGCATTCTGCTGCCGGAGGCAATGGTATGAAAACCTGGGAACTGCTGCTGAGCGAAAGCCAGGAACGTATGCTGCTCGTGGCACAGAAAGGACGTGAAGAAGAAGTGAAAAAAGTATTTGAAAAATGGGACCTGCCCTGTTCCGTGATCGGGGAAGTAACGGATGACGGCATTCTTAATTTTTATATGAACGGGCAACTGGATGCATCCATACCTGCACATGAACTGGTACTCGGTGGAGGCGCTCCGCAATATGATCGCGAATACCGTGAGCCGGATTATTTTGCCGAGATCAAAAAATATGATGCATCAGCGATTCCCGTTCCCACTAATCTGAAAGCAGTGGCGGAACAATTAATACAATTACCTTCTATCGCCTCCAAACGCTGGATATATAATCAGTATGATAGCATGGTGGGTACGAATAATGCTACTACGAATGCACCTTCGGATGCACCAGTGGTATTGATAAAAGGAAGCAAGAAGGCATTGGCCGTAACGACCGATTGCAACAGCCGCTATGTTTTTGCTGATCCATACAAAGGTGCAATGATCGCTGTAAGCGAAGCAGCCCGCAATATTGTGTGCAGTGGCGGATTACCGTTGGGCGTTACCAACTGTCTCAATTTCGGAAACCCCTATGACCCGCAGGTTTACTACCAGTTTGTACACGCTATCAAAGGAATGGGCGAAGCCTGCCGCAAATTTGATACGCCTGTTACCGGAGGAAATGTGAGTTTCTATAATCAGAATCCCGACGGACCCGTATATCCCACACCTACCATTGGTATGGTGGGTTTACTGGAAGACATCGCAGATAAGATGACACTCGACTTCAAAGAAGAAGGCGATATCATTTATATAGTGGGAAAAAGTACCGGCGATATTGCCTCTTCGCAGTATGCCGCCAAAATTGGTGGCGTGGAATATTCGCCTGCTCCGCATTTTGATATCGAAGAAGAGTTTGCACTGCAACAAAAAGTAGCCGCACTCATTAAAGCCGGACTTATTAAGTCGGCACATGATACCAGTGAAGGCGGATTGTTCATCAACTTATGTGAATCTGGTTTCAACCGGGGGCTTGGATTTTCCATACAAACCGCCCCGGGTATCCGCAAAGATGCTTTCCTCTATGGAGAAGGGCAGAGCCGGGTGGTGGTAACGGTGGCACTGGGTGCCATGCTGGCCTTCGAACAATTCATGGGCGATCATCCCTTTGAAAAAATAGGTGTGGTGAGCAGTGGTGAAATGGTAGTGGATGGCGATTTCTGGGGCGATATTGACTGGTGGCAGGATAAATATGATACATCCATAGAAAATCATTTATCCAAAGAAGAAGCAGGTTCAGCATTACATACAATCTGATGCATGGAAACAAATAAAACGATCTTACTCACGGGTGCGGCTGGATTTATTGGCAGCTACCTGTTGGGTTTTCTTAATAAAAAAGGATTCACACAGCTCATCATTGCAGATGATTTCAGTGAGGAAGATAAATGGTTCAACTTTGAAGAGAAGCAATTCATCGCCAAAGTGGATCGTGAGCAATTGTTTGACTGGCTGAAGGAAAATGATCCTGCGATTGATGTAGTGTTACACCTCGGCGCACGTACCGATACTACAGAGTTTGATTACAGCATCCACCAGCGCCTGAACGTGGAGTATTCACAGCAAATATGGCATTACTGTACACAAAAACAAATCCCCCTGATCTACGCTTCTTCTGCTGCCACCTACGGCAGCGGGGAGTACGGGTATAAAGACGATCATGCCATCGTGGAGCAATTGCAGCCGCTGAATCCCTATGGTGTATCGAAGAATGAATTTGATAAATGGGCGTTACAACAAAGCGCGGCGCCTCCGTTTTGGGCCGGGTTGAAATTTTTCAATGTATATGGTCCCAATGAATATCATAAGGAGCGCATGGCCAGTGTGATCTTTCATTCCTACAACCAGATCAAAAAAACAGGGAAAGTAAAATTGTTTCGCTCTCACCGCCCTGATTATAAAGACGGGCAACAGCTCCGCGATTTTATATATGTAAAAGATGTGGCAAAAGTTTGTTGCTGGCTGATGGATCTTCCGGTTGAATCGGGTTTATATAACCTGGGTACCGGTAAGGCCCGCAGTTTTGAAGACCTCGCACGCGCCACCTTCGCCGGAATGGGCAAGGAGCCGGTGATCGAATACATCGATATGCCCGAAGATATCCGCGACAAATACCAATACTTCACCGAAGCCGATATGCAGAAACTGCAGCAGGCCGGTTATACCGATTCCTTTTTTTCCCTCGAAGAAGGGGTGGGGGATTATGTAACTGAATTTTTAATGAAGCGGGCTTATTACTGATCCTGTATCACTTTGTTTTAATCTATCTTTTCTATGTCCTCCTATGTGTTTCAAAAATACGGAGTTGAAATCCCATTGACTTCGTCAAAAATGAACACACATAAAAAAAAGAGCAACTTTCGCTGCTCCTTTGTTCGTCAACCACACAATGAAAAAGTATCGGAATTATTTTTTCGGCATTAATACCGCATCAATCACATAAGTTACACCATTGCTGGAGATCACATCTGCGATGGTGATATTAGCCATACCGCCTTTAGCATCCGTTACACTCCATTTGCCATCTTTATAGCCAATGGTCAGTTCTTCACCCTGTACGGTTTTCAGTTTTTGTCCGTCTTTCAGGTCGGTTGATTTTAATGCACCAGCAACTACATGGTAAGTGAGAATACCGGTAAGCGCAGCTTTCATTTCCGGCTTCAATAATTTATCAACAGTACCGGCGGGCAGTTTACCAAACGCTTCATTCGTGGGCGCAAATACAGTAAAAGGGCCTGCGCTTTTCAGTGTTTCCACCAGACCTGCTGCTTTTACGGCAGCTACCAGTGTAGTATGATCGGCAGAACCTGCTGCATTATCCACAATATCTTTAGAAGCCACCATCATGGCACCACCCACCATTACACCATCTTCTTTTTTCATATCGCCGCCTTCCATTTTGTCCATTTTATCGGTCATGGCGGTATCTTCCATTTTGGTCTCTTTCTTTGTTTCACCACTGTTGGTGCAGGAAGCCATAGTAATCACTGCCAGGGCTGTAACAGCCAGCAATGAAATTGTTTTTTGTTGCATAAAAATTCTTTGATTTTGTTGATTAATGTCCTACATACGTAAGGTAGGCTCATCCGGATTGGAAAAGGGTTATTATTTTTTCTTGTTTCACGTAATGCCCGGATATACGAACAACTGTTCCACAATCGAATACTCCCGGGGTGTTATCTTTACAAAAACAAACATATGTCAAAGAAGATCGCGATCATCGGAGGGGGCAACCTTGGGGCGTCCATTGCAGACGGGCTTATTGCCAGTGAATTCAGCCGGCCCGTGGAGATCAGTATTACCCGCCGGAATTTAGCCGCACTTAGCCGCTTTGCCGAAAGGGGCTGTATGGTTCATAGCGATAATAAAAAAGCCGTGCGCGAGAGCGAAGTGATCATTCTTGCCGTGAAGCCTTACAATTATGCCGATGTGATCAAAGAAATAAAACCCCTGCTCAATCCGAAGAAGCACCTGGTGGTATCAGTGATCACCGGAGTATGGATCGAACAATTGCAAAAAGCCATCGGCAAACCCGTACCCGTGATCCGCGCTATGCCGAATACCGCGATCGCCATACAACAAAGCATGACTTGTCTGGCTCATGCCGGCGCTACCACCGCACAGATCAGTTATATACAGGAATTATTCGATCAGTTGGGCCGTACCGCACTGATCGATGAAAAACTGATGGATGCTGCCACCGTACTCGGTGCATGCGGCACGGCCTATGCCATGCGCTATATCCGCGCCAATATACAGGGTGGTATCGAGATCGGTTTTGATGCAGTAACGGCTTCATTGATCGCCGCACAAACCATCAAAGGCGCTGCCGAATTATTATTGGAAAAAGGAACGCATCCTGAACACGAGATCGATAAGGTAACCACACCGAAGGGCTGCACCATCGCCGGTCTCAATGAAATGGAACACCAGGGCTTTAGTTCTTCGCTGATACGGGGATTGGTGGCGAGTTATAATAAGATTGTGAATAGTTGATAAGTAAAAGATGATAGTGCTTCACTATTAATATCGTTCTGAAAAGCTTATCCCCTTTTTATTTTCAATAAAACTCTCCCGTCTCCATATTCAACTGCAATATCTTCCTGAATAGCGTCATTCTATTCACGGTAATGAGGTCACCCGGTTGGGCATTGCTGTGTACATTGCTGATATGTTTGGCACCATATACTTCCCAGGTCTGTCCGGAAGGCACGGCAGGAAAAGCATTATAGCCTATCCGTATGAATAATTGGGTGCCATCATAAAAGCCCCAATACTCGGTGAGCAAGCTCTCATTGTCCCTTGAACCGGTATATAATTCATCAGTGATCTTACCTGACTGGAAACGGAAATCCGTAAATGATACTTTGTTCTTGCAAAAATCCGCGAAACTCAGGTAAACTCCTCTGGTAAGAGAACGATTTGCCAGCACCGGTTTGGAAAAACGTTGGGCATAGACCGATCGGATAGTGCCTGAGGAAACGGTCTTTCCCTGTTGCCAGTTGGAGGGTATATTTTTTTGAAAGAGTCGCCGGGCCATTGAGTCATAGGGTAGAAAAAACCATTCATCGAGATTGGCGGTTTTGAATTTCCGGAAATTCAGGAAAGTATGTTCCAGTTTGAATAAAGGCATACATACAGAATCCGCCTGCAGAAATATATCCAGCGCCGCTTCGCAGGAGCCACCCCTCATATCACCATTGGTCATCCATTCTTTCTGCACCACTTTTTTGTTGGTCAGCTCATCGATCAACCCTTCCTGCATCCAGAAGGATCGGATGATGATCAGGATCGTGTTGGGGGACGAAGGATCAAGATTTTCGCTGAAGTAGGTGGTGAGAATGGTTGACCAATCCTGGTCCGGCTTCACTTTTACATAATGGGAGATCAATGCTCCCGGATCGGTATACCCCACTTTACTGGTATCAAATCGATAATCCTTAACTATGAAATTCCGGGCAGGCAGTTTCCCCTTTTCATAAAAGACTTTATGGGAGAGGTGCAGTTCCTGCAGTTTTGCTTCCTGTATAAATTGAACTCCATCTTTGTTTTGTGCACAAAGCTGTATGGAGAATAAAAGGGAAATCAATAGCAATCTGCTCATTCGTATTGTTTTGCCGGCAATAGGTTAGTGAATTAATTTTCATCTGACATACAACATGCTGCACATCCCTGCCATACAGTACTAAAATAGACATTTTACGTCCAAATAAATACCCGGTGCATTTATACACAATAAAGTAAATTGGGGTATGAAAGCTGCTGCATTTCTTCCTTTGCTATTCATGCTGACGGGTCTTTTGGCCTGCGTTTCACACCCGGAGCCCTTTACCACCCGGCAGTATATCATTGCTCCACGACAAACCATTCAGATCAGCCAATTGCAGCTTTCCATCACCAATAAAGGCTGTGGCCGCCAATGGGAAGGGGATGCGGAAAAACCGTTTTGCGGACTGGAGATCAAACATAAAGACTCAACTTACCATGCCGGGCAAAATTTTAAGCCCGTTTACGCCGGCACAATCAAGATCGAGATCGATAAAATGAACCCCTGGGGCGTTACCGAAGACAGCATACCCCCGGGCGGATGCCGCATTATCGTGACCAAACTGCCTGATAATTCCCGCTGATTATCCATATGAATAAAATGTAATGTTTAAGCAAAGGGCACTGGTAAACAAAGGGTTTCCCAGGTTTTTATTTTCCACATCTTGTGAGTATGAAATTTCACCGGCCCGAAAAATTCTATTAGCTTTGCATGACCTCCCGGAAATTTTTCTTTATCCTGTTCCGATGGTCATATCGGAAACTTTTTCAAACAGATCATTTTATTCTACTGCTACTGTTCACATATTCACCTGGTGAACCAAGGTGTATTTTGAACGGCAGAACCGGACTATTAAACAACAACCATTTAATATGGCCAAATATATATTTGTAACAGGTGGCGTAACCTCATCATTGGGTAAGGGAATCATCGCCGCCTCACTTGCCAAATTATTGCAGGCAAGAGGGCTTCGCGTAACTATCCAGAAATTTGATCCCTATATCAATGTGGATCCCGGGACGCTCAATCCCTATGAGCACGGCGAGTGTTACGTAACCGAAGATGGTGCCGAAACCGATCTGGATCTTGGCCACTACGAACGCTTTCTCAACATCTTTACCACCCAGGCCAATAACGTGACCACCGGGCGCATCTACCAGACCGTGATCAATAAAGAACGGGAAGGCGCTTACCTGGGTAAAACCGTGCAGGTAGTACCCCATATCACGGATGAAATTAAACGGAGAATGCAATTGCTGGGGCAAACCGGCGATTATGATATCATCATCACCGAAATAGGCGGAACGGTGGGCGATATCGAAAGTTTGCCCTTTGTAGAAGCCCTTCGCCAGTTGCAGTGGGAACTGCCCGAAGAAGACTCTGTAGTGGTACACCTCACCCTTATTCCTTACCTGCGGGCGGCCAAAGAACTGAAAACAAAACCCACCCAGCACAGTGTGAAGATGCTGAGTCAGGAAGGCGTACACCCCGATATCATTGTATGCCGTACCGAAATGACCTTATCACCCGAACTGCGCAGAAAGATCGCGCTCTTCTGTAATGTAAAGCAAGAGGCCGTTATTGAAGCAGCCGATGCACCTACCATTTATGAAGTACCGGTAGCGATGATGCGCGAAGGATTGGATGTGATCGTACTGAAAAAACTCAACATCACCGGGTATAAAGAACCCGAACTCACTAAATGGAAAGAATTCCTGGATAAACTGAAATACCCCAAAGGCAAAGTAAATATCGGACTCATCGGTAAATACATTGAACTGCAGGATGCCTATAAATCCATCCTGGAATCTTTTGTACATGCAGGTGCCTTGAACGAATGTAAAGTGGACATCGTGAATGTACACAGCGAATTCATTACGGATGATAATGTAGCGGAAAAACTGGCCGGTCTCGACGGACTGCTGGTGGCACCGGGCTTCGGACACCGGGGTGTGGAAGGAAAGATCGTAGCCGTAAAATTTGCCCGCGAAAATAAATTGCCCTTCTTCGGTATTTGCCTCGGTATGCAGATGGCAGCTATTGAATTTGCCCGCAATGTACTCGGTCTGCCCGAAGCGCATTCCACCGAAATGAATCCCGATACTAAAGAGCCGGTGATCGATCTGATGGAAGAGCAGAAAAAAGTAACGGCAAAAGGCGGTACCATGCGACTGGGTTCCTATCCCTGTGAATTACTGGAAGGTTCGCTCGCCCATAAAATATACGGACATCCAATGATCAGCGAACGTCATCGCCACCGTTGGGAGTTCAACAATAAATATTTACCAGCCTTTGAACAGGCGGGTATGAAAGCCAGTGGAAAAAATCCGGGTACCGGATTGGTAGAGATCATTGAATTGACCGATCATCCTTTCTTCATTGGTGTGCAATATCACCCTGAATTGAAAAGCACTGTAGAGAATCCTCAACCGATCTTTGTACACTTCATTAAAGCGGCCAAAGCCTTTGCTGATAAAAAACTGGAGATCAGAAATCCGTTGCTGCAGAGTGAAATGATTTAGGCAAATTATGAATTAAGAATTTAGAATTAAGAATGGAACCCGAATTCACTGGTTCCATTCTTAATTCAAACAACAATCTAAACGCTGCATTTATAATTCATAATTCTTAATTCATAATTCTCAATTTTAAACGCTCACATTAAAATCCCTCAGCGCATCATTCAAACTCGTTTTAAGATCGGTGCTGGGTTTACGCTGACCAATGATCAGGGCACATCCCACTCCAAATTCACCGGCCGGGAATTTTTTTGTATAAGAACCGGGTATGACCACACTACGGGCGGGAACGCGGCCTTTCATTTCCACCGGTTCGGCACCACTCACATCAATGATCTTGGTGGATTGAGTCAACACCACATTGGCACCCAGCACGGCTTCCTTTTCCACAATCACCCCTTCCACCACGATACAACGGCTGCCGATAAAGCATCCGTCTTCAATGATCACCGGGCTGGCCTGCAGAGGCTCCAGTACACCGCCTATGCCCACACCGCCACTCAGGTGTACACCTTTCCCGATCTGCGCACAACTGCCTACCGTAGCCCAGGTATCCACCATCGTTCCTTCATCCACATACGCGCCAATGTTTACATACGATGGCATCAGCACCACGTTTTTCGCCAGGTAAGCACCATAGCGGGCCACAGCATGCGGCACGGCACGAACGCCCAGCTCTTTATAGTTTTTCTTCAGTAGCATTTTGTCATAAAACTCAAACGGTGCCAGCTCCCAGGTCTGCATCTGCTGGATACCGAAATACATCAATATGGCCTGTTTTACCCATTCGTTCACCGTCCAACCTTCTTCGCCGGGACTGGCAACACGCAACCTGCCTTTATCCACTTCCTCTATCACCGCACGTACGGCATCACTGTATTCGGAATCCTTCAATAATTCGCGGTTGGCCCATGCCTGAAGTATCAATTCTTTCATGTAAGTACAATTTTTGCGAAAATAGTGAATTGTGAATTGTGATTGGTGAAAGGTGAATGGTGAACCCGCCTGTAGGGCTCACTGTTAATTTTTAACTATTAGTTTTTGCTGTTCGCTTATAGTTATTCACTATTATCTGTTCACTAAATAATAACTTTGCGCCATGAATATCGGGTTTGATGCAAAGCGGGCATTTCACAATGGAACAGGGCTGGGTCATTACAGCCGCACCCTGTTGCAATCCCTGTCGGCGTATTACCCGGAGCATGCTTATTATCTCTTCAATCCCAAACCTTCTTCCCTTTTTCAACTCCGGGGAGACAACCTGCATGAAGTATTGCCGCAGGGAATGATGGATCGTTTTTTCTCGTCTGCATGGCGAAGCAGTTGGGTAAAGAAAGACCTGAAGCGCCTGCATATTGATATTTATCATGGATTGAGCCATGAAATTCCGGTTGGTATCACCAAAACCGGAATCCGTTCGGTGGTTACCATACATGATCTCATTCATGAACGGTACCCCGAACAATACAATTCCATTGATGTAAAAATTTACCGGAAAAAATTCCGTTATGCCTGTCAGCATGCGGACCGCGTGATCGCCATCAGCGAGCAGACTAAAAAGGATATTATTGAATTTTATCACACGCCGCCGGAAAAAATCACCGTATGTTACCAGAGTTGCAATCCGGCATTTGGCACTACCGTAAGCGAAGAAGAAAAACAACGGGTGAGGCAGAAATATCAATTGCCCGCACACTATTTTCTCTATGTGGGATCTATCATTGAGCGAAAGAATTTGCTGAATATTTGCAAAGCCGTTTATTTATTGCGAAATGAAAATACGATTCCGCTGGTGGTCATTGGCGATGGCGGAAAATATAAACAACAGGTAAAGGATTTTATCGTACAACATGACCTTGGTACACATATCATTTTTATGTCGGATAACCCGGTGGCTAAAACAGATATGGCTTTCAGGACCGCAGCGGATTTTCCCGCCATTTATCAATCGGCAACTGCTATGATCTACCCATCGGTATTCGAGGGTTTTGGTATACCTGTACTGGAAGCATTGTGGAGTAATGTACCGGTCATCACTTCGTCTGTATCCTGTTTACCTGAAGCCGGCGGACCGGGTTCGTATTATGTAAACCCGCACATTGCGGAAGAAATTGCCACCGCAATGAAAAAGATCAGTACCGATGCCGCTTTCGCATCTGAAATGGTGGCCAAAGGTCGGGAACATGCGCAAAAATTTTCCCCACAAGCATGTGCCGCTTCTGTTATGAACGTATACCAATCATTATGGCTGAAATAAATATTGAGCAGGATATTGAACAATGTCTGGACGTTCTGAATCGTGGCGGCATCATACTCTATCCCACCGATACGGTATGGGGAATTGGCTGCGATGCCACATCGCCGGAAGCAGTGGCGAAAATCTTTGCATTGAAAAAAAGACCAGATGAAAATTCAATGATCGTGTTGGTGGCCGGTGAAAGGGATATATTGCAATACACGGCTTCCCCCGACCTGGAATTATTCGACTATCTGCAACAAACCACCAAACCCACCACAGTTATTTATGATGGGGCCATTGGCCTCGCCGATAATCTGGTGGCTGCAGATGGCAGTATTGCAATACGGATATGCCAGGAAGAATTCTGCCGTCATCTCTTGCGCCGCTTCCGGAAACCTATTGTATCCACATCCGCCAATCTGTCCGGATCTCCCACACCCGGAACCTTTGCCGCCATTAGCAATGAAATAAAAGGAGGGGTGGACTATGTGGTGCAATACAAACAGAATAATTCAACACCCGCCAGGCCATCCGCACTCATCCGGTGGGAACAGGGAAAAGTGACCATTCTCCGCCCCTGATCGTATTCTTTTGGCACAGACGTTATCTTTGCAGCGTTTATGAAAATCAATTGTACAGACTGGGAATTGGCACTATTGCAAAAAGTGGCAACTGCTGCGGAGAAACTGCAAACAGAAAGCTATCTCATCGGGGGATTTGTGCGCGATAAATTATTGGGAAGGGAGACCAAAGATGCAGATATCGTTTGTATAGGCGATGGCATTGCATTGGCAAAAGAAACAGCCAAGCAATTCCGACCGGTGCCGGGTGTGGATTATTTTAAAAATTATGGCACAGCACATATTCGTATCGATCTGTCGGTCTTGAAGCTGGACACTAGCAGTGAAGAACCAGGCGAAGGAAATCCATTTGATATTGAATTTGTCGGTGCTCGTAAAGAAAGCTACCGCCGCGATTCGCGCAATCCCGAAGTGGAACCCGGAACCATGCAGGACGATCAGGAACGACGCGATTTCACCATCAATGCCCTTGCCATCAGCCTGAATAAAAAGGATTATGGTAAGTTGGTTGATCCTTTCAATGGCATAAAAGATCTGGAAGATAAGATTATTCGCACCCCGATGGATCCATCCAAAACATTCAGCGATGATCCGCTGCGGATGATGCGTGCGATCCGCTTTGCCACACAATTGGGCTTTGTGATTGATGATACAACCTGGCAGGGAATTAAAGACAATGCATCACGTATCCGCATCATTACGCAAGAGCGTATTACCGACGAACTGAATAAGATCATACTGGCCCCGAAGCCATCCATTGGTTTCGACCTCTTGTATAAAAGCGGATTACTGGAACTCATCTTTCCGCAAATGACCGATCTGGCCGGAGCGGAATACATTGACGGGTACGGGCATAAAGATAATTTTTATCATACCCTGCAGGTACTCGATAACCTGGCTCAAAACTCCAATGACCTCTGGCTACGCTGGGCTGCTATATTACATGATATTGCCAAGCCGGCCACCAAACGTTTCGAAGAGGGGCATGGATGGACCTTTCACGGACATGAAGTGGTGGGAGGGAGAATGGTGCCAAAGATATTTGCCAAACTGAAATTGCCCCAGCATGAGAAAATGCGGTTTGTAAAAAAAATGGTGGAATTGCATCTGCGTCCCATCAGCCTAACCAAAGAAAATATAACGGACTCGGCTATCCGCCGTTTATTGTTCGATGCCGGTGAAGATTTTGATTCTCTCATGATATTGTGTGATGCAGACATCACATCCAAAAACAAACAAAAGGTAAAACGGTTTCTCGAAAACTTTCAGTTGGTGCGGCAGCGCTGCAAGGAAGTGGAAGAAAAAGATCATGTGCGCAACTGGCAACCTCCCGTAACCGGAGAATTGATCATGGAAACATTTGGCATACCACCTTCCAAACCCGTGGGTATCATCAAAGACGCATTGAAGGAAGCCATGCTGGACGGGGTTATTCCGAATACCTATGAGGCGGCCTATGAATTTATGCTGGCCAAAGCAACCGAAATAGGACTCGTACCCGTTACGAAGGAATAGGCTCCGCATCATGCAATCTGGAAGCAAAATCTTACATTTGTACTATGGCAATTTTAAAATTCAGGATATATTTCGAAGAGGATGAAAGCGTCTACCGCGATGTAGTGATTCGGCATACTCAAACCTTTCGTGACCTGCATGATACCATACTGAAAGCATACGAATTCGACAATAAACATAAAGCTACTTTTTTCCGGAGCAACGATCAGTGGCTGCGTGGCCGCGAAATCTCCCTCGAAGTATACGACAAAGAATATAAAGCGCCTCCTTTGTTAATGGCCGATACCACCATCGGTTCAGAGATTCGTGATCCCAACCAGCGTTTTATATATACCTATGATTTTAATAAAAACTGGAACTTCCTGGTGGAACTGATCAATGTATCGAAAGAAGAGAATCCCAAGATCACGTATCCATCCGTTGCCCGTACAGAGGGTATCGCACCCAGCCAGTATGGCACCAAAGGTTTGCTGGGCCCTAAATTCGCCGATATTGAAGAGAAGTATGATCTTACTCAGGTGGCTGGTGATGGCTTTAGCGAAAAAGATGAGGAAGGCGAAGATGTGGGATTTGGTGAAGAAGGCGGCAGCACAGAAGGGGATGAGGAATTGCTGTAAATTCCACTTCGCTTACACATTAACTATTTCAGCTTTGAAATAAAGGTCTACCCAGGTTTCATATATATTGCACACATGTCCGCTCCGCAGCAAAAAAACGTGATCATCATCGCTGGCCCCACCGCAGTCGGAAAAACGGCAGTGGCAGTACAAATGGCAAAGCATTTTGATACCGCCATCATTTCCGCCGACAGCAGGCAATGTTACAAGGAACTTTCAATCGGGGTGGCAAGACCTTCAAAAGAAGAACTGGATGCAGTGCCGCACTATTTTATAGCGTCCCACTCAGTAACAGAAACTGTTACGGCGGCTTCATTTGAAGAATATGCTTTACAAAAAACGACCGATATTTTCAGACAAAAGGATACGCTTATTATGACAGGCGGCACCGGCCTCTATCTCCGTGCTTTTTGTGAGGGGCTGGACAATATTCCGGAGATCGATGAAGCAATTCGCGCCGCTATCATTCAGCAATACAATACGAATGGACTAGCCTGGTTACAAGAACAAGTAAAAATGAAAGACCCTTCATTTTATGCCTCAGGAGAAATACAGAATCCGCAACGGATGATGCGTGCCCTCGAAGTAGTGGAAAGCACGGGTCAGTCTATCACTACATTTCGTAAGGGTGAAAAGGCACAACGATCATTTGCTATAAAAAAAATAGGTCTGCATCTCCCCAAAGAAGCATTGCACAGCAATATCAATCAACGGGTGGATACGATGATGCGGGAAGGATTATTGGATGAAGTCCGCTCACTGCTGCCAAACAAACATCTCAATGCATTGCAAACGGTGGGTTATGAAGAATTGTTCCGCCATCTGGAAGGCCAATGCACGATCGAACAGGCAACAGAAGAAATAAAAATTCATACAAGGCAATACGCCAAACGGCAACTTACCTGGTTTCGCCGGGATAAAGAGATGAAATGGTATCAGCCGGAGGAAATGGAATTGATCATGTACGATGCTAGATGTTAGATGTATGATGTACGGTGTACGATGTTGGACGTACGATGTGCAGTGTGCGATATACGGTGTTCGATGTACGCGGTTGTTGGGGTTTTAGACCTGCCTGCCGAAATGAAATATAGGTAGGCGGGCACGCCATTCACTATTCACCATTCACTATCCGATAGCTATCGGGTGACGATTTTAGATTTGTACTTGGTGCAAAGCATCATTATAGATCATCTGCTTACTAACTTCCTGTCTCTCGGTCTTTCCGTCTTTCGGACTTCCGGTCTTCCCGTCTTTCGGTCTTCCCGTCTTCCGGACTCTACACTAAATTCATAATTCCCCTGAAACTAGTTCTTATTCTTAAAATCCCCCCGTTTCCAGGCTTGAATAAAGTCGGCCCAGGCAGCAGGGTTGAAGATATTCTGGGGAGGGGTTTGCCCGTTGTATACCGCTTTGTTGGCTATTTTGTTGAATTGTATCCGGGTTGCTTCTCCACCATCGCCGGGTACTGTGCGCATCAGTATTCTGCGTTTTGCCGCACTCGTATTTTTCCGGGCTATTTCATAATCATCATCGGGCACCTTCATATTTACAAAGTCTCTGGCAAACTGTTCGGGAGAGGGCCGGGGTTTGATGATCGTGGCAGGCAGGTATACGGTATCCACCACCATCAGTTGCACCACGCTGTACTGGTTGCCTTCGAGCGTACGGGGTATGCTGACCGTTTTAGATTTATAGGTAACGTGTGTGAATTCCACCTGGTCGCCCTTCAATACCACGATGGAGAATACCCCCTGTGCATTGGAGATGGTGCCCCGGTTCTGCCCTTTTACCGTTACACTCACTGCCGGAATACCTACCAGGCTGTCGGCCGTCATGATCACGCCATAGAGTTGTACTACAGAATCACGGGAAGTTTCAAACTGGGCTTTGGCCGTTTGGGGAAGGAAGAAAAGCAGTAAAGCGGTATAACGTATAATTTTATTCACTGCGTCAAAAATAAAGACAAGTTGCTGATTTCGTAAAACAAATTGCCCCCTGTAATGGTTAACTTTGCCAGTAATTTCGATTTTTAACAAGGATTTTACGGAATCAGGGCCGCCTCGGGGATGTGGCCGTAAATAAAGCCCCCATTAAACACGATCTCCATGACAAAAGAAAAAATTCTGGAAGCCCTCAGTAACGTACAGGAGCCTGACCTGGGAAAAGATCTCGTAACACTGAACATGGTGAAAGATATTGAGATCAATGGAAATGATGTTTCCTTTACCATAGTGTTGACCACGCCAGCCTGTCCCATGAAAGATATGATGGGCACTGCCAGTACCAACGCCATTAAATTACTAGTGAATAAAGAGGCCAATGTAAAGGTGAATTTTACCGCCAATACTACCACTAAACGTACCGATACCGGTGCTGTATTACCCAAAGTGAAGAATATAGTGGCGGTGGTTTCCGGAAAGGGTGGGGTGGGTAAATCCACCGTTGCGGCTAACCTGGCGCTTGCATTGGCCCAGGGCGGAGCCAAAGTGGGATTGATGGATGCAGATATTTATGGCCCCAGCGTACCCATCATGTTTGGGGTAAGGGGAGAGCGTCCGCTGATGATGGAAGTGGATGGCAAAGGCATGATCGCTCCCCTCGAACGATACGGAATAAAACTGATCAGTATTGGCTTGCTCGTAGATGAGAAAAACGCGGTGGTATGGAGAGGTCCGATGGCCAGTAGTGCCATTCGTCAGTTTGTAACGGATGTTTACTGGGACGAACTGGATTACCTCGTGGTGGACATGCCGCCAGGTACCGGCGATATACATTTAACACTGATGCAAACCGTACCGGTAACCGGTGCCGTAATTGTAACCACACCTCAGGATGTGGCACTTGCCGACGCTAAAAAAGGGATTGCCATGTTTGGCCAGGCGCAGTTAAATGTACCCGTAATCGGTCTCGTGGAGAATATGAGCTATTTCACACCGGCGGAACTTCCGGAAAATAAATATTATATATTCGGGAAAGATGGAGGAAAACGCCTTGCAGATGAATATGATATTCCTTTCCTCGGGCAGATACCCATCGTACAAAGCATTCGTGAAGGGGGTGATCAGGGTATCCCCGTTATGATGAGCGATGATACGATCACCCGTCGTTCTTTTGAAACATTCGCCGCACAGGTGGTTCGCAGCATCGCAATGCGCAATGCCAATATCAGTGCAGAGAAAATCGCGGAAACGGTATAGTGACCCGATAGCTATCGGGTGGTGAATGGTCAACGGTGAATAGTGAATTGTGAATGGCGTGCCCGCCTACCTATATTTCATTTCGGCAGGTAAACCGTGGCGGGTGAATGGTGAATTGTGAATGGTCAATGGTGAATAGAATATATTGGAGTAGCCTAATCTAAAACCTAAACCCGATAGCTATCGGGTCGAAATTCTAAAACCCCAACAACCGCGTACATCGCACACCGTACATCAAACATCGTACATCAAACATCTCCCATGTATAACTATCCTCATTACAAAGAAGCAGACCGGAAAAATATACTGTCCTTTATGCAGGCCCATCCATTTGTAACGCTGATAGGAACACGCAGCAACGGACGAATTGAAGCCACACAAGTGCCGGTGCTGGTGGAAGAACGGGATGAAAAATTATTTATATCCGGTCATATCGCACGGAAATCAGATCACCAGCAGGCACTCAGCGAAACGCTGGCAGCGCTCGCGATCTTTACCGGAGCCCATGCCTATGTGAGCGGCTCCTGGTACAGCAGCAATCCGCAACAGGCCAGCACCTGGAATTATATATCCGTACATGCAAGGGGAGCCATACAATGGATGTCAGAAGAAGGTTTACGTGAAATGCTGAAAAAACTTACGTTGCATTTTGAAAAAGGGAATACCGCATCTTCCACCGTGTATGAAAATCTTCCCCCCGATTATATTGATAAACTTATCAAGGCGATCGTAGGGTTTGAAATGGAAGTGACCGAACTGGATAACGTTTATAAACTCAGTCAGAACCGTGATGAAAAAAGTTACGATAATATTGTAAAGGAACTAAAGCAACAGGAAGGTGAGGCCCGGGAAGTTGGCAACATCATGGACGAGCGAAAACCTTTAATATTCCCTTCATGATAAAATACATATTATCCGGATGCGTTGCTGCAACATTGATAGCTTCGTGCGGACCGGCGAAAAAATCCATTACCGGCGAACAACCGGAATCAGGTAAAGAGATTAGTATGCAGGTAACATTTGATAAACAGGGACACCGCGGTTGCCGCGGCCTGATGCCCGAGAATACGGTACCCGCTATGCTGCACGCATTGGGAATGGGTGTTACCACACTCGAAATGGATGCCGTACTCACAAAGGATAAAAAAGTGATTCTCTCGCATGAACCCTGGTTTGCACAGGAGATCACCACCAAGCCCGATGGGACTATAATGGGTGAACGGGAAGAACGCAAGTTCAACATCTACTGGATGACCTATGAGCAAACCCGCACTTTCGATGTGGGTATGAAGCCGCATCCGCGTTTTCCCAGGCAGGAGAAAATGAAAGTAACGAAGCCATTACTGGCCGACCTAATTGATAGTGTTAAACAATATATGATGATGGCCCGGCGGCCTTTCCCTTATTATAATATCGAAACAAAGACCAATCCCGAATTTGACGGAGTGTTCACACCCAAACCGGAAGAACTGGTGGAAGCCATCATGAGCGTGGTAAAAGAAAAGCAGATCGAAGACTATGTGATCATCCAGTCATTTGATTTTCGAACGCTGCAATATTTACACCAGCACTATCCGGATATTAAAACGGCTATGCTCATCGAAGAAGATGACAAACGCAGCCTGGAGGAACAATTGAAGGCACTCGGGTTTACACCATCTATCTACAGCCCGGCTTATGCACTGGTAAATGAAAAATTACTGAAGAAATGCCATGCGCAAAAAATAAAAGTGATTCCCTGGACCGTGAATGATAAAACAAGCATCGAGTCGCTTAAGTCAATGGGAGTAGATGGAATCATTTCGGATTATCCGGATTTGTTTTGATCTGAATTCTTTCTTTTTTTGAGATTACTTTAATCAAAACTCAGGCAGATTTTTTTCACTCATGCCCAGCCAATCCAGTGCATTCCGGTACATCAGTTTACGGGTGGTTTTTTTCCCCAGGTCCATCTTTTCGATCAGTTTTCCCGGGTGATGTTCTCCTAACGGGAATGGATAGTCGCTACCCAGGCAGATAGTATCTTCTCCCATGATATCTATGAGATAAGCCATTGCTTGTTTATCATGTACCAGGCTGTCGGTCCAGAATTTACCAATATAATTGCGCGGGTTTACAGGATTGTCAATGGCTGTGAGATCGGGCCTTACTTTGAAGCCATGTTCAATACGGCCAATGGTAAAAGGAAAAGATCCGCCGCCATGCGCAAAAGCCACTCTTAATTTGGGGAATTGTTCAAACACGCCGCCAAAGATCATAGAGCAAATGGCTCTCGACGTTTCTGCAGGCATGCCCACCAGCCAGGGTAGCCAGTAGGGCTGCATCTGGTCTTCACCCATCATTTCCCAGGGATGAATGAATAATGCACAGCCCAGTTTCTCTGCCGCTTCATAAAAAGGAAAGAATGATTTATCCGATAAATTTTTTCCATTGATATTCGAACCAATCTCCAGGCCGGGCATCTTTAGTACTTTCATGCACCGTTCCATTTCTTTAATGGAAAGTGAAATATCCTGCAGGGGCACCGTACCCAAACCGATAAAATGATTGGGTTCCTTTGCTACTGTTTCTGCAATATGATCATTGAAGAATCGTGCTGTTTCCAGTCCATCTGCCGGTTTGGCCCAGTAGTTGAATAAAACCGGAATAGTGGACAATACTTGTATATCCACATCTGTAGCTTCCATTTCCTCCCGGCGCTTATCCTCTTTATAACAATTCTCTTCCACCACCCGGAACAATTTATCTCCTTTCATCATACAGGCTTCGCAATTGCGGTGTTCCAGGTGGATGAATTCACCGTACCCAAACTTTTGTGTCCAGTTGGGCATCTTCTCCGGCATGATATGGGTATGTATGTCGATCTTCATGTTGCAGTTATTGGCTTGTCCGCCCTCCTTCATTTTATTACGGCTTGCCTACCGAAATATAATGGAGGCAGGTGGGTAAAGTGGCTGTTTGCTCGCAGCTCATAGCTCGCGGTTTGCTGCTTATTTCCTTGCTACCGGTGGTTCCATTACCGTTCCGCATTTTTCACAGGTACGATGCATGGTGTTTTCCCAAAAACGGTTCATCACCGGAGGTAATTGTTTTACAATATCATCCACGTGCAGGCTCTCTTCGTATAATTTATGCCCGCATTTTTCGCAAAACCATAAGAAGCCATCGTCTTCAGACTCTCTTTTTTTCTCAATCACTAACCCAACGGTATTGGGTCCCCGCTGCGGAGAATGCGGTGTTTTGGGAGGCAATAAAAACATATCACCTTCTTTGATATGAATATCTTTAAACTCACCATTGTCGATGATCTTTACCACGATATCCCCTTCCAGTTGATAATAGAGCTCTTCTGTTTCATTGAAATGATAATCCTTACGGGCATTGGGCCCGCCCACAATCATTACAATAAAATTCTCTGCTTCCTTATACACACATTGATTGCCCACCGGCGGTTTGAGCAGATCTCGGTTTTCATCGATCCATTTTTTCAGGTTAAAAGGGGCTATGACTGGCATGTTCAGGGGTTTTGATTTGGTAATTTGCGAATGTCGACTATCCACAGCGTTGGAAGCTGCTCTTTAGAATAATTATTAATAATAGTGTATGAAATAGGCGCTGTGTTTTCGGATTGAACCTGCATCTCATATAGCTGACCGGCAACAAAAAAATTGTCACCAGCAGATTCCGGGCAGGGTTGATTCAGCAGCACTGTCAAGCCATTATTCATACCGGGGTTGTCAGATTTTTCAATACTAAATTTTTGTGTTAATGCCCATGCAAAGACACCACAAAGTGGAGGGAGTTTCTCCGCTTTTAGTAGCCGTGCGCTCAATGTGTATGTTTTGGCAGCCGGTTGCGCAAAAACCAACTGGCAAAACAGTAAACTGGCAAATAAAAGGCTGAATTTCATATGACCTAATCAGGTGAAAAATTACAACTTTTTACCGTAGGTTTGACAATATGAATCTTTCTTTAGCAGGCAAATATGCCATCATTTGCGGCAGCACCCAAGGTATCGGGCTGGCCATAGCAGAAGAACTGGCCGGTATGGGAGCTCATTGCACCTTAATTGCCCGGAATGAAACATCGTTGATAGAAGCAGTAAATAAACTGGATACCCGTTCGGGGCAACAACACCATTATCTGTTGGCAGACTTTTCCCAGCCCGATCAGTTGAAACAGATTATGGCGGATTATATGGGAAAACATACTGCACATATACTGATCAATAATACAGGCGGACCTGCAGCGGGACCTATTACGGAAGCAACAGAAGAGGCATTTATACAAACCTTCAATCAGCACCTGATCTGCAATCATATACTTGCCAAAGCAGTAATACCTTCAATGAAAAAAGAAGGGTATGGACGTA
Source organism: Bacteroidota bacterium (assembly GCA_026391455.1). Taxonomy (GTDB): domain Bacteria; phylum Bacteroidota; class Bacteroidia; order Chitinophagales; family Chitinophagaceae; genus JJ008. Next base: position 97,433 of record JAPLEH010000074.1, read on the forward strand.
TCGTCAATATTATTTCAACGTCGGTAAAAATTCCATTGAAAAATCTTGGCGTTTCAAATACCATCCGTGGTGCTGTAGCCAGTTGGGCAAAGACCATGGCCAATGAACTGGGGCAATTCAATATTACAGTAAACAATGTATTACCAGGATTTACTGCCACACAACGGCTGAGTACACTCATTGATAATATTGCCAAAAAAGGGAACACAATCGTTGATGTCGTGCAGAAGAATATGATGGAAGAAGTGCCCATGAAACGATTCGCGGATGCATCGGAAGTAGCGGCCGTAGCAGCCTTTCTCGCATCGCCCGCAGCGTCCTATGTAAATGGAGTGAGTATACCGGTAGATGGCGGACGAACCGGCAGTATTTAGTTGTCAGGCTATTTCCTGCCCACCAGCAATCCGCCACGGTTTACCCACCTGCCTCCATCATATTTGGGTAGGCAAGCCGTAATAAAATGTAGGAGGGCGGACAAGCCAGTAACAAGCAACGAGTAATCCGCCACGGCGGACAAGCCAATAACGAGCAAGCAGCAACATGAAACCAGACATTCCCTATCATCTCGAAAATTATATCGGAGGCAACCTGATCGGTCCCCTCAGTGGCAATTTCATTGACAATGTCAATCCCGCTACCGGAAAAGTGTATGGACAAATACCTGATTCTCATAAAAAAGATATTGATGCAGCAGTCAGTGCAGCAAAGAAAGCATTTCCGGCCTGGAGCACCACTTCAGTAGAAGAACGTTTCAAAGTGCTCAACCGTATCGCCGAACTGATTGATGAACACCTCGACGAACTGGCTCTTGCCGAAACCAATGATAATGGTAAGCCTTTGTGGCTGAGTAAACGGGTGGATATCCCCAGAGCCTCTGCCAATTTCCGTTTTTTCGCAACGGGCATCATGCATTTTGCTACGGAGAGCCATCATATGGAAGATAAGGCGGTGAACTATACATTGCGGCAACCTATTGGCATCGTGGGATGCATTTCTCCCTGGAATCTACCACTCTATTTATTTACCTGGAAGATCGTACCTGCACTGGCAGCAGGTAATTGTGTGATTGCAAAGCCATCGGAAGTTACGCCCGTTACGGCCTTCCTCTTATCCCGTATCTGCATGGAAGCAGGCCTGCCCGCTGGTGTATTGAATATCGTACATGGAACCGGGCCCGGTGCCGGTGAAGCCATTGTAACGCACCCGGAAATTAAAGCCATTTCCTTTACGGGCAGTACCCGAGCCGGTGAACGCATTGCATCACTGGCTGCACCAAAATTCAAAAAATTGTCGCTGGAACTCGGAGGTAAAAATCCGGCCATCATATTCGCCGATTGTGATTGGGATAAAATGATGACCGATACCATCCGCTCTTCATTTAGCAATCAGGGAGAGATCTGTTTATGCGGAAGCCGGATATTGATTGAAGAAGCGGTGTACGAAAAATTCAAAACAGAATTTGTACAGCGTACACAGGCACTTACAGTAGGTGATCCGTTGGATGAAGCATCCAGGCAAGGAGCCATTGTGAGTAAGGTGCATTTTGAAAAAATAATGCGCTGTATTGATACGGCCAAACAGGAAGGAGGGAAACTATTGTGCGGAGGAAGATCTGTACAACCGGAAGGCAGATGCGCAGAAGGATATTTTATTCAACCAACGGTGATTGAGGGATTAGGCCCAAACTGCCAGACCAACCAGGAAGAAATATTCGGTCCCGTGGTAACTTTGCAATCATTCAAAACAGAAGACGAAGTTGTTCAATTGGCTAATGCCACCCATTATGGTCTGGCAGCCACCATCTGGACACAGGATATAACCAAAGCCAACCGGATGGCCGCAAAAGTGGAGAGTGGTATCATCTGGATCAATTGCTGGTTGCTCCGTGACCTGCGTACCCCATTTGGCGGATTGAAAAATAGTGGAGTGGGAAGGGAAGGAGGCTGGGAAGCCCTGCGTTTTTTCACAGAGCCTAAGAATGTTTGCATTCAATTATAACTACTAAGTATAAGCGCAAAATCGTATGAGCGAAATCATTCACACCCACCATGCTTCGAAACCCTTGGGAGCATACCCGCACGCCAGAAAAGCCGGCAACCTGCTATTTCTTTCCGGAATTGGGCCGCGTAATCCCAAAGACAATACCATACCCGGATTGGAACTCGATGCACAGGGGAATATTCTGAAGTATGATATCGAAGCTGAATGTCATGCTGTATTTGCCAATGTGAAAGCGGTATTGGAAGCCAGTGGCAGCAGTTGGGATAAAATAATAGACGTAACAGTGTTTCTCACCAACATGAAAAAAGATTTTCCGATTTATAACCGGGTATACGCGGATTATTTTACCAGTGTGCAGGCATGCCGTACGACCGTAGAGGTTAAAAGCCTGCCCACACCCATTGCTATCGAATTAAAAATTATTGCATTGATATAATTGAACCGATTAATAGCTCCGGGTTTTAACCCGGAGATAAATTCGAATCAAGGAAAATAAATGCAATCCACGGGTTCTAAAAATATTAATGATCAGCTCCGGGCTTCAGCCCGGAGAAAATAAATGGGGTTCAGTCAAGACCCCGGAAAAAAAAAGAATGAAGCAATTTCAGCGAATCCCAGGATTCTAACAATATTAATGAATAGCTCCGGGCTTCAGCCCGGAGAAAATAAATGAGGTTCAGTCAAGACCCAGGAAAAAAAGAATGAAGGAATTTCAGCGAATCCCAGGATTCTAACAATATTAATGAATAGCTCCGGGTTTTAACCCGGAGAAAAAAATGGATAAATGAATTTTGAGAACACCGCAACCGCCGCCGCATTAATGGACGAACAGGATCCATTAAAAAAATTCCGCGACCGCTTTTTCATTCCGCAGCAGCAGGGAGAGGATTGTATTTACCTGACCGGTAATTCACTCGGCCTGCAACCGAAGACCACTTCCGGCTATGTAATGCAGGAGCTGGACGACTGGGCCACACTCGGTGTGGAAGGCCATTCCCGGGCAAAGAATCCCTGGATGCCGTATCATGAACTGTTTCCCCGTCAACTATCAAAAATCGTCGGTTGTTTGGAGAATGAAGTAGTGGTGATGAACCAGCTCACCGTGAACTTGCATTTACTAATGGTGAGTTTTTACCGCCCTACCGATGAGCGGTATAAAATTATTTGTGAAGCCAAAGCATTTCCATCCGACCAGTATGCACTGGAGTCGCAGGTGCGGTATCATGGATTGGATCCCGATAAAGCTATTATCGAAGTAATGCCGCGTGAAGGGGAGCATACGATTCGTAAGGAAGATATTCTCCGCACCATTGCAGTGGAAGGAGAATCGGTAGCGCTGGTAATGATGGGCGGGGTGAACTATTACACCGGACAGCTTTTTGATATGCAGGCGATCACCGAAGCGGCGCATAGCGTGGGCGCCTATGCGGGATTTGATCTCGCACATGCGGCGGGCAATGTAGAATTGCAGTTGCATGACTGGCAGGTGGATTTTGCATGCTGGTGTTCGTATAAATATCTGAACAGTGGCCCGGGAGGGGTAGCTGGTGTGTATATTCATGAAAAGCATGCAGCGGATACACAGTTGCCACGGTTTGCAGGTTGGTGGGGCTATACGAAGGAAACACGCTTCAAAATGGAAAAAGGGTTCGAAGCTATACCCACGGCAGAAGGCTGGCAGTTGAGTAATGCACCGGTATTATCGATGGCAGCACACAAAGCGTCGCTCGATATTTTCGATGAAGCAGGTATGGAAGCGATACATGCAAAGCGAAAAAGAATGACCGCCTATTTACATTTTGTATTGAATGAAATCAACCGGCAGAGCCGGGAGAAATGGATCGAAATAATAACGCCTGCTTTGGAAGCGGAAAGAGGATGCCAGGTGTCGATGCTGATGCTGCATAAAGGCAGGGAAATATTTGATGCACTCACTGCGAAAGGGGTGATTGCCGACTGGCGGGAGCCGAATGTGATACGCGTGGCACCGGTACCGTTGTATAACCGGTATGCCGATATCTGGAAACTGGGTGAGATCATCAAAGGGATATGCCAATAGCAGGAAATATTATAGAACAATAGAGCGGGCAGGGGTGTTATTTTTGCAAAACAAAGACCAGCGTTGAATAATCGTAAAATGTAAAAGATTGCGGGTATGAAAAAAGATGTAACCATTGTAGGTGCAGGACTGGTAGGATCATTGCTTTCGATTTATCTTTCCAAAAGGGGCCATCGTGTAAAGATCTATGAAGGGCGGAACGATATGCGAAAAGGAAAAGCGCTGGGCGGTCGGTCTATCAACCTGGCGTTGAGCGACCGGGGCCTGCTGGCACTGGAGAAAGTGGGACTGGCGGAAGAGATCCGCAACATATCCATACCGATGCATGGCCGGTATATCCATCATGTGGATGGAAGTACAGCCTTTCAGCCATATGGGAAAGAGGGGCAGTATATCAATTCTGTATCACGTGCCACGTTGAATATGAAATTAATGGATTTGGCGGAAGCACAAGGGGTATCCATACAGTTTCACAGCCGCTGTACAGGGGTGGACTGGCAAAAGAATAATGTGACGTTTGAAATATCTAATACAGAAAGCCTGGTTTCCCATTTTGAATTATTGTTTGCGGCAGACGGAGCTTTCTCTGCAGCCCGCTTACAGCACCAGTTGCAGCATCCCAAATTCAATTACCAGCAATATTATATCGACTGCGGATACAAGGAATTGACGATTCCGCCCTCAGTATCCGGCGACTTTGCCATGGAAGTGAATGCCCTGCATATCTGGCCGCGAAAGGATTATATGCTGATTGCTTTGCCCAATCTCGATAAAACATTTACCTGCACACTGTTTTTTCCCTTTGAAGGAGCAGCGTCCTTTTCTAAACTTACCACACCGGAAGCAGTAAAGGCATTCTTTGAAGAAACATTTCCCGATGCAGTGGCCCTGATGCCGGATTATATCAATGAATTTTTCAACAATCCTACTTCCTCTTTGGTTACCGTAAAATGTCATCCCTGGATACGGGAAGATAAGTTTGCCCTCATCGGTGATGCTGCCCATGCGATTGTGCCATTTTTTGGACAGGGAATGAATTGCGGATTTGAAGATTGCCGGGTGCTGGATGAACTCATCGATACCTACCAGGATGACTGGTCACAAATACTGGATGCGTATCAGACATTGCGTAAACCGGATGGGGATGCCATCGCCGATCTCGCGATCAATAATTTTACAGAGATGAGGGAGAAAACAGCAGACCCTGTATTCCTGTTACAGAAAAAGATCGAAGCCCGTTTGCATGAGAAATACCCGGATCGATGGATACCGGCCTATTCACAGGTTACATTCAGTCCCAATATTCGTTATTCGGAGGCATTGCGCCGGGGCTTGCGGCAGGAGGCGATTATGCAGGAAGTAATGAAAATGGATAATATTGCAGAACAGTGGCAGGATGAAAGTTTGCTGCAGAAAATAGTGGAACAAGTGTAAACAGCCAGCTACGAGCTATGAGCTGTGAGCCACGAGCTTCAAGCAATGAACAGCCTGCCCCAAAGAAGGCAAGCCTCTTTTGGGTTAGCAACCAGCTACCAGCAACCAGAAACAAGAAACCAGCAACCAGAAACAAGCAACCATGACCCGAGCACAACTCATATCGCAGATACAAACAAAACGATCTTACCTGTGTGTAGGATTGGATACTGATATCACGAAGATTCCATCTCATTTATTAGGGGAGCCTGATCCGGTTTTTGCGTTCAATAAAGCTATTATTGATGCCACCCGTGATCTTTGTGTTAGCTATAAGATCAATACCGCTTTTTATGAAGCAGGTGGTGCCAAAGGCTGGGAGACGATGGATAAAACGGTTCGGTATATCGGCACTGAACATTTTACCATTGCCGATGCCAAACGGGGTGATATCGGAAATACATCCGATCAGTATGCACGTGCTTTTTTTGAGACCATGCCCTTCGATGCAGTAACGGTGGCACCCTATATGGGAGAAGATAGTATCAAACCATTTTTGCAATACGAAGGCAAGTGGGCTATTGTGCTGGGGCTTACTTCCAATAAAGGGGCCGGTGACTTTGAATTGCAAACAATGAGCAGTGGAGAAAAATTGTATGAAAAAGTATTGACCACCATTTCCCAATGGGGTACACCCGGAAACCTCATGTTTGTGGTGGGTGCCACACAGGCCGATTCATTCACGAATATCCGCCAGCTCACGCCCAATCATTTTTACCTGGTGCCCGGCGTAGGTGCGCAAGGGGGCAGCTTGCGGGAAATATCAGCAAAAGCCATGAACAAAGAATGTGGTCTGCTGGTCAATGCCAGCCGGGCCATTATCTATGCATCTTCAGGAGAAGATTTTGCAGATAAAGCAAGGGAGGTTGCACAGGAATATCAAAGGGAAATGGAGGCTTATCTTCCCTGAGCCGATTGTTTATATTTCCGGTATTGGTGATGAATATATCGACCCAAATAATAACCCGCCATACAAAGGAGTATCCATACCGGCAGCAATAACCATAACAAATCTTTAGAAAGCCAGAAACGCCAGTCATTCAAAGAAATCAAGAGCAATAGTACAAGGGGTACCAGGTTCACGATATACATTTTGGTGGATTGGCACAGTAACATGCATAATACAGCACCGGTAAACAAACCAATACCCATTCCAAGTAAGTCATATAATACCTGTTTGGGCAGAAAGCTTTCAGCTGTTTCAGAATACTCAAAAGGGTTCACCCGCTCATAGGGATCGAAGGCCAATGGCGCAAGTAGTTGAAAGATATTGATTATAATAATGGCAGTACCCAGGGCCAGGAGCGGTGCAAGTATTTTTCGATGAGTACTATTTAATGCCATTTGACAAATATCTTCTTTTTATACCAAATAAAGAGGGCCCCGAAGGGCCCATCTTACTTTCGGAGTCTGTATGCATCAGATCAAATCGTACGTGAAGCTTTCGGTTTTTTCTTCTCCGAAAGATCCACCTGCATATTATGTCCGGCTACAATCTCTCCAAAACTGCAATCAGCTTTTATTTTACAGGTGCCGCTTCCAGAAGTGCCATTGTACCGTTCATTGAAGCGGGGACCATATTGATTGGCCTTTTCCTCCTGCCTTTTGATCGTAAAGTCAGATTTATTGGAAAAACTGCCATGCGAAGTACTGATATCATACGTGGCAGATAAATTTTTATCCAGATCCAGGTATACGGTAGAATACGAATTATGGATATTCATCACACGGGCGTCATTATCTATATTGAGCTTCACCTGTGAGAATTCAAAATTGGATTTCACTTCTCCACTCAATTTTTTTATCTCACCCTGTGAGAATTTGATATTCAGTCTGCCGCCATTGATATGTTCAATATCTCCTTTGCCAAATTCCACAGTGATCTCTTTGGCATTACTGATTTTTCCGGTGGTAAGAGATCCGAATTTGCTGATGAGTTCCGCTTCGCCGCGGTAATCGGGTACGATCATTTTACCAAATTGATTTTCTGCTTTCAACGCATTACCCGCTGGCAGGTATACCAGGTAATTCACTTCCATGCCTTCACTGTAATGTTTTTCTTTGTCCTCTTTATTCCATGATTTACTATCGTCTGCAAATTTTGTTTTGAACGAAACAGTATTACCCTCTTTGCTGTCCTGTATCGATATACGGTCAAGAATGACCTGCGCCCTTTCTTCTTTATCCGATTTTCCGGTAATGCTCACTTCCACTTTGATTTCATTCTTATCCCAGGTGGTCAGTTTCATCTCGCCAAACTGGTTGTACAGTACGATCTTGTCATTGCTGCTGAGTGTATAGGATTTGGAATACGATTTGGTCTTTTTGAATTTGGGTTCATGCTTTTCCTTGTCTTGTGCAGCGGCCACCAGCATATTCAGCATACCGGCCATCAGTAGTAGTACACTAAGTTTTATCTTTTTCATACTGTTTGTTTTTTTGTTTTATTTCTTTAATGATGATCAATTGCCTGTTCAGTAATTCGCTCTGCAGCTGCAAATTCTGAAGCATAGCTTCCAGCAACAGTTCCCGGTTGGGGATTGCCGGCAGTTTCTTTTTTAATGACTGGTACGAACTGTCCAGTTCATTCATATCGTTTACAAATTGGTGATACAATTGCGGATATTCTTTTTCCAGTTGTTTAAGTTCAGCGCGTTGCAGGCCTATCATCTCCCGGTATTGGGTGAACTGCTTTGCAAATACAGGGTCTGTTAATTCGATTGGCTCATCCATCCTGTCATTTCCCTTTTCCACTACGGGTGGTACCGGCAATTGTTTACGGTTCGTCAGCAAATAAGCCGTACCTGCAAGGAGTATTAGTATAGCGGCGGCGGCCCACCAGTTGACATAACGCTTTTTAATTCGCCGCACGATCACTTCACCCGGCAATTGATGTTGTACATGTTGCCAGACCTGTTCACCAGGCTGTTCATCGTCGAACAATGCACGATGTTCATCAATATAATTTTTTAAACGGTCATTCATTCCAATCCTCCTTTTTGCAATAGCTGCAATAGTTTTAGTTTGCCCCTGTGGTATTGGGTGCGTACGGTAGCTGGTGTTATATGCATGATCTCGCTGATCTCGTCATAATCATATCCTTCAAACAGGAAAAGACTTAGTACTGTACGATAACCAGCCGGTAAATGAATCATTGCCTTTTTGATGGCCGCTGCTTTCAAATGAATCTGTTCTTCATCAGGCGCAGCAGACTCGGGTATCGCATCATAAAGTGAATCTTTTATTTCCACCACTATCATATTCCGGCGTCGCAGTACATCGATAGACTTGTTGACCACAATCCGCTTCAGCCAGGCCCCAAACGTGACACGTTGATCAAAATCATCCAGCCGGAATGCTGCGATAAAGGATTCCTGCAATACATCTTCCGCATCCGCCCTGTTGTTCACGATGCGCAAACTGGTATTGAACATGGATGTGGCATAGCGGTGGTACAGTAATTCATAACTGTACCGGTCGCCGGCTTTGCAGCGGGCTACCAGTTCATCCTGTAAAACAGTTGCGGTCAGATTCACACAGCGGGTTTAATAGAAATACGCAGCAAGTTGGTTTTTGTTGCATCAACGCTACCTGCCGGTATATGGAACGGCCCGAATAAGGTAAGACCGGGAAATAATTGGTGTGAGTGGTAATTTTTTTATGGTGTGATTTGCAAAAGGTGGCCCTAACGGATTCCTGGAGGCTTACCCGGCTTAAAACTTCCGGTGGGCATGGTCCACCAGGGATGAATTTCATAGGCCAGCCGCCCCGCCATCACCGCCAAAAGGGCCGGCCACTTTCAATTTTCCTTGCTGGTATAAGCGGGTAATATTGGCCAGGTGGCCTGTCTGAATCTTTGCGGCCGTGGCAGAATCCTGGTCACGTGTTTTGCCCTTGCTAAGCATTACAAACCAATACTGCCGGATCTGGCTTTGGGCCTTTTGTGAAACAGAATCTGTTTGGGCATAAGAAGATGAACTTATAAAGTAACTGAAAAGGAGGATTAGGAAAGACTTCATGGTTTTTTTTACAAATTAATGATTTTTCGGACTTTTTAATAGCCGTACATCCCTTCACAATGGGATGATACTTGCACCGTTTCACCTAACTTTGCAGCAGAATTTTACTATCAAAATCTTATAACGATGGCAGCCCGTACAGACCTTTTTACCAGCCCGGATTATTTTGGCGTGGATGAATTGCTTACCGAAGAACATAAACTTATCCGTGAATCCGTTCGCAATTATGTAAAAAAAGAAATCAGTCCGATCATAGAAGATTATGCGCAAAAAGCAGAGTTTCCGCAACACATAGTAAAGCAACTGGGTGATCTTGGTTGTTTTGGACCTACCGTGCCCATCGAATATGGTGGCGGTGGCCTGGATTATATTTCTTATGGATTAATGATGCAGGAATTGGAAAGGGGCGATAGTGGTGTACGTTCCACTGCATCTGTGCAGGGATCCTTGGTTATGTTTCCGATTTATCAATATGGTAGTGAAGAACAACGGAAAAAATATTTACCTAAGTTGGGAAGCGGAGAATGGCTGGGTTGTTTTGGATTGACCGAACCCAATCATGGAAGCGACCCAAGTAGTATGCTGACCAATATCAAAGATGCCGGTGATCATGTGATACTCAACGGGGCTAAAATGTGGATCAGTAATGCTCCATTTGCCCAGGTGGCTGTGGTATGGGCCAAAGACGAAGAAGGAGTAATCAGGGGACTGGTGGTGGAGAGAGGTATGGAAGGATTCAGTACCCCTACCACACATGGAAAGTGGAGCCTTCGGGCTTCCGCTACCGGTGAATTGGTATTTGATAATGTAAAAGTGCCGAAAGAAAATATTTTTCCCAATGTAAAAGGATTGAAAGGGCCATTGGGATGTCTTACCAAAGCCCGTTATGGCATAGCATGGGGAGCGATAGGTGCTGCAATGGATTGTTATGATACCGCACTCCGCTATTCCAAAGAGCGGGAACAATTTGGAAAACCCATCGGCGCATTTCAATTGCAGCAAAAGAAACTGGCTGAAATGCTCACGGAGATAACCAAGGCGCAATTGCTCAACTGGCGGCTGGGTGTATTAATGAACGAAGGGAAAGTAACCCCACAACAAGTGAGCATGGCAAAACGTAATGCCTGCGAAGTAGCCACCAATATCTGCCGCGATGCAAGGCAAATGCTGGGAGGAATGGGTATCACCGGCGAGTATCCTGTAATGAGGCATATGATGAACCTGGAAAGTGTGATTACCTACGAAGGTACACATGATATACACCTGCTCATAACGGGAATGGATGTTACAGGATTCAATGCATTTAAGTAGTTTAAGTTTTAAGTTGTAAGTGATCAGTAGCGTTGCGTTATAAATCAAAGATAGTCAATTGATTATCATTTAGCTCTTTGAAATCTTGTTGTTGTACTGAGTTTTCGAATAGTTTTACTATTGGTATTTTTTCAAAAATACTGATGCTTAACACTTGCAATAT
>JAPLEH010000059.1 GCA_026391455.1 Bacteroidota bacterium
GCCTACCTTCATTTCATTACGGTAGGTAAACCGTAGCTTTAGCGTAGGTAGGTTGCATAAGTTACATAGGTTGCATAGGTTGAATACAGTTCGCGGTTGCTAGTTGCTGGCTGTTAAAGGCTCGAAGCTCGCAGCTGATAGCTCGCGGCTGGTAGCTGGCTGTTGGTTGCTGGCTGTTTGCTTGCAGCTTGAAGCTTGTAGCTAATAGCTGGCTGTTCAAAGCTCGAAGCTGATAGCTCGAGGCTCGAAGCCTCTCTGGCTGTTTGCTTGCAGCTTGTAGCTTGTAACTTGCAGCTGGCTGTTTACGGCTCGTAGCTGGCTGTCGCAAAATCCACAGCCGCTTTTGCATGCAGAAAGGCCGTATCGAATACGGGTATAGGACAATGCTCCTGTTTGATCAATAATGGAATCTCTGTGCAACCCAATATTACACCCTGCACACCACTTGCTCTGCTGGCCTCAATCAGCGTCAGGTATTTTTCCCGCGTAGCAGGTAAAAACAACCCTTTATCCAGTTCATTATAAATACTTTCATTGATCATTTCCACCCCATCCGCATCCGGTATCAGTGCCTTTATACCATGTGCAGCCAGTTTATTCCGGTAAAAATCAAACTGCATCGTATACTTTGTTCCCAATAACAAAACCGTATCCAGTTGCTTTTCTTTAATAGCAACGGCTGTGGCATCGGCAATATGAAGCAGCGGCACATTGATCATCGCCTGCACCCGCTCAGCGATATAATGCATGGTATTCGCCCCGAGCAAAATACAGGAAGCCCCTGCCCTTTCTGTTTCCTGCGCCACGGTACCGATCAACTGCGTAATGCTGTCCCAATCGTCCGATAAGGTAAAGCGCTTGATATCGCCAAAATTCACGGAGTTTAAAATGACCCGGGAAGCTTCCGCTCCACCCAACCGTTCATTGGTCAGTTGGTTGAAATACCGATAATAATCCAGCGATGAATGCCAGGTAAGCCCGCCGATAAGTCCGATTGTTTTCATTATTCAAAAATAAGTAAAAGCATCCTTTGGCTGCCAGCTTCCGTCATACCTCCAAACCGGTCATAACATATGGATTTGTTAATACATGACGGGAAGCAAAACCTTACATTTGCGAAAATGATTTCCATGCAACGGCTCAAATTATTCTGTCTCTTTGCCCTTATTCCTTTCAGTGTTTTTGCACAGCAACCCATAGCCCGTCCCAAACTGGTGGTGGGTGTGGTCATCGATCAGATGCGCTGGGATTATCTCTATCGCTATTACGACCGCTATGCACCTACCGGCGCGTTTAAACGTATACTGAATCAGGGCTATTCCTGTGAAAATACAATGATCCCTTATGCCCCCACTGTTACCGCCTGCGGACACAGCACCATCTATACAGGATCCGTGCCGGCAATCAGCGGCATTACCGGCAATTTCTGGTGGGACAGTCAGTTGCAACGAACCGTGTATTGTACAGAAGACAAATCTGTGAATACTGTAGGCAGCAGTTCATCCCAGGGCAAAATGAGCCCGGCCAATATGTTTGTCAATACGATTGGTGATGAACTGCGGCTGGCCACCAATTTCAAAGGAAAAGTAGTAGGTGTGGCCATCAAGGATCGTGGCGGTATCTTACCCGCTGGTCATAGTGCCAATGCTGCTTACTGGTATGATAACAGCACCGGTGCCTGGATCACTTCTACCTATTATATGAATGAATTGCCCAAATGGGTCAGCGATTTCAACGGTCAGAAATGGGTGGATAAATATTACCAGCAGGGCTGGAACCTGTTATACCCTTCGTCCACCTACATGCAGAGTACGGCCGATGATAAAAGTTATGAAGCAAAGCCATTCGGCACCGGATTTCCCTATACGCTCAGTCAGTTTATCGGAAAAGATTATGGCAAGATAGCCACCACTCCTATGGGCAATACACTCACCAGTGAATTTGCCAAAGCCGCCATCAGCAATGAACAACTGGGTGCAGATGCGATCACCGATATGATCACGATCAGCTATTCCTCTCCCGATTATATTGGGCACTCTTTCGGTCCCAATTCCATGGAAGAAGAAGATAATTACCTGCGGCTGGATAAAGAACTCGGCAACCTGCTCGATTTTCTGGATGCCAAAGTGGGTAAGAATCAATATACTTTTTTTCTGAGTGCAGATCATGGTGTGGCTCATATACCCGAGTTTCTGAAAGAAAATAAAATGCCGGGCGGAAGGCTGATGATGAGCGACCTGATGAAAAACCTGAACAAATCCCTGAATGAAGTTTTTGCCATTCCGAATATGGTGCTGAGTGATGATAATTACCAGATACACCTGAACAACCGCGCGATTGATTCGGCTAAAATTGAAAAGAAATGGGTTACCGGTCATATACTTCAGTTTCTGGAAAAACAACCGGCCATTGCCCGTGCTTTTCCGCTGGACCAACTGAATACAGTACCGCTCCCGGCCACCATTCGTACCATGCTCAATAATGGATACTATCCTTCGCGCAATGGCGATATTCAGATGATATTGAAGCCCGGCTATATGGATGCCTGGTCCAATACCGGTACCACGCATGGATTATGGAATCCTTATGATGCCCATATTCCTCTGCTCTGGTACGGATGGGGCATCAAACAGGGCAAGACCAACCGCGAAACTTACATGACAGATATCGCAGCCACCCTCGCGGCCATGCTGCATATACAAATGCCCAATGGCTGTGTGGGGCATACCATTCCGGAAGTGATGAAATAATTGGGGCCTATTGATTTTTGTTGTGTATTTTCAGGATAACAACCATTATACACCGTTAACACACCGATTATGAAAGCAGGAAAATCGTTTCTGTCGCTTTGTATGTTTATCCTTGTGAGCTGTCTGCAGCTCCATGCTCAGCCTGTGGACAGCATCCGGTTTTTCACCGATGAACCGGTAATAGAACTTTCGCTTACCACCGATATCAAAGCGCTGCAATCACAAAAAGGGGATGACGTATTTCAACCCGGCACCATTGCCATGAAATTTCCCGACAGCACCAGTATCGAAGAACCGGTGAACCTCGGTGCTCGTGGAAAATTCAGAAGAGGCTATTGCCGCATCCCTCCGATCATGATCGATTTCCGGAGCAACCACTCGTCCCGTTTTGCTTCATTAGGCAAACTGAAACTGGTGATCGCCTGCGGAGCCAAAGACGATGATGAACAATTGTTGCTGAAAGAATTTCTGATCTATAAAATATATAACCTCCTTGAGGAAAAAAGTTTCCGGGTACGACTGGTCCGCACCACCTTCAACGATACCAAAAACCGGATTCGCTCTTACACGCAGTATTCCTTCCTGCTGGAAGATGATGCAGATATGGCCAGGCGTAATGGCTGTAAGAAAAAGGATCATGCTCCCTACCTCACCGAAAGTACCAACCGTGACCTGATGACCAAAGTTGCCCTCTTCGAATATATGATCGGTAATACCGACTGGTCTGTTCCCAATGAACACAATATCAAACTCATTTTTCCTCGCAAAGAAGATCAGGCATTACCCTTACCCGTCCCTTATGATTTTGATTATTGCGGACTCGTGGATGCCAGTTATGCCGTACCAAACGAAGTGATTGGTACGGAGAAAATCACCGAACGGGTGTACAGAGGATTCCCCCGTACAATGGAGGAGTTAAATATGACCCTTCGTCTATTCAATGAGAAAAAAGCGGCAATCTATGACCTGATCAACAACTGCCCGCTGCTTACCGAAAGAAGCAAAAAAACGATGACCGGCTACCTCGATGAATTTTACCGTACGGTCAGTAATGAAAATGAGGTAAGGCATATTTTCATTGATAAAGCCAGGATCAATTGATCTCAATTTAAAATAAGGGTAAATCCCTAACGAACAACACCATACAGCCATCCGTATTTCCTTCGGTTACTTGTTGAACTTATAATATATTTGATCATTAAATTGATACCATGGAACTGAAAGCACAATTTGAACAAGCCGCATCGGATAGTAAATCATTAAGTCAGAAACCTTCTAACGAAACACTGCTTCAGCTCTATTCCCTCTACAAACAGGGAAGTGTGGGAGATGTAAATACAGAACCGCCGTCAAATCCCTTCGACTTTGTAAACAAAGCCAAGTACGAAGCTTGGATGGCACAGAAAGGCAAGTCGCAGGAAACTGCGATGAAAGAATACATTGACCTGATCAATATACTGAAAGAGAATTAATGGTATACAGCGGGCAGATCATTAGGATCAGTTCACCGCTTTTTCATAGATATCATCAAACAGTTTCCCCACTACTTCATAACTGAACTGTTGGGCTGCTTTGGTTGCAATACCCGGGCGGTCGTATCGCTTATTATTAAGGAGCATGACTTGCATGTTTGCTGCCAAAGCTGCATCATCACCGGGAGGAGTGAGCAGTGCATTGGATTGATCCACTAATTCCGGGATACCGCCTACTTCCGTGGCAATCACTGGCAAACCGCAACAAAGCGCCTCCCCGATTACACAGGGTGAGTTTTCGATATTACTATATACAAGCAAGCAATCCGCAGCCTGCATATGGCTGGCCACGTCGGCATAAGGTATCTCACCGGTAAACCTTACCTGCTCCGGCGTAAAGCCCATGGATTCCGCAAATTGGGGCAGGGTATAATCCGGATTTCCAACCATCAGCAGGCTGGCTTCTATTCCTTTTTGCAGCAGTAACTTAAATGCACGAAGAATGCCTTCCGCATTTTTAAGCGGCACCATATTGGAAACATGTATAAATAGGAACCGGCCCTCCTTTTTTTCTTTGTAGTAAAACAAACGGGTGTCTGTTGCATTGGGAATTATGGAAAATTCCACGGGTGCCACCAGTTTCCGCACGCCTGCGGCCAGGTATTCGCTTACACTGATACAGGCTTTTGCTTCTGTGAACGCGGTATGCATGAAGCGTTTGAAAAATGAACTCCGGCCCACATAATTCAGCTTTTCCACATCATTGTAGATTCCCCAATGTTCAGTAAGCACATAGGGAACTTTGTATTTTTTGCGCAGCCAGTTACCTGCCATCGCTGCTTTGTAGGGAATATGCACATGAGTGAGGTCTGGTTTTTTTTGCTCCACCAGGTACTTTCGGATGGCCTGTTTCAGCAGGAAATACCAGCGATAATTGGACGTGATTTTTCCCCAGAAGCTGGTCGTACGGGGATAATACACGAGTTGCTCGGTGAGCCCTTCCTCCCGGTGCATTTCTTTGGTAATAGTGGTAACACGTCCGGTACTGTCGCCAATCACATGAATCACATGAATATCATTGTACAGGGCAGCAGCACGGGCATGCCGTTGTATAAAATCACCATTGAAAGGCTCCGTCATTCCTGGATACCAACTGCACAACCAGAGTATTTTCTTTCTTGCCATCCTGATAAAATTAGTTCCGAACCGATTACCAGTGAAATTTGTTTTCGCTAAATCGCATCCCCGAAATTAATTATACTTTTGAGTATGGCATTTTTGAAACGTTTGAGAAACCTCAGCTCGATGGACAACACTGGTTTTGGCACAGCCAGTAATAATACCGGTGGCCGCTTTTTTAATAAAGACGGCAAACCCAATGCGCGAAAAAAAGGGGTAGGTATACTCGACCGGTACAGTTGGTACCATACGCTTATTGAAATGAAGGCCGGGCGATTTATGTTGCTGCTCTTCCTCATATATATCTGCATCAACCTCATTTTTGCCGGTGTATATTACCTGATCGGTATCGATCATCTCTCGGGTGTCAATTCCGGTTCACCCTGGAAAAACTTCACCGAAGTATTCTTTTTCAGTGCGCAAACCTTTACCACGGTGGGGTATGGCCGCATCAGTCCCGTAGGCTTTATGGCCAGTGCTGTTTCCACATTTGAAGCATTCCTGGGTTTGCTCAGCTTTGCTATTGCCACCGGTTTATTCTACGGACGATTTGCCCGGCCCCAGATATTTTTGCGCTTCAGCGACAATGCGGTGATCGCTCCCTATAAAGACGGCACTGCGCTGATGTTTCGCATGGCCCCTTATAAAAATAACAGCCTTTCCGAAGCTGAAGTAAAATTAACACTGGCTGTATCCACCGAAGAGAATGGCAAATCCGTGGATAAATTTTATAGCCTGGATATGGATATCTCCAAGATCAATGTGCTGGCACTGAGCTGGACGATCGTACATCCCATCAATGAAAAAAGCCCCTTATGGGGATTTACCAAAGAAGATATTGGCAGTACGGATATGGAGATGATGGTATTTGTAAAAGCATTTGATGAAGTGTTTTCCAACAACGTGATGGGGCGCACCTCCTATATCGCTTCGCAAATCGTGTACGGTGCCAAATTCAATATCATGTACCATCCCAATGATGATAAAACATTGACCATACTCGATATGGATAAGCTCAATGATTATGATATGGTACCCCTGCCGGAGCCAGTCATCTCCATTACCGAAGGCGATATGACTAGTTGACCACCGGAATGAGCCGGAAAAAATCTTTGCGGTTGAGATAATAGAACATCAGCAGATACAAGAGCGGGAAAAAACTGAATACTTTCAGAAATAAAAACCCGGTGAAAAAACCTCCGAGGTAAAATGCAGAAAGCACGGCCAGCCCGATATACAATTGCTGGTCATTCAGCGCACATACTACTTTAAAGCAATAGGTGTTCATGTCTTTATAGACCAGCTTCAGCGGCTTGGTAATATGATAACCGTCCGTGATCACAATTCGCGGATTGTTTTCACGAACGGCTATCACTACTGGCCGGGTATCGGCCAGCAGATATATATCCCGGCCATTTACCACAGCTCTTATTTTTAAAAAACTGAGTAATACCTGGTTTTTACGTTGTAATACGATATGGTAGGGCGCAGAAATAACTAATAACGTTTTTTACAAAAAAATAGCGCGAACAATCCTGCCCGATCCGCCGCTCCCCTGCTGAAACCGGTAACTGCGGAACTATTTAAGTGCCTTCATGATCGCGATGAACTCGGAAGCTACCAAAGAAGCACCACCCACGAGACCTCCATCCACATCCGGGCTTCTGAACAGTTCGGGGGCATTGGCCGCCTTTACACTACCGCCATACAGGATGGGTATTTTGTTGGCCACTTCCTGCCCGTACTGATCTGCCAGTACAGAACGTAAATACTGGTGCATTTCTTGTGCCTGTTCGGTAGAAGCGGTCTTACCGGTACCAATAGCCCAAATGGGCTCATAGGCTATAACGAGGGTTTCTATTTTTTCTGCTGGTAAATGAAAGAGGGATTCTTTCAACTGTGCTGCCACAAATTCATTTTGTGTACCGGCTTCACGTACCGAGAGCGGTTCGCCGCAACAAAAGATCGGGGTGATATAACTTTCGAGGCACAGATCTACTTTTTCTGCAAGCATGGCATTGGTTTCTGCAAAATACTCTCTGCGTTCGCTATGCCCGATTACACAATATTTAATGTTCATGGAATGCAGCATTCCTACCGACACTTCTCCGGTGTACGCACCCGATTTTTTATGATGACAGTTTTGTGCAGCCACATAGTAGTTGGTGTTGTCCTCTTCCACTTCGCTGCGTGTCATGAGCAGGTAGGGATAGGGTACAGCAAATACAGTATGCTGATGATCGGCCATATGTACTGCTGCCGAAAGTATTTCATCCAATAATTTTTCACCTTCCTGGTACGTGAGATTCATTTTCCAGTTGGCGGCCGCGATTTGTTTACGCATAGTTTTGATTCCTTTATTTATTAAATTGGTTTTACTGGTTACAATGCCTTCGTGGCTGACCATAGCAACCGGTCAGTATTTTTCGTAAATATATTTGATAATACTTTTCTCATCCTCCCGTAGCACCTGCCCTTTCAGCTTTTTCCATCCTTCTATATCAGTGAATATTTTATTGACCTCATACCGGGTCACGCCATCACTTCCCCAACTGAAATTGGGAATGTACTTCGGTGTAAGCCCGGACCCAAATACATGGCAGCATACGCCGATCACGGTACCGGTATTGATAGCTGTATTTACGGAAGTGCGGGAATAATCGCCCATCAATACACCACATTTGTTACCGGCATTCATTTCTCCGTTAGGAGTCCATATTCGTACAGCACCGGCGTTATTCTTCAGGTTGGAATTGGTAGTACCCGCACCCATATTGCACCATTCGCCGATTACTGAATCGCCCAGGTATCCGTCATGTGCTTTATTACTGTATCCGAACAGCACGGAGTTCTTTATTTCACCACCCACCACGCAACGCGGACCGAGTGTGGTGGCACCATACACTTTTGTACCCAATTTGAGACAGGCCCCCTCTCCGACTGCCAATGGTCCGCGAATGATACAGCCTTCCATCAATTCAGCATTCTTACCTATATATACAGGTCCGGTAGATGCATTGATGATACAATGCTCCACCCTGGCACCTTTTTCTATAAATACCATAGAAGGCATCACCACTTTATTGGTACGGGAAATGGCTTGCGATTTTCTCCCACTGGTAAGCCATGCAAAATCCTGGCGGATGGCCCAGTCGTTGAGTTGAAAAATATCCCAGGGATATTGAATGGTCTTTACTTCGTGGGGGAACTCCACCACCCTGCCCACTTTTATTTTATGCTTATCCGCGATCTCATTGCCCGACACGCGGAATACCAGACTGTTTCCACCCGGTGTGGCAATGAATTCACCATTCTTCAGTTTTTGTACAACTTTTACCAGTTTCAAGGTCGGTAATACATTGCCATGTATAATATAACAGGCCCCGTCGCCGGTGGCTTCGTCAATATTGACGGAGCGTTCGAGATCTTTATAATCGTCTTCCTTTTTATCATAGGAAATAAGTCCCAGCATTTGTTCCCATTTTTCCCGGATAGTGAGGATCCCCACCCGGATATCCTGTATCTGCCGGGTAAGGGTAAAAGGATACAGTTGTTCGGGCTGGCAAAACTCTTCGGTAAAGATAATTTTAGTCATTTTTAACAATGCGGGTCATCAAAAATAGGCAAACTAAGGTATCTTACTACTGATATTCATTCCAAAACCAGCACCAACCCCGCATGCCGCGCATTCAGATTGCAGAACCCTGCCATGAAAAATGGGAGCACATGAACCCGGTGGATCAGGGATCATTTTGCAACCATTGTTGTAAAACAGTGGTGGATTTTACCCAAATGGATGATACCTCCATCTATAATTATATACAATCAAAAGGAAATGTCCCTCTTTGCGGTCGCTTCCGGAATACACAACTCAACCGTGAGCTCGTACTCATTTCACCCGATGTATTATTAATGAATATTCCGGTATGGAAAAAATACCTCGCTATTTTATTCATTTGTTTCTCCGGTTTTCTTACCGGTTGTCATTCGGACAAGAATGATGTAACGGGTCTTCCGCTTCCGGAGAAAACAGCAACTCAACGCGATGTATATGAAGAACAATTAGCGGCAATGAAAAAGGAAGCAGAAGCAAAGGAATTATCAGAAGGGAAAACGGAGTGCTCACCTTTGTTGTCCAATAAAAATGATGGAAGTTATATAGTAGTAATGGGCAACTTCATGGGACCTTTAGATGAAGATAGAGCAATGGACCCATACCGTACTCCTTATGATCGTTCAGTGGTAGAACAATTTTTCAGCAGTATAAATAAATAACAAACCCTCCGAAGAATCGGAGGGTTTAAAGTATAGCCATGAAAAACAAAACTCTTCCCTGTTTGGGACAGGTTCAGAGTAGTGCCTAAAGATAAATATTATTCTGCTTTCTTTGCATACTTCTTTTTAAATTTATCTATACGACCTGCTGTATCTACCAAAACATTCTTGCCGGTGAAGAACGGATGGGACATATTCGAGATCTCCAGCTTGATAACCGGGTACTCGTTACCATCTTCCCACTTGGCCAATTCTTTAGATGAAGCAGTAGAACGACTGAGAAACATATGACCGTTACTCATGTCTTTGAAAATAACTAACCGATAGCTATCGGGATGGATTCCTTTTTTCATAACTCGATGATTTTAAAGGCTATACGGATTTTGCCGTACAGGTTAATTGATAATTTGGGTTGCAAAGGTAAGCCTGTTCCGGTGTTCATCCAAATATTCCGGAAACTTTAAAACGCCAGAAATAAAGATACTATATCCCGTTAATTTGTAATGAGATCTGGATTCCCGATTAATAAGTATACTATATCATGGTTATCGCAATCGTTTGACATAACTATTTACTTACGTAATAAAGGGCCTGTTTGGTGGCTAAAAATTTGTAATTTATTCACAGGTGTGCAAAAAAAACGAAAGCACCAAGTGAGCTTCCATTCCGGCTTTCGCCTTCCTGATTACTTACCCGATGCTTTCTGGAGCGTGTCCACCTTTTGAGGGGCTTCCAGTACTCCCGGAGATGCTCCGTCTTTTTACAGACTTCCTTTCTCCCAACACGTTCATTTATTGCTAAAATTCCGTGCAGTTGTATACCAAATATACTTTACACTTACTGGCGTTTCCAAATTTTTGGTCGCTTTGATATGCACCCATTCTGCACCGGGCAATGCACATTTTTGGTTGTGAAAATGGCGGTTATGCAGGTATTAGTCCCGCATATTCACATATTGCAGGGGTATGCCGAGGTTTCCATTGCGGCAGAGCTGGATTACGGCCTGCAGATCATCGATTTTTTTGCCGGTTACCCGCACCAGGTCATCATTGATGGAGGCCTGCACCTTCATTCCGGAATCTTTGATCAGTTTCACGACCTTTTTGGCATCCTCCTGCGCCAACCCGTTGCGCACTTTCACCTCTTTCTTCCATACTTTTCCGCTCTGGGCCCCTTCCTTCGATGCATCAAAAGCTTCCGGTGCTATGCCCTGCTTATGGGCCCGGTTGATCAGTACATCAATCAGTTGACGCATCTTCATATCGTCGTCTGTTTCCAGTTTGATGATAAACTCTTTCTTATCCAGGTTGATCTCCACATGGGAACCTTTAAAATCAAATCGGTTGGTAATTTCTTTCGTGGTCACATTTACGGCATTATCGAGTGCCTGTGCTTCCACTTTACTTACAATATCAAATGATGGCATAGTAGTCAGTTTTGGTAAACAAATATTGGCTGTATATAGCAAATTTAACTAAGTCCTGATGCAATCAAAAAAGAATCCGCTTTTAAAAAAAGGATGAAGGTCTGCCCACTACGTTTTGATAACAAAACAAAAAAATACTGGCTGCCCTACCCTACTCGGTTTTACTTCTTCTGTATCTCTTTCTTAAGGACTTTACAGCATACCTGCCGGTTTCCGATTATGTACCGATATACTCATAATATTAAAAGGGGCTGTTTCTTTTGAAGAAACAGCCCCTGACAGGATAAGTTAATGGTCCTGGTTAATGATTCCCGAATCAGTTATCTCCGGTTTTCACCCGGTTTTTTTCATCATCTGCACCACCGATTTTTCTTTTCTGATTATTACCCATCTTTCCTTTGCTGAACCGGTAGGTAAAGCCCAATGCCACCTGGCGGGAATCCCTCCGCTGCTGGAATGCGGCATCAATGGTACTGAACCGGCTGGTGCCATTTATTTTTTGGGTAAGGAAGATATCGCGTCCGGATAAACGGAAGGTACCTTTTCCTTTGAATACCTGTTTGGTGATACCCACTCCCACCTGACCGAATGCACGGATCTGAAACACACCTTCCGCCAGCGGTGAGGTATAGAAACCACTCAGTTCTGCACTCCAGCCTTTTTCGAATTTAAACTGATTGGTAAGGTTTACCTGTACTGTAGTGGCCCCGATAGAGATAGGATCTCCATTTACGATACCTTTATAGCGGTTGTTGTACAGGTTAGTCCACAGATTGGCCATCCACCATTTCTTTATCTGGCCTCCGGCATTTACCGATATACCAAATTGATCACGGCTCGCAATGTTTGATTTTTTCACAAACGTCTCATTCACATCTGCACGCTGTTCCAGTACATCTTCTATGATATCAGTGGTACGGTTATAATTCAATGTAGTAGTAAGAAATCCTTTATAGGTATGGCTCAATTCCACATTATGCGCAAACTGAGGACTCAGGTTAGGATTTCCCTGTTCGAATGTGTATTTATCGAGGAATTCGATGAAAGGATTAAGGCTTTCATAATCGGGCCTTTCTATACGACGTCCGTAATTGAGTACAAAACTGTTTTTCTCATTGGCTTCATATTGCAGGTACATCGTAGGAAACAATTGTGTGTAGTTGCGTTTGAATGAAGACTGAAAAGGCACAAACTTATTTAATGAATTATTCCAGACATAACCGGTGGAATTACCTTTGGCATTGGTGTTTTCAACACGGAGGCCTAATTGAGCAGATAATTTTTTACTGAGCGGTTTGGAAAAATTCACATAGGCTGCATTTACATTTTCATCATAGATAAAATGATTGGAACGGCCACTGTCGAGTATGGATTTACCATTCCATATATTATCATAGATCGCATTATTATCGGTTTTTACAAAACTGGTCTTCACGCCTGCTTCAAATTTCAGGTTACCCTTCAACTGTTTGGAGAAATCAGATTTAGCGGTGTAAATGTTGATGGTTTGCGGAAGATTGCCCATCAATGTATCGGGCCGGGATAATACACTTCCGTCGGGATTGAAATAGTTGTTATACAGTCTTTGTGCATTGGTACTGTTATAATTCAGGTAATCCGCATCAAAGGTCAGTTCTGTACCTGTTGAATCGAATATATGACGGAAATTCAGGTTACCACTGTGATGTTTCCATTTGCGATCGTTGCCGGTAGTGGAAATGGTTTTGCTCAGCAACACGCGGGATGGGTCTGAAATAAATACATTACTCGTATTGCTGAAACTACCGGGATTGTAAAACCCATTTAATACCACTCCGAAGGTAGTTTTCTTAGTTGCATAATAGTCCAGACCGATCTTTCCGTTGTACGACTCCCCGTCGTCTTTGATATGGCCATCCTGATCAAAATGTGAACGTACTTCTTTCGTATTGGCATCAATGAATTTCCGCTGAATATCCAGGTCCTGAAAATTCTTACGGTAGTTGTAACCCAGGTTGGCAAAGAGGTTGACTTTGTTTTTACGGTAATTAAAATTGGCAGACTCATTGAACTTCGCATACCGGCCCTGGCTCCAGGTGGTATTGATACTGCCATTATATCCAAATTGTTTGGTCTTTTTTGTTTTGATATTAATAATACCGCTGTTACCTGCAGCATCATACTTTGCAGGGGGATTGGTCATGATCTCAATTTGTTCCAGTTGTCCGGCATTCAGGCTGCGGAGATAATTAGCGAGATCATTTCCGGAAAGATAGCTGGGTCGTCCATCAATATAGATCTGTACGCCCTGTTTGCCTTTCAAACTGATATTGCCATCCTTGTCGACCGTGATACCGGGTGATTTTTCCAATACTTCCATCGCGGTGGCTCCCACATTGGTAGCAGCCGCTTCCACATTCACAACCATACGGTCGAGCTTTTGCTCCACCAATGGTTTGCGGGCTGTAACGGTAACGCCTTGTACCGTTTTCGCTGCGGGCACCAATTCGATGGTTTTCAGCTCCACCAAAGCATTGGCAGCAGAAATTGAAAAGCGCTGAGATACACCGGGCTGATGGCCTACTGCGGTAATGGTTACAAAATAATCACCTTCTGCCACTCCTTCAAACTGGTAGCGTCCGGTTTTATCTGCCACACTCATTTTGGCTACGCTGGAATCTTTGGCGCGGATGAGGGTAATGGTGGCCGATTCAATGGTTTTGGTATTTCCGTCGATAACCGTACCGGAAATTTTACCGTTTTTGATTTGGGCCTGACTGACAAAGGATAAGGTTGTAAAGAAGATTGTCAGAATGGCCATGAACTTTCTCATATTGTTGTTTTTATTAGTATGTACTTTGCGTTTACTATTACAGGTCAAAAGTAGGTACTATGCAATACCAAGAACAATGTTTTAAATTAAACGGCCTGTTTCAGGGATAACCGGCCGTTTCGCATATATGAGTGAGACGTACAAGGCCCGATCAGGTTACCGGGTACTTCTTGTTTCGGATAAATGGCTAAAAATGGGGATTAGAGGCCGAATTCATCACGGATCGCATCATGGTAAGTGCGTCCGGACGTGAGGCGGGTGGAGTTTTTATCTTCCAGGGTGAAGATATACCGGCCATTGAAGTGACGGTGCATTTCCTTGATCCGGTCTTTATTAATGATATAGGATTTTTGGATCCGGAAAAAAGGGGCAGGGAGTTTGGTGATGAGCGAACTGAGGGATTGGTCCGTAAGGTGTTTTAGTCCATCAAGGGTATATATATATACATACTTATCGCTGGCCTCCAGGTAACTGATGTTTTCAAAACGGATCAGGTTGATCCGGTCGCCGGTCTTAATGGGTAATGCAGTGGCTTTCTGGGGTGCTTGTATCTGGCGGATGATCTCCTGCAGACCGGCCACGTCCACCTGTTGTGTATGACGGCCGAATTGACGCAGTTTGGCGATACTTTGCTCAAGACGTTCTTCCTTGATCGGCTTCAACAGGTAATCGATCGAAAAAGTTTCGAAAGCTTTAATAGCATATTGCTCATAAGCGGTGGTAAAGATGATATTGGGCTTTTCTTTCAACTGGTCCACCACTTCAAAGCCGGTAAGGTCCGGCATTTGTATATCCAGAAAGATCACATCGGGCTTCAGGGTTTCAATTTTTTCAATGGCTTCCCGTCCGTTGCCCGCCTCTCCCACTACTTCCACCACATCGCTGTGTTCCAGCAACAGACTTTTCATCAGCCTGCGTGCGGCAGGCTCATCATCGATTACGAGCGCTTTAAATAGCTGATTCATCCTTTACCAGTTTGTTGATATAGAGAGATACCTGTTTTACCGGTTCGTTAGTAAAATGCATTTCATAGTGGCCGGGAAAGAGCAGGTCCAGTTTATCGTATACACTTTTTACTCCATAGCCGGGGATCATTTCATCCGGGAAGGCAGGGCCGGTATCCTGTACATGTATTACCATTCCGTTTTGATCACGCTTTACCAACACCGTTATCTGGGTGAGTTGGCCAGTGGCCTTTAATCCATGCTTTACGGCATTCTCAACGATGGGCTGCAATACAAAACGGGGAACCAGGTAATGCCCCAGCCCCTCCTCTACGTCCATACTGTAATTAAGTTTATCCTCAAAGCGGATCTTTTCAATCTGCAGGTACACATTGGCCATTTCCACTTCATCCTTTACCGATGAAAAATTATTGTTGCTGTAATTGATACTGTACCTGAACAGATCGGCAAGTGCGATGGTCATTCTCCGGGCTTTCTTTCCATCCGTAATAGAAAGATCGGCAATGGAATTGAGGGCATTGTATAAAAAATGCGGGTTAATCTTCGAATGAAGCGCATCCAGTTCTGCTTTTGTCTTTAGCTCCCGGAGGCGGCTGAGTTCCAGTTCCTTCTCATCAAATTTCCGTTTGCGTTCCACATCCAGGTAGCTGATCACTGTATAAATAAGACCTGTAATGGCGGTGATATAAATATTGGAAATGATAACAAACTTCAGGAATTGCTTCTGAAAATTGAACAATGCCATCGAAAAGGGAACGTTCACCAGCAATGAAGTAATAATGATCGTGGAGAGGATATAACCCATCCGCTTACCCTGCGGCAACGCTTTTATTTTTTTATGTTCAGCCACAAAGCGGGCCGTATTGTACACCAGCAGCGTATTTAAAGTAGTGGATACTAGCTGATAAAAAATAAGACCGGGATAGCCGTGTTTAGCGATAATGATAAAGAAGCCGCTGCTCATGGGTGATAGCGCACCGGAAATACAGAAAATAGCCAGCCAGGCCACTACATTTTTACGCAGGATTTCATTGCGTATACGCCCCCTGAACAAACGGCTGAACGCTGCCAGAATATACAAGCCGATCAGTGCCAGCAAGAGCGAGCAGGCAATAAGAATCGTGTAAAATAGTATAGTAGGTTCTTGCATATCGGCGGGAAAGGTAAGAAATAAGGGAATTTTGACCTTTCGTGGTTCGCCAACTGGTTTTTTTCAGGAGTGAACTGATTATCTTGCGGCAAATTCTACGCATGATCATTGATTTTCGTTCCGATACCGTTACCCGTCCTACCCCGGGAATGCTCGATGCTATGATGAAAGCCCGTGTGGGTGATGATGTTTTTGGGGAAGATGCTTCCATTAATGAGCTGGAGACCATGTCGGCTGCTATGTTTGGTATGGAAGCCGGGCTATTTTGTCCCTCCGGGACAATGACCAACCAGATCGCCATCAAATGCCATACACAACCGGGTGATGAAGTGATTTGTGATGAAAGCGCACATGTTTACCAATATGAAGGAGGTGGTATTGCCTTCAATTCCGGCGCTTCAGTAAAATTGCTCTATGGCGACAGGGGCCGCATCAATGCTGAGCAGGTAGCGCAGGCTATCAACCCCGATGATCCGCACCGGGCCCATACCAGCCTGGTATGCCTTGAGAATACGTCGAACCGTGGGGGCGGCAGTTGCTATGACATGATTGAAATGAAAAAAATTGAAATCCTTTGCCGTGAAAAAGGCTTGGCTTTTCACCTGGATGGAGCCAGACTCTGGAATGCACTGGTTGCACAAAATGAATCCGCCAAACAATACGGCGAATTATTCGACAGTATTTCCATTTGTTTGAGTAAAAGCCTGGGATGCCCCGTTGGCAGTGTGCTATTAGGCAAAAAAGACATGATCAAAAAAGCGCGCAGAATCCGGAAAGTATTCGGCGGAGGAATGCGGCAGGCCGGTTTTCTGGCAGCAGCCGGTATCTATGCATTGCAAAACAATATCGGCCGCCTGTCTATCGATCATGCACATGCAAAATCCATTGCCGGAGCGGTAGCGGCAAAATCGTTCACCAAAATGGTATTGCCGGTTGAAACCAATATCATCATCTTCGAACTGCAGGATGGGTTTTCTGCACCCGAACTGGTGGCAAAAATGAAGGAACATGCCATTCTCGGTTATGCTATTTCACCAAACCGGGTACGATTGGTGACCCACCTCGACATTACACCGGAGATGGTGGACAAGACAATAGATACGATAAATAAATTATAAGCATAACAAACAGGCAATATGTTACCAACTATCAATCCCACCACCACCCGTGCATGGCAGCAGTTACAGGATCATTCCGATAAGATGAAGCAGGTGCATATGCGCGATCTTTTCCGGGATGATGCAGAACGGTTCAACAAATATTCGCTTTGCCTGAAAGATACCCTGGTCGATTTTTCGAAGAATATCATTAATGATACCACGTTGTCCCTCTTACTTCAACTGGCAGAAGAATGCAAACTCGGGGAAGGTATCAACGCCATGTTCAACGGAGATGCTATCAATGCTACGGAGAAAAGGGCGGTATTGCATGTGGCACTCCGCAATTTTTCAAAGAGACCCATTTATTCCGGAGGCACTAATGTAATACCGGAGGTAAAAAAAGTGCTTCGCAAAATGAAGAAGTTTTGTGACGAAGTACACAATGGAACATTTCGGGGATATACCGGCAAGCGGATCAAATATATTGTGAATATTGGTATTGGCGGCAGCGACCTGGGGCCACTGATGGTAACGGAGGCGCTGCGTCCATACAACGTAGAAGATATTGAAACCTATTTTGTATCAAATGTGGATGGTACGCATATCGCCGAAACATTAAAGAAACTGAACCCGGAGCGCACGCTGTTTCTCATTGCATCCAAAACATTTACCACCCAGGAAACCATGACCAATGCACATACGGCCCGGGAATGGTTTTTGAAAAAAGCAAAACACGAAAAACATATCGCGAGTCATTTTGTAGCACTGTCGACCAATGAAAAAGAAGTGGTGAAGTTTGGGATCGACAAGCAGAATATGTTTGAATTCTGGGATTGGGTCGGAGGCCGTTACTCCCTCTGGAGTGCGATCGGTCTTTCCATTGCTTTGACGATTGGTTATAAGAATTTTGAACAATTATTGAAAGGGGCACATGCTGCCGATGAACATTTTCATAGCACCCCTTTTGAAAAGAATATCCCGGTGTGGATGGCCTTGCTTGGTATCTGGTATACCAATTTCTTTGGCGCACAATCAGAGACCATCCTCCCCTACGATCAATACCTGCACCGGTTTGCCGCCTATTTCCAGCAGGGCAATATGGAAAGCAATGGAAAAAGTGTTGACCGCAATGGTGAACCGGTAAGTTATACCACCGGCCCGGTGATCTGGGGCGAACCCGGCACCAACGGGCAACATGCCTTCTACCAGTTGATCCACCAGGGTACCTTATTCATCCCCTGTGATTTTATTGCACCAGCCCAATCCCACAATCCGTTGGGAGATCATCATACAAAATTGCTGAGCAATTTTTTTGCGCAAACAGAAGCATTAATGAACGGCAAAACGGAAGAAGAAGCCGAACAGGAACTGGAAAAAGCCGGACTATCGGCCGAACAAATCGCCACCCTCCTGCCCTTCAAGATTTTTGCTGGCAACAAACCCACCAATTCTTTCCTGATTAAAAAAATAACACCGGCTACATTGGGGCAATTGATCGCACTTTACGAACATAAAATACTGGTACAGGGGCTTATCTGGAATATCTACAGCTTTGATCAGTGGGGTGTGGAATTGGGTAAGCAATTGGCTAATCGCATTTTACCAGAACTGGAAACGGCTGATAAGGTAGCCAATCATGATGCATCTACCAACGGTTTGATCAATGCCTGGAAGGAAATGAAAAAATAATTTTATTTTTGTCTTCTAAAATCAACGCCATGAAATTAATTACTTGCACCCTGCTTATTTTTACAGGTTTATCAGCCGCTGCACAACAAAAAGATTTATTCAATGTGGAAGAATACCTGCAGAAAAATTCAAAGCTTCCATTACTGCAAAAAGAATTACAGACTTCCCCGGTGATTCAGCAGGATTCTAATAAAGTTACCTTACCCGTTCAACCGCTAAGTTATCAGTTACCCAATCAGGATGTGGTATACTACGGCAACGGTACAATGCCTTGTGTAAAACCGGATATGTCGCAATTCAAATATAAATACCCTCCATCCGTACATCAGTTGCCTTACACGGAAGGAACCATGCCAAATGCGGCCCTGCCTAAAAAGAAATGAACGATTCGAATTTTCGGCAGGCAATTTTTGGGTGAATATGTATACATCCCGCTATGGCGGGATTTTATTTTGGAGTAAGCAGTAAGATTGTTTGTGCTTCTTTCAAATCATTTTCCTATTCGCCTGATTTGGTCTTCAGGATTATAAATAATAAAGCCCCGACTTTTCAGTCAGGGCTTTATTATGATATAGGTAATAAGTCAGTGCTTATTGTACCACTACAAGTCCGGAAACAACTTTGCCAGTGTATTTATGCACCACCTTCACTACATACGTGCCGGCGGCAGCTCTGCCAAGGTTGAATTCCATTCTCAGATAAGGAGCAGTGGTGTTAACCAGATCAAATTCCTGACTGGTCATCAACTGGCCCTGTGCATTGTAGATATACACCGCACGTTTCTCTGAAATTGAAGAAGGATCGTAGTACAAACGTACCTGGAATACTCCGGTAGTCGGGTTCGGGTAGATCCACAGGCGATCAGATGCTTCTGATCCCACTACAATATCATTGGATGAAGCTGAACAGCCGTTCACATCCGTTACCCTTGCACTGTATGTACCGGTACGATCGATATTGATACCGGTTACGGTGTTGGTATTGTTACCGGCAATGGTTGAACCATTGTAGGTCCATACCCAACCTCCGGCTGCTGCGGCTGGTGTGCTGCTGGCA
>JAPLEH010000025.1 GCA_026391455.1 Bacteroidota bacterium
GGCAGCAAGACCATCATACAACCAGGTGGTCAGCATCGCAGGAATGATCCTGAAATCTCCTTAAAAAAGGGGTGGTCAGCATCATCGGAACAGGTGGTCACGATGATCGGAACGGGTGGTCAGAATGCGTAGGAATATACAAATATTTATTCGAGGGCAGTTTATGAAAATCAATTGCGATATAGAGTTTGCTCTGTATGGCTTAATGATGTTGAGTTCCCAAAGCTTTGATAGGATGGAAGAATTTAAAGACATGGCAATGCACAATAAAATAGAGTGTGCAATTTCTGATTTAAAGAAATTCAGACCTGCTTTGTACGAAGAATATAAGGATGAATTACAAAAACTTTGGATGTTCAAAGAATATAGGAATATGATTTGCCATAGGAGGATGGTGGTAAATGAAGACTTAACTACATACAAGTTTTTATACTTTGACAGATACAATGGGCAAGTTGACCAATTAGCTGAAGTATATCCAATAGATAAAACGCTTGATACCATAACCCTGTATTATAAATTATTCGTTACCCTTACGGAGCTTAATTCTAAGCTGATTGGCTTGACTAATTTTCCTCTTAAATAACTTAGCTGATTTTTTATAATTGGTTAAGTCCTGTTGAGCCTTAGCAAGGTCATTTGTGGCGATTATGTACTGTATCGCCCTTTGAACAGCCTTGTTATCTGGTTCCCGTTTTTTCATCTTTTACAGTTTTTAGTAGTGAATAAATACTGCAAAAGTCTTTCAGTTACTTATCTCAATGTAATTACCCAAAAATCTTTAGTAAGCCAGCTCCCTTAAAAGGGGGCAGATTTGCGTCTTTATGCAGGGTAGGGCATAAGTACCCCAACCAGCGCATAAACCATTTAGCAGCAGCAGCGGTAATCTGAGATATAGTAACCGGGTAGGTGCTAGTTTTATTAGCTAAAAAACGTAGCAAAAGGTATTATAAACGGATGTGAGGTTTTATACTATTCTGATTGGGTTAAGTAGTTTATTTATAATGCTTATATTCAATTATTTATAAAGTTTATTTAATTATTAAAAACTAAATATTTTGTCACCTTTTTACATATTTTCACAACATACAGGACAAGCTTAAACAGAACTAACTTTTACATATTAAAGCATTGTTTTATAGTTCTTTACTTATAGCATCTAACATTAAAAAGGATTAAATTAATCGCATCGGGAAAAATTAGCATGTATATAGCATTTTTCGCAAAGCCTTACCAGTTCTAAGCTTCAATTAAACAATAAAGGCTACTAGTTTATAACACTTATACGCAATCGTTCCCGCTCTAACTGGTTCATTATCGTAGATTTACCGTTATCACCACCTTGTTCAGATTTTGGTTATGGAATTGTGAAATTCAATCCGGAATCAGTAAATTCGTCACTACTTTCTTCACCGACGGACATTTTGGACTAATTACATGAGAAAATTATACTTATTCAGTACGCTGGTACTGTTTATTGTTTTTCTTTATCCTAATTTTTGCGAAGGGCAAAAATTAAGCGGTAAATTCTGTACTGCTGGCGATGAAGCAAATTCTACTGATCGGTTTTCGAGTAATTTTCGTGGTAACAATATCATAAATTCTAATTCTCGATTAGTTGACCCCAACGGTGTGATAATTATTCCAGTTGTTTTTCATGTTATATTCAATCCAGCATTTCCTGATCAGTATGTTTCAGATGAGCGAATTATCGCTCAATTAAACCGACTGAATACTGATTTTCGAAAACTGAATCCGGATGTTTCTTCAGTACCAGGAGTTTGGTCTAACCTGCCGGCTGACATGAAATTTGAGTTCAGAATGGCTTGTATCTCTCCAACTGGTGCGCCAACAAACGGAATTGAAAGGCGTACCACTACAGTTACAGGCTTGGGTGGAGTAAATTATATAGAAGCAAAAAGAACGGATCTGGGTGGATTAAATGCCTGGCCGACAAATACATATCTCAATATTTGGATTTGTGATGCAGAAGGTGCCGGTGGAGATGGTTCCTTTCCTTGGGAATATACAGGTACCACTATCCATCCGGTAACTTTAATACCAATTCCCAATAGTCTTTTAGATGGTGTCATTTTAAATACAAGTTTTGTTGATAATCCTACTATTCCTGAAAGAGCCTTAAGCAGAGTGGGTGTTCATGAAGTAGGTCATTGGTTGGGGCTCTTCCACACTTATAATCGGGGGTGTTCTACGATTAGTTTTGGTGATGAAGTGTTAGATACCCCCCCACAGCAAAATCAAAATACAGATTGTCCGGTATTTCCAGTAGTTGAAAGTTATGCATTTTGTAATCCTAACCCCAATGGAGTTATGTTTATGAATTACATGGATCAGACTAGTGATCCTTGTAAATTTTTATTTACTGTTGGACAACGAGATAGGGCAAGATCCTTTTTTTCCCAAACACCACTCATTGATCCTGAAACCGGAAATCCTTATTTCACCCGATACCCTTTTTTAGCCAATTATTTCGGCATAAAACAGTTCCCAACCACGCCCTATAATGCGGTGAATAACCAGATCGTTGTTCAATTGAAAAATCCAGCCTGTTTACCAACTACTTATACGATTTCTGGACCGGCAACAGAAGTTAGTCATAATAACCAACAGATAGTTTTATCCGTTCCCTGTAACTCAAATGGTACGATTACGGTTACAGCTACTTCTGGGAATTATATTGATGATTATACATTTACTTATGTAAATACCTCTGCATGCCCAACTAGTTGGTTAAAGGCATATGGATCGGCTGATGGACCTTCAAATTTGGTGAAGGATTATCATGGGAACATTTTGTTTTCTGCATCTGGCTTTCTTTCAACTTCTGTTTCTACATATTATAATCATGTAGGTGTATTTCCCCCACCCACCCAACAATATACCGATGTATTTCATTATACCGAAAATGGAACCACTAATTGGGTAAAAGAATCTGGAATTCCAGTATTTGCGTTTAGATCAGGTATTGTTAAACTACATTATTCAAATGAATTTATCAATGGAGCTACTGGTAATTTAGTCTCGCCACCTTTTAGTTTATCACTCGGCGAAGAAATACTAGCTGAAACAAGTACAGGAGCAATTATTACGCTATATGGGTATGATCTTTCAGGTAACATTTTATTACGTGTTTACACAGGTTCTGGTACACCTACTACTGTGAATTCTGGGCTAACCGGTATTTCCATGAGTAATTATAATTTGGCTTTAGACGATTTGGTAATCACTGGGGGGACTGAATTCAATCATCAACTTAAAATTTTCCATTTTAATGGCACTTCTTTTAATTCGCCATTGACATTTTCTGGTGTTATACCTTATGGTTGCTTTGCGACAGACAATCATAATAAGGTTTATTATGTAGATGGTAGCGGGGTATTAAAAAGGTTTGATCCCGTCTTAAACATAACTGAAACTATCAACATAGCTGGGTTTAATAATAATAGTATTACATCTTATGTTTTGTCAAAGAGCGATAAATACACAGATGACAGGATCGCTGTTTTTAATAATTCAGATAATTTTATTTATGTCCTCAATGTAAATATAAATACACCAACCGTTAAAAAGATATTAACAACTAATGCTCATCCTTTTTTCAACTATTTGATTGATGGGGATGATTTTTACATTTCGGGTTGGTATTGTTCATTTTGCGCTGGAATCGTTAGTATTGGGAATTTTTCATTGCCTCAGATCAATCAGAACACAGCCCCTGTGTATATTGCAAAACTTAATCTTCAAACGGATTTTATCAGAAGTGAAACGAATAGTCTATTGGATCGTATTGCTGTCAACAGTACTGAAAAGGAAATTCTCAAACTAGCAGTATCTCCTAATCCGTCCACTTCTAATATTAAAATAAATGTATATAAAGGAACTGATGCTTTAACTGATTTTTTCAAATTGACAATTGTAAGCCAAACTGGAAGGATTGCAATACAAAATGACAAGTTTTTTAATGGATCATTTCTTGATGTTTCGGCACTCAAACAAGGGGTGTATTATATAAATTTAGTTCATAAAGATGGTAGAATAGTTTCAGGAGTTTTTACAAAATTGTAAGCATAATCTAAGATTAGCAATTGATGAAAAAAGTACTAATAGCAATTATCCTGTTGTTCAAAATGAGCAACCTGTATAGTCAAGACTTATCCAACAAAGGCAAAGAATTCTGGATCCCTTATCCTGAGCATATTGACGGCACTCAATCCGCCATGGGCATTTACATAACCAGCGATGTTACAACTTCTGGTAGTATTCAGGTTGGCGCAACAAACATTCCCTTTACTATTACTGCTAATACAGTGGTAAGGAAATTTCTCGGTCCGAATGCGGCAGGTGATGCCCCCAATACAGGAGTGCATATGACCGGAATTCAGGATGGAATAGGCACAGGGAAAGGAATAAAAGTAACGGCACTAAAGCCAGTTGTTGTTTTTGCTCATATTATCCGATCTGCCCGTTCCGGCGCCACCTTGGTGCTGCCTACTAAAGTTTGGGGCAAAGACTATGTGATGCCAAGTTTTGGTAATACAGGAACATCTCAAAGCTTTGGCGAAATGAATATCATTGCATCAAAGCCTAATACCCAAATAGAAATTACCCCTACCGCCAACACCAGAAATGGTGCGCATGTGGCTGGCACGCCTTTTACGGTAACCATACCAAATGTGGGAGACGTTTATCAGTTACAATTTCAACAGAATGCAGACCCTTCCGGTACAAGAATCAGATCATTAGCTTCTGGTGGATCAGGTTGTGTGCCCATTGCTGTTTTTTCAGCAACCACCTGGTCCGGATTTAGTTGTACTAATGCGAGTGGAGGTGATAATCTTTATCAACAATTATTTCCGACCAGTGCCTGGGGAAAAGAGTTTTTTACCGGACCTTTAAAAAAAGTGGCAACCAATGCTGCCGATAATAATACCGATTTTATCCGGGTATACGTGTCTGACCCCACAACGGTGGTCACAAAAACTGATAATGGTGTAGCTACCATATTAACAGGACTGACTGCTGGTAATTATTATCAATATACCGCCTTTAGACCAACGCGTATCCAGTCTGACAAACCGGTACAGGTTGTTCAATATGTTTCGAGTCAAACCTGCGGTACTCCACAAACGAATTCAGATCCGGAAATGGTGGTACTCAGTTCTACAGAACAAACTATCAATAATATTACCGTTTTTTCTGCCCATCAAGCCTTTGTACCAACTGGACAGAGTCAGGTTACCACACACTATGTAAATATCATAATGAAAACTATTAATACAGGTTCTTTGCGGATTAATGGTGTGGCGCCAACTGCAGTTTTTACGCCCATTCCCGGTACGGTGTATTCTTATTTGAAAGAAGATCTTACAGCGCGTGCCGCCACAAACCCTGTGTTTAATATTCGTGCAGACTCTGGTTTTAGTGCTATTGCATATGGATTCGGTAATGTGGAAAGTTATGGATACAACGCAGGTACTAACGTTAAAGACCTTTATCAGCAGATTGGAGTTAATACAGAATATGGTATTGAGCCTACGCCTTCAGTTTGTAAAGGCTCTCCATTTAAATTTAAAGTTTCTTTGCCTTATTGTGCGGATTCCATCAGATGGGATTTAACACAATTGCCTGCACCACTTCCTTCACCTACCAGTGTGTTAATGCAATATACTACCTGTGTGCCAGGCCCAGGAGGACCAGACTCCACAACAGTGGTAAATGGAAAGACACTTTACTGGTACTCGTTGCCCTATACCTACAATTTTTTAGTTAGTGGAACTTTCCCCGTTTTGATTACAACCTATGCACCCAATGCAGACGGTTGTGGCAACGAACAGGAAATCGAATTCGACCTCAACGTATACGACCCACCCTTAGCTGATTTCCTTTTCACCGTAGGTGGTTGTGTAGCAGAACCCGTACAATTCACCGACCACACCGAAACACCCCGGCCCAACTACCGATGGAACTGGGACTTTGGCGATCCCGCCAGCGGTGCGGCCAATACCTCTAACGTACAAAACCCGACACATACGTTCTCCGCACCAGGTACCTATACCGTTACCTTCTGGTCCATTACCACACCGGGCTGCGTGAGTGCCACTATTACCAAACAGGTAACCATTGCACCATTGCCTACAGCCAGTATCACTGGTACCATCGATGTATGCCAGAACGGCATTGCACCCACTATTACCTTTACCGCCACTGACGGTACAGCCCCTTACACCTTTACCTATAATATTAACGGAGGCGCCAGCCAGTCCATAAGTACCGTAACCGGCAACACCGCCACCATTACCGTACCCACCGGCACACCCGGCACCTTTATATATAACCTCGAAAGCGTTAAGAACACCGGCTCTACCTTATGTGCCCAGCCTCAAACTGGTTCCGCCACCGTGAAAGTGAATCCGCTGCCTACTGCATCGCTGGTCGGCACTACTACAGTTTGTAAAAATGCGCCTTCACCCACCATCACCTTTACCGGTGCTGTGGGTACGGCACCTTATACTTTTGATTACAATATTAATGGTGGTGCCACTCAATCGGTAACTACCACTGTGGGCAACTCTGTTACTGTTTCTGTACCCACAGGCACAGCCGGTACCTTTACATACAACCTTGAAAGTGTAAAAGATGCCAGCTCCACTACCTGCACCCAGGCGCAGACAGGAGCCGCCACCGTAATCGTGAATGAATTGCCCACCGCTTCCATAGCCGGCACCATCGAAGTGTGCAAGGATGCACCTTCTCCACTGATCACCTTTACCGGTGCGGGTACTTCCGCTCCTTATACATTTACCTATAATATTAATGGTGGGGCTAACCAAACCATTACCACTACCGTGGGTAACACGGTTACCGTTTCAGTGCCTACCGCTACTACCGGTACTTTCAATTATAATCTTGTAAGTGTATCGGATGGTACCGCTCAGGTTTGCGCCCAGGCACAAACCGGCATCGCCACTGTCATCGTAGATCCGTTGCCCACCGCCAGCATCGCAGGCAATACCGCCGTTTGCGTGAATGCGCCTTCTCCCAATATCACCTTCACCGGTGCTACGGGTGTGCCGCCTTACACCTTTAATTATACGATCAATGCCGGGCCTACACAATCGGTAACCACTGTAGCCGGCAACTCCGTTACTGTTGCTGTGCCTACTACTACAGCGGGTACATTCACCTACAGCCTGCAAAGTGTACAGAATGCAGGACCGGTTCCCTGTACTCAGGCTCAAACCGGAAACGTGGTGGTAACCGTAAACCCATTACCCACGGCGGCCATTACAGGTAATATCACCGTATGTAAAAATGCTCCTGCGCCCAACGTAACCTTTACCGGCGGCGCCGCAACAGCTCCCTATACCTTTACATATAATATCAATGGCGGTGCTAACCAGACCATAACCACTACCGTTGGTAACTCCGTAACCGTAGCTGCTCCCACCGGTACTCCCGGCACCTATGTATATAATCTCGTGAGCGTTCAGGATGCCAGCAGCACGCTTTGTTCGCAAAACCAAACCGGGGCCGTTACCGTTACCGTGAATGAATTACCTACCGCCAGTATTGCAGGAACTACCGAAGTTTGTCTCAATGCACTTTCACCCACCGTTACATTTACTGGTGCAGGTACATCAGCTCCCTATACCTTTACATATAATATCAATGGCGGACCCACACAGTCTGTAACCACTGTAGCAGGTAACTCTGTTACGGTGAACGTACCCACGGGTACTGCCGGCACCTTTACCTATAACCTGCTGAGTGTACAGGATGCGACTGCACAACTATGTAATCAGGCACAAACTGGTGCTGCCGTAGTAACGGTACATCCGTTGCCCACACCAGATTTCAGTGTTACAGCGCCCACCTGCGAAACAAAAGTGCTCAACTTCACCGATCTCTCAACACCCAACGTGGGTACCACCAATGCATGGACCTGGAACTTCGGCGATCTCTCTCCGGTAGACAATACACAAAATCCGACGCATACTTATGCGGCTGCCGGCAACTATGCCGTTACACTCACCGTTACCAACAGCAAAGGTTGTGTAAGCAATCCGGCATTGGTTCGTAACATTACCGTAAACAAACAACCCGTTGCGGATGCCACTTTACCGGAAGTTTGTCTGGATGATACCTTCGCTCAATTCTTTGATAACAGTAGCGTAACGCCCGGAACCATTACCAACTGGCTTTGGAATTTCGGTGATCCCGGAAGCGGCCCGTTGAATACATCTACCTTACAAAATCCGCAACACTCTTATTCTTCTACAGGTAACTATACCGTATCACTCACCGTTACCACCAACAATGGATGTGTAACCACGCAAACATTCCCCTTCACGGTGAATGGTGATATACCCGTGGCTGATTTCACTCCGCTGAATCCGGCCACCATGTGTGCCAATGATTCAATTTCTATCCGTGATGCGTCTACCGTTAACTTCGGTAGTGTAACCAAAGTGGAAATCTATTGGGATAATGTGGGTGCGCCCGGTACATTTGATACCGATGATACACCTACACCCGGTAAGATCTATAAACACAAGTATCCCAACTTCCAGTCGCCGCTTACGAGAACATTTACCATTCGCTACCGCGCTTATTCCGGTGGTACCTGTGTAAATGACCGTCTGCGTACGATTACCGTGAATGCTGCACCATTGGTTCAGTTCAATGCCATGCCCAATGCCTGTCTCGATGCTGCACCATTCCAGATTACCCAGGCATCAGAAATAGGAGGGGTACCCGGTTCCGGCGTATTCAGTGGTCCCGGTGTAAATGCTGCTGGTATTTTCAATCCGGCATTGGTTGGGCCCGGTACATATCCGATCAAATACACCTTTACTTCCACAGCAGGCGGATGTGTGGATACACTCACCCGCAACATTACCGTATTGGATAGTGCTTCTGCACGATTTACCTTCAGTGCTACGGCTTGTGAAAAATCGGCGGTAAGTTTCAACAGTACTACTTCTACCATACCGCTTGCTTCCGGTACCATTACCGGCTGGACATGGAATTTTGGTGATCCCGCCAGTGGCGCGAATAATACATCCACCTTACAAAACCCCACGCATATCTTTACCGGTTGGGGCAACTATACGGTTACATTATCGGTAACCACCAGCAACGGCTGCCGCAGCACCACCCGTACACAAACAGTGTTTGTGAATCCGATACCGAGGCCGCGTTTCACCGTAGATCCGAGTGTGTGTTTGCCATCTGCCACCGTAGTATTTACCAATGTATCCACCATTCCGGATGGTACTGAACCGACCTTTACTTATCTCTGGAACTTTGGCGATCCGGGTAGTGGTCCGTTGAATACATCTACGAATTCAGGCCCCTCACATATTTATACCAATGTAGGCCCTTATACCGTAAACCTGCAGGTAACCAGCGGTGCCGGTTGTGTGCGCGATACCAATATTGTCATCAACAATATTCATCCGGAGCCCTTCGGTTCCTTTACAGCCGACAAGACCGATATCTGTGTGGGTGCTGGCAGTTTCACCTTTACCGACAACAGCGATCCGAGAGACGGAACCACCGTGCAATGGAACTGGAATATGGATGATGGTAATATCCGCACCACACCGGTGGTGAATTATACCTTTACCACGCCGCGTACGTATAATGTTTCGCTTTATACCGTTAACAGTTTTGGTTGCCGCAGTACCACCTACACCATGCCCATTACGGTACATCCGTATCCCGTGGTGGATGCAGGACCTGATCGTATCATGCTGGAAGGCGGACAGATCATGCTGGAGCCCGTGGTTACCGGCAACGAACTGAGCTATCTATGGACGCCAGCCCTGCCCGGTTATTTTGCAGGTAGCAATGCCATCAAAAATCCGAATGTAAATGGTGTGGATGATATCACACTCACCCTTACCGTAACAGCAAGAGGTGGATGTAAAGCCAGCGATCAGATGTTTATTAAAGTATTGAAAGCACCAGCTATTCCGAATATTTTCAGTCCGAATGGTGATGGTGTGCATGATACCTGGGTGATCGCTTACCTGAATACCTATCCCGGTTCCACCGTGGACATTTATAACAGGTATGGTCAGTTGATCTTCCATTCAGATGGATATAATGTGCCCTGGGATGGTACGATTAAAGGAAAGCCCGTACCCATCGGCACTTATTATTATATCGTAAACCCGAAAAATGGCCGCAAGGTGATGACCGGGTATGTAGACGTGATCCGTTAATACGAAATGTGATACAGATATGAAAATGAAATGCAGTTTATTGACCCTCGCAGTGATCATATGCGGGATGCAGGTAATGGGCCAGCAAAGGCCGCATTACACACAATACATTTTGAACAACTATATTCTCAACCCCGCACTCAGTGGGGTGGAGAACTATACCGATGTCAAACTGAGTATGCGTGACCAGTGGGTGGGATTGAATGGTGCGCCCAAAACGACCTATCTCTCCATACATGCGCCGATCGGTAAGAAAGATTACCGCACCTCCGCCACCTCGTATGAAGTACCCGGACAAAACCCCCGCGGTAGTTATTATTGGGAAAATTATACCGCCGCAGAACCTCACCATGGTATTGGTGGCACTATCGTAAATGATAAGACAGGAAGCTTCAACCGCTTTACGGCCAATCTTACCTATGCGTACCACCTGGGATTGACGCCCACGACCAACCTGTCCGCCGGTTTTTCCGCAGGCATTACCAATGTAAGCATCGATCGCAGCAAACAGGATTTTACCGGCACCGGCGATCCCTTTGATCCCGCAACCGGTGCTTCGCTCAGTGGTGAATTGAATAAGATCCGCCCCGATATCGGATTCGGTCTCTGGTTGTATTCAAAGAATTATTTTATTGGTGCTTCCGCACAACAAATCATACCACAGAAACTCCAGTTCACCGATGATGCCGCCTTTCTCACCAAAGGACGACTGGTGCCACATATTTTTTTCACTGCCGGCTACCGGTTTTTGCTTACAGAAGATATTAACGTGATTCCTTCAGTAATGGTGAAGTATATCAAAGGCTCTTCCAACTTCGATATGCAGCCTGAAGTGAATGTAAAAGCCCAATACCGGGATTTGCTCTGGTTGGGGGGAAGCTACCGCTATCAAAACGGATACGCGGCTATGGCGGGATTGAATATCGGCAATACCATGAATGTGGGCTATGCGTATGATTTCACCACTACAGCATTGAACACCGTGAGTAAGGGAACGCACGAGTTCATCGTTGGATTTACCATTGGTAATAAATACAGTGGTAAGTGCCCCCGCTGCTGG
Source organism: Bacteroidota bacterium (assembly GCA_026391455.1). Lineage (GTDB taxonomy): Bacteria > Bacteroidota > Bacteroidia > Chitinophagales > Chitinophagaceae > JJ008. The sequence goes on from JAPLEH010000025.1 coordinate 11,311, forward strand.
TAAGCAATTTCAATTTATTTATTGGTTTCTTTCCGGGTCAGAGGCCGGAGAAATAATCATATCCCTTTACATCGGCCCAATAGTCGGGCGTGCGGTTATTATCAAAATACATATAGCCGATTCGTTTGAGGCTTTTCACTCCGTATTTCACGGGAATGATCAGCCGCAGCGGATAGCCCTGGTTCAGCGGCAATGGTTTCCCATTGAGTTCATAACATAAGATGGTTTGCGGATGCAGCGCGCTCCGCATATCAATACCCACATAATATTCTTTGTCGGGTGTGGCGAGGCCCAGGTATTTTTTAGCGGATTCCTCATTCAATCCATAAGCCCGCATGAATTCCGAAAAGCGTACACCGGCCCAGTGTGTGATCTGGCTCCAGCCTTCAATGCATTTAAAATTGAAAACGATCTCTGTCCTGGGAAGTTTTTTAATATCATTCAACGATACCCGCATGGTATCACCTTTGGCAAGTATCACCTGCATGGCCCAATTGGCGGTATCGAATTTTGATTTTAATCCCAGGTCGCCGTTCACGCGGGCGGGGTTTGCAGCCAGGGAGAGCGGATATTCTTTCGCGAGACGGTTATCGGACAATAAGCCATCGAAAATACTTTCATTGGTATTCAGCACGGCACGGATCGGCGCACTGGTTTTACCCGCTTTGGAAGGCTGACCACGCAGCCAAAACCATCCCACTACAAACAGGACGGCAAACAATACAAACATTGAAAACGAGTAGATCGTTTTTTTCCGGATCGTTGCTTCCGGCAGGTTCTCTGTTTTTTCCTGCCCGGGTGTTTTGAATAAGGCTGCCATACATTCCGATTTATTGATTGGCCGGTGGATTTTCGTTGGTATCCGCCGGAAGTTTTTTCGATTTCTTTATTTCAAAGCCGGTGATCATCGCCTGGAAATTATTCCATCCTGCGAGGATCACTTGTATAATATGCACGAGGAAAAACAATACATACCCGATCGTAAGAACAAAATGAATGATACGGGCCATTTTATATCCGCCCATGAGGGCGCAAAGCCAACCCAACTGCACCGGTTTATAAATAGCTAAACCCGATAAGATGGAACCAATGCCCATGAGTATGATAGCGGTGTAGGCGATCCGTTGCGCCGCATTGTATTTGCCTTCTATGGGTGGAGCTGTTTTGCGAATACGCAGATCGTGCAGTAATACCTGCCAGGCTTCTTTGTAGGAGCGGCGGTGTGGCAGCAGGTAGCGCCATTCGCCGGAGAAGATAGTATACAACACATAAGCGATACCATTGAGAAAAAACAACCACATGAAAACAAAATGATAGGCCATGCCCTCGGAAAGACGGTAAGGCACATTCAGGGCTTTGTAAAATGTATCGGGAAAGAATTTGAGCAGGGTGGTACTCCCAAATCCGATGCGGTATACATCGTTGGCCCAGTAGATAAGCAGTCCGCTCCAGATCATGACCCCGAGCACGGGAAAATTGATCCAATGGAACCAGCGGATAGCCAACGGGTGTTTTTTGACGATTTGTTTCATGAAATAGCAATTCTATACTGAAAATGTAACACAATTTAACCAGAAGAACCGGCGAAAATTGTCAGTTGTCTTACAAACAAAAACTCCGCGCCGGTACAGGGCCGGAAGCGGAGTTTCAGGGATATAATGAAGGTATACGGAATTCTTATTTAGGAAGTACCACATGGTCGATCACATGGATCACGCCATTGCTCTGAAATACATCGGAGATGGTGATATTGGCCATGCCACCATTCTCATCTTTCAGCATGTATTGATTTCCTTTTCTCATCACCCAAAGTTTACCACCGGCTACGGTAGTGAGTTCGGCGGTACCATTTCCTTTTTTAATCAGTTCTTTCAGTTCAGCAGCACCGAGGCGGCCTGCCACTACATGATAGGTAAGGATACCGGTGAGTTTGGCTTTATTCTCCGGCTTTACCAGTGTTTCCACTGTGCCTTTGGGCAGCAGGTCAAACGCGGCATTGGTAGGAGCAAATACAGTAAAGGGGCCGGCAGACTGCAGGGTTTCTACCAGTCCGGCAGCTTTTACAGCGGCTACGAGGGTGGTATGGTCCTTGGAGTTTACGGCGTTCTCTACGATATTTTTAGAGGGAAACATGGGAGCGCCGCCCACTTCTACGGTCTTTTCATCTTTCATCATGGTTTGTGCATATGACATATTGAAGACAAATGCAGCAGCCAGTAACAGGCTGATTTTCTTAAGCGATTGCTTGATCATAAAAATTGAGTTTATTGGTTAAAATTGTTTTACCGATTCAACACAAACAGATACGGCAGGGGAGGATGTTCCGGATTGGAAAAAAAGAAGTATTTATTATTGCACATACCTGTAAATTTGAAATCCATAAATCAAAAAATCTCGTATGGCGTATTGGCTGGCAAAATCGGAACCTTCTGTATATAGTTGGGATCAACTGGTGGCGGATAAACAAACCTGCTGGAGCGGGGTGCGCAACTATGCAGCCCGTTTGAATTTGCGGGCCATGAAAAAAGGTGATGAAGTATTTTTCTATCACAGCAATGAAGGTGTTTGTATAGTGGGTATCGCCAAAGTAGTGAAAGAAGCCTACCAGGACCCCACTACCGACGATGACCGCTGGGTGGCGGTGGACCTGAAGGCCGTGCGTAAATTGAAAAACCCCGTAACACTCGAAACAATCAAAAAACAACCTTCCCTCGCCAATATGGCCCTCGTTCGCCTCGGTCGGTTATCGGTACAGCCGGTGACGGAGGAAGAATGGAACACGATACTTCAATTAGCTAATTAGCAAATATGCTAATGTGCTAATTAGCTGATGTGCTAATTGAATACAGGGTTCGTTAATTTTCCTTTGCGTGATATCAATGTGCTAATTTGCTAATGTGCTGATGTGCTAATTGAATACAGGGTTCCTTTTGTATTCATTTTCTTTCTGTAATTAGCACGTAATGCATCCGAATATAAACGGAATTTCGTTTAAATAGGTTTTCGTTCTGGAAACATGTATTAATTAGCTAATTAGCAGATTAGCAAATTAGCTAATTAAATAAGGTTACCTTTCACACCCTTCCGGTATCAATATCAGATTCACATTTAATCAATAAAAGTTTAGCCATGAAAAAAGTATTCATCGCGCTGCTCGTTGTGGCAGCCGCAGGAACGGCGTATTTCCTGTACACCCGCAAGACAACAACAACCGGTACCGTTGCTGTAAACAAAGAACTATTAACCGGCAAATGGAAATCCGCCAACACGATACCTGTTGCGGATACCACCACACCCTTGTATCAGTATGAGTTCAGGCAGGATGGATTGCTCCTTCGCACGGTAAGTGATACCGCAAAGGCCGACACCATGCATTATACCTGGGACAAATCCAACGCCCTGGTATGGAAACAACAGGCAACGGATACCGCCGGCACCGTGTACAACGTAGTACAACTGACCAGTGATAGCCTGGCATTAAAAGCTGCATCACCGGTTACAGAATTGTCGCTCACGCGGGTGAAGTAACAAAAAGGGCATCCTGCAATAGTACAGGATGCCCTTTCTTCTATCTGTATTTCTATGCTTCTCTGTATTCACCTATGTGGTTCAACCCTACGCAAGATGGATAAGAGAAATCTAATGGATTGCTAACTGTATTCTATGCTTTCTATGTATCTCTGTATTCACCTATGTGGTTCAACAAATACGCAGAAAGTAACAAAGGAAAACTAACCGAAACAGCAGCAAATAAGCGATAAAAGAAAAATAAGATTTCTTTATGAAAACCTGACCCCTCCGCATCTCAATGAAGACAAACGTATAGCCATGATTTTTTCCCGCTGATACTTCCATTGCCCATAAACCGGCCATGGAAGTACACAGCCAGTAAACCCCCGGTCCCAAACCGGTATGCCATTACCAATAAAATAACAACCAATGAAAAAAATGCTATTTTTTTCAGCAGCGATCATGTTGCTGAGCATTACCGCCTGCCAACCCTCCGGCGGGAAGAAAACAACCAGTGATGACGCACAGAAGAAAACAGTGATGCGCGAAATGGTATTGTCAGAAAAAAACGAAAAGCCGCCACCACCACCACCCGTCGACCAAATGCAGGATATGAAGCTATCCGTAGTAACGCAGGAAGGAACAGCAGAAAGACAAACGGCACCCATGATCGTGGCAGATGAGGAAGTAGCGCCACCACCACCCACAAATGAAAACCCGGCATTCAATACCGAAGAATACGATGCCATCGTAGAAAATAAATTCCTGGCTGCTACGCAAAACCCGCTCTCCACTTTTTCCATAGATGTGGATGAAGCGGCTTACAGTAATATACGTCGTTATCTGGAGAATGGCAGCATGCCACCTCCCGGAGCAGTGCGGATAGAAGAGATGATCAATTATTTTGATTACAGTTATCCGCAGCCAATGGGAGAAGATCCGTTTTCGGTGAATACCGAAATATCGGCCTGTCCCTGGAATGGCGCTCATCAACTGGTGCATGTGGGATTGCAGGGAAAAGAAATACCCACGGCCAGTTTACCCGCTTCCAATATGGTATTCCTGGTGGATGTGTCCGGCTCCATGAGTGAACCGAATAAGCTGCCGCTGGTGCAGGCATCGATGAAGCTGCTCGCCGATCAGTTGAGGCCAAAAGATAAAGTATCCATCGTGGTATATGCAGGCAGTGCGGGATTGGTATTGCCACCCACATCGGGCAGTGATAAAAGGACGATCAAAGAAGCCATTGATCAGCTGCAGGCAGGAGGCTCCACAGCCGGAGGAGAAGGGATCTTGCTGGCATATAAGACAGCGCGGGAGAATTTCATTAAAGAAGGCAACAACCGCATTATATTGGCAACGGATGGCGATTTCAATGTGGGCGTAAGCAGTGATGATGCGCTGGTACGCCTGGTGGAAGAGCAGCGTAAGAGTGGCGTGTTCTTATCGGTATTAGGATATGGTATGGGCAATTATAAAGACAGTAAGATGCAGCAACTTGCAGATAAGGGCAATGGCAATCATTCGTATATCGATAATCTCAGCGAAGCGAGAAAAGTATTGGTGAATGAATTTGGCAGTACGTTGTTTACAATCGCGAAGGATGTAAAGATCCAGGTGGAATTTAATCCCGCCAAAGTGCAGGCATACCGGTTGGTGGGTTATGAAAACAGAATGCTGGCCAAGGAAGATTTTAATGATGATACCAAAGATGCGGGTGAGTTGGGCAGCGGGCATACGGTAACAGCGCTGTACGAGATCATACCGGTAGGTGTAAAAGATACATTTACCAAAACAGTGGATCCGCTGAAGTACCAGAGCAATCCGTCCTGGGTAAGTGGCAATATGGGGGAGATCATGACGATTAAGCTGCGGTATAAAAAACCGGATGGCGATATCAGCCGGCTCATTACGCATCCTGTATTGGATAATCATTTATTGCCTGGTGGTACGTCCGACAATTTCCGTTTCTCTGCAGCGGTGGCCGCTTTTGGAATGCTGCTGCGCAATTCGGATTATAAACAACAGGCCAGTTACGACCAGGTGATCACGCTTGCGCGTGGTGCCCGGGGTATGGACAACAATGGCTATCGTACCGAATTCATCCGCCTGGTGGAATCCGCTACGCTGCTGGCGAAGAAGTAGGGGAGAATGGTGTTATAAAGAATTGATGGAACTTTGATCAAAGCCTGCTCTATCGGAGCAGGCTTTTTTATTTTTTTGCATGAAATACCGCTCATACCATTCGGATACGTAGATATATTTTTTTCCCTATCTTCACAAAAAGGATAGCCAATTTTGCTTTTTATCCCTGCATTTCATACAGGGTTAGTGGTTGTAAATTTTGCCAAATGTGTTCGAATACATCGCAGCCCGCTATTTTACAAAGTAAACTGGAGATCGAAATAATTACACAACAATCTGACCATATGTGTAAATTAATATAGCTATAAACTAACAAACTTCATAGCATGAAAACACAAAGAAAAGTATCATCCATTATTCTTGTTTTTGTTTTCCATCAGATTTCAGTAGCACAACCCGTATGGAGGGAAGTAAAATCAGGTATTGTAAACTGCTTTTCATCCCATACTATCTATTCCCTAAAGAAAGACGGGTTAAAT
>JAPLEH010000020.1 GCA_026391455.1 Bacteroidota bacterium
AAATCAAAGAGGAAGTGATGGCGTGGACAAATTGCAGAAATAATAAAATAAGTAAGATTAACTGGCAGTTCACCAATAGTGAAGCAAGGATTAAGCTCAAGAAGTTATATCCGTCAATTTTAGATTAACTTAACACTAGTATTTACATAAACCGACATAATCAAACTATTACTAAATGGTATGATTATGTCTGCCTTTCCATCCCCGTTCACATCATCGATACCCAGTTTTTGTCCGGTGAATAAGATGAAAAAACTTACTGTTGGAGCAAAACTTAAGCTTCCCGGGGTACTTGTATTTCTCGCTACAGAAAGTAAATTTCCTACAGAACCAAGAATATCAAGCTTACCATCACCATCAATATCAGCAAGGTTTACCCGTTGAGTGGAAAAACCTGACAAATAAATAATGGAAGAAAATGAAATGGTGCCTGGTGTGCCCGTATTCAGACAAATGCCCAGTGGACCATTGATATGACTAAAGGCAAGGTCAGGTTTACCATCACCATCCAGATCTCCCACCTCTATGTCAGTCACACCGGAGGATGGCCCTCCAAACGTAGAGATATTAGTGTATTGTGGGAAAGAAGTATTGTTTATTACACCTCCATCCGGAAACGTGGGAATGAATGGAGAAATAGAATACCCTATCAGGTTGTTACCCAGGTTCAATACGCTGACCGGCTGATAAGTTGATCCGGTGGGTACTGTTACAGTAAGCTGTGCAGCGCTTGCACTGGTAACAGTAGCTTTTGTGCTTCCGAAATATACCACATTATTTACTGGTACCGCATTAAAGTTGGCTCCGTTTATAATTACTGAACTGCCAGGCGGACCAGATGTGGGCGTCAACGATGTAATAACTGGCGGAGGCGGAGATGTAAATACAAATCCGGATAATGTGGCAACACCTATAGGTGTGGTTACAACAACACTCCCTGAAGAACCTCCCGCTATTTCTGCTGTAATAGTAGTGGGAGATTGTACCGTAAAGGTCCTTGCTGCGGTGCCGCCAAAAGTAACTGCTGTTGCGCCGGTAAAATGATCTCCGTTGATAGTGACAACGGTTCCGGTGCCTGCAGCTGTGGGGGTAAAAGTATTAATAACCGGTACTATATAAATAAACCCGGGCAAATTACCCGTTCCAAAACCTGTAGTCACACTAACGCTTCCTGAAGCCCCTGTACCTACCACCGCCGTAATTGTAGTTGCATTCACCACATTGAAAGAAGTGGCGGCCACACCACCGAACTTGACCGAAGTAGCTCCGGCAAAACCGGTGCCTGTTATAGTTACCGTAGTGCCGATACCTGCCGAAGTAGGCGTAAACGTAGAAATTACGGGCGGTGAGTTATGAATAAATCCTGCAAGCGAGGCAGTACCTAAAGGATTCGTTACCGTTACATTTCCGGAAGCTCCTGTGCCTACCATTGCACTGATGGTGTTGGTATTTACGATCCCAAAAGAAGCTGCGGGAATACCACCGAATGTAACAGATGTAACACCGGTGAAATTAGATCCGTTAATAGTAACATTCGCATTTGTACCAGCCGATGTTGGTGAAAAGGATGTGATAGTAGGTGCTCCGGATTTATTCCTGAAAGCAGAAATTTTTTCTAGCGTAAACTCACCAATCACCAGATCTGGTTTACTGTCACCTTCGAGGTCACCCAGAAATAATGCGTATGGGGCAAATGAACTGAATACAGCATTAAAGCTGCTAAAGGAAAAAAAGGTTCCCGTAGTATTGTTCTGGTATAGTTGTGTTTGACCGGAGGAACTTCCCTGTACCGTCAATGCGATGTCGGTCTTACCATCACCGTTGATATCGTTTACTGCAGCATGAAAACAGGTGTTTGATGCTGCGCCGCTTGTTACAGAGGTATTGAAGGCAAAAGAAATAGTGCCAGGCGTACTGTTGTTTTTAAACAGTTGGGCACCACCTCCCGATCCATTGTTGATAACCACAATTAGGTCCATTTTTGAATCCTCATTAAGGTCACCCATGGTAATCCCGTTGGGGTTATTTCCTGATCCGCAGGCGATATCAATACGGGGTGCCATTGTGATACTGCCAGCTATACTGGTATTGCGGTAAACAGAAAATGTATTGGATGTTTCATTGGTGAATGCTATATCCATTTTACCATCGCCATCGAAATCTCCACCAACAATGCTTTTGGGACCAAGCATAGTTGAATAATCCACTTTCGCGGCAAATGAAATGTTTCCGGGAGTGCTTGTGTTTCTGAAAAAGGAAACTGTTTGGACAGTATTATTTAATGTCACCACATCCGGCTTTCCATCTCCATCGTAATCGCCAATCACAATACCAAACGTAGAGACCCCGGATGAAATATCCACTTTGGGTGCAAAACTGATCGTGCCTGGAGTACTGGTGTTTCTGAATACCGAGAAATTTAATCCTCCTATACTATTTGATACCATGTCTGTATTTCCATCCCCATCAATATCCCCGGATGCTATTGCGTAAGCGAGTGATCCGGTGATATAATCCTGTTTTGAAGCAAATGAAATTGAACCTGGTGTGCTGGTATTTCGTAATACTGAAACCGACGCTGTACCTGCGGTAATATGATTGTTTGAAGTGGCGACATCACTTTTACCATCTCCATCAAAATCTGCAATTGTCATTCCATTGGGCCTGATTCCAGTGGTAAAATCCTGTTTGACATCGAATGAACCCGAACTGATCTGACCGCCTCCGGAAAAAGTAAGGATAAATGGTTTGGAAGAATATGCAGTCAACCCATTTACATTTACCGTGATAAGATGATAAGATGCACCGGCTGGTACTGTTACCGTAAGAGATGTGGCAGTGGCTGCAGTAACGGTTGCCCTTGCTGCGCCAAACAACACAATATTGCTGGTGGGGGTGGTACTGAAATTGGCACCACTTATTGTAACGGGTGTTCCTACTGGTCCTGAGGTTGGGGAAAATGAACTGATAACCGGCTGTGCAGTTGTTACTATCGATAATATCAGGCCCGTTATAATCAACAGGAATTTCCGAAAGTCATCCATTTGCGGCTATTACTGAGTACTAAAATAAATAAATCCCGCCTTATAGCGGGATTTATTTATTATTTATAATTCGAGCTTGCATTACGCACTCACTTTCCCCTTCACCTTCGCTATCACTTCTTCAGCGATGTTGTTGGGTGCGGGTGAATAGTGGGAGAACTCCATGGTAGAAGATGCACGACCAGAAGACAGTGAACGCAGTTGGGTTACATAACCAAACATTTCGCTCAGCGGTACTTTGGCCTTGATCACTTCTGCTCCGGCACGGGTATCCATCCCTTCGAGCATACCGCGGCGGCGGTTCAGGTCACCCGTTACATCACCCATGTACTGGGCGGGCGTGATTACTTCCACTTTCATGATCGGCTCAAGTAATACCGGCTTGGCTTTGCGGGCTGCCTCACGGAATCCCTGCTTGGCGCAAAGCTCGAACGACATAGAGTCAGAGTCCACCGCGTGGAAGCTTCCGTCGAATACACGGATCTTCATATTATCCACCGGGTAGCTGGCCAGTACACCAGTAGTCATTGATTGCTCAAATCCTTTCTGAATAGCCGGAACGAATTCACGGGGGATAGATCCACCGAAGAGATCGTTCACAAACTGATAGCTCTTATCAGGATTCTCTGCTTTCCATTCTGCATCCACCGGACCCAGGCTAAACTGGATATCGGCAAACTTACCACGACCACCGGTCTGCTTTTTCAACGTTTCACGGTGTTCAACAGTTGCATTGAATGCTTCTTTATAAGCCACCTGGGGAGCACCCTGGTTTACTTCAACTTTAAATTCACGGCGCATACGATCGATGATAATCTCCAGGTGCAATTCACCCATTCCACGAAGGATGGTCTGACCGGTATCTTCATCGGTATTTACACGCAGTGTAGGATCTTCTTCCACCAGTTTGGCAATAGCCATACCCATTTTATCCACGTCTGCCTGGGTTTTAGGTTCTACCGCTACCGCGATAACGGGCTCGGGGATAAACATATTCTCCAGGGTGATCGGATGGTTCTCATCGCAAAGGGTATCACCGGTTTTGATCTCTTTGAAACCTACTGCCGCACCGATATCACCTGCTTCAATGAAATCGATGGGGTTTTGCTTATTCGCAAACATCTTCATGATACGGCTGATACGCTCTTTCTTTCCGCTTCTTACGTTCAGCACATAGGAACCAGCATCCAGGTGTCCTGAATAACACCGGAAGAATGCCAGACGACCTACAAACGGGTCGGTCATAATCTTAAAGGCCAGTGCAGAGAAAGGTGCTTTAGGGTCAGCTTTACGTGTTTCAGGTTCACCGCTGTCGGGGTTGGTACCCACGGTATCCGGGATGTCGATTGGTGAAGGCAGGTAACGGCATACCGCATCCAATGCAGTTTGCACACCTTTATTCTTGAAAGAAGAACCACACATCATCGGAACGATGCTAAGGTCAACCGTAGCTTTACGGATGGCTTCATGCATTTCGTCTTCGGTGATGCTGTTGGGATCGTCAAAGAATTTTTCCATCAGCTTGTCATCGTATTCAGCAACGGCTTCTACCAGATTGGCTCTCCATTCCTGAGCTTCTTCGAGCATATCAGCAGGTACATCGATCTCATCGAATGTCATACCTTCTGTTTCCATATGCCAGATGATTCCTTTCATTTTGATCAGATCCACCACGCCTTTGAAATCGTCTTCAGCACCGATGGGTAACTGAAGCGGAACCGCTTTGGAACCGAGCATTTCTTTAACCTGCTTTACCACCATCAGGAAGTCAGCACCAGCACGGTCCATTTTGTTTACGAATCCGATACGGGGTACACCATAACGGTTTGCCTGGCGCCATACTGTTTCTGATTGAGGCTCTACACCATCCACGGCAGAGAACAGGGCGATCAGACCATCGAGTACACGCATAGAACGTTCTACCTCTACGGTAAAGTCCACGTGACCCGGAGTATCAATGATATTAAATGAATATTTCTGTGTGTCGGCAGTGGCTTTACCTAATACGGTTGGGAAATTCCACTGACAGCTTACTGCTGCAGAAGTAATGGTAATACCTCTTTCTTTTTCCTGCTCCATCCAGTCGGTAGTGGCGGCACCATCGTGCACCTCACCAATACGGTGAATCATACCGGTATAACGGAGTATACGTTCCGTTGTGGTGGTCTTACCCGCATCGATGTGAGCGGCAATACCAAAGTTTCGCTGAAATTTTAAATCTGCCATGACTGTTGTTTATTTTAGAATTTTGTCCCGATAGCTATCGGGGTTGTTATTTGTTTAATTTTAAAATTATTGTTTGAGCATCGTCCGGTTCGGTGTTGTGTTCCTTATGTTTCCTGCCTTCCGGGAGGATCACTCATTTCGTTATGCTGTCCGTTGATCGAGATATATTGTAAAAGAAAATCGTAAGGCCTGTTGGCCTCAGCATTCCCCCTTGAATTCCCTTGGCAGGGCGGGGGTAATATGGTAGATCAGACTCTCATAGAAAGCCACTTGAAGAAAGCCCTGAACACCCGTTGATCTGATTCACATATAGCTTTCCTAATGGCGGCGCAAAGGTAAGGAGTTTTATGGAATTTTAAAAGATTTTAGGGGACTGTTTATAGATTGATTTTCAATCTGCTATATTCAGAATTGTTGATCATTGATCCGATTACCTTTCTCCGGGCTATTCACCGGTACACATGCATTTTGAAACCAAAAACTCATTTTTGCCGTATAATTCAGCTATGGAACGTACTATCTATAACCCCATTCAAAAAGACAGTGTCACATTTCTAAAAACCGCTGCCGATACGCAGGGCGAATACACCCTGGTGGAAGTAGAACTGGCGGATGGCGGTGGTGTGGGTCTTCACTATCATAAAACCTATTCGGAAAAATTTGATTGCCTGGAAGGAGAATTACAGGTAAAGGCCGGAAAGATCCTGCACTCCCTTGGACCGGGGCAAAGCATTACTGCGGAGCCCAACATCAACCATCTCTTTCGCAACAGGAGCGGAAAGCCTTGCCGGTTCCGGGTGGAATTACGACCCGCAAGCCGGGGCTTTGAGCAGTCGTTGCAGATCAGTTATGGTTTGGCAAGAGATGGTAAATGCAGGCCTAATGGTTTTCCAAAAGATAAACTGGCATTGGCCTGGTTGTTTGATATCAGCGAAAGTAATCTCCCGGGGTGGAGGAGTGTATTTGAATTTATTTTAAGAGCTCAGGCTAAGCAAGCAAGGAAAATAGGAGTCGACAAAAAACTAATTGAAGAGTATGTAAAATTCTGATTGTGCTTGCCCCGTAAATTCCCATCTTCCGTAACTTGCTGTCTTCAAATAAAACCAAACAAAAACCACACAATGAAAAAGGGATTTTTATTTTTATCGGTACTTCTGTTTACGGCGGGTGTTTCTATCGCGCAGAAAAAAGGAAAGAGCAGCAATGCCATTCCATTTACTGTTGCTAAAAATTACTTTGTATCCAATACTTTTCAACAGGGTATGCTGACTAATCCGGCTATCTATTCTCAGGCAGAATTTGATGCAATATTCGGAGCAGCAACTGTAAAGGGAAAGAATGGCGCTCCTACTGCTATTGATTTCAGCAAACAATATGTAATCGCCGTTATTCCTCCTGCTACAGATAAAGCCCCAACACTAAAAGCGGTTAGCCTAACGAAGAGTGGAGATATAATCACCCTGAAATATTCATATAAAGAAGGAGCAAAGCTCACCTATACATCCCAACCCTATTTGTTGCTGGTGGTAGATGCTAAATACAAAGGCACTGTGCGTACGCTAAAGATCTGACACCCATTCCAATAATCGTATCTGTATTTTCCGGCCTGCCCTGCTACCTGGGCAGGCCGGTTTTTTATTTCGATTATATCAATTAAAGAAAATGGGTATTACCGTTTCAGCGCATGTAAACGGATGACAATACAAAAACATTATACCCAAGATTCCGGACAGCTAACAGTGGCTATTATATTTTATTTCTCCATGCAATCTACTGATGCATATGGCCCCCTCCTGCACTTGTACAACAGGGGATTGTCTCAAATCAGGGGCATTGTTAAGCAATAGCTGCTTCGCTAAAAAAAGGGCTTTCATTTTTCAATGAAAGCCCTTTTCTATAGCAAGCAATTGGTTCTATTGATTATTTATAATAGCTCAGTTTCAGTTCTGAACGACGGTTCTGCTGACGACCAGTTGCGGTTTTATTATCAGCGATTGGCATGGTTTCACCATGTCCCTGAGCTGTGATGCGGCTTTCATCGATGCCTTTGCTTACCAGATAAGTTTTCACCGCATTGGCACGGTTATCACTTAAAGTCTGGTTCTTGTCATCAGCACCTACGTTGTCGGTATGCCCGTCAATTGCGAGGCTCATTGCGGGATTATCTTTCATAATCTGGGCCACTTCATTCAAACCTTTATATGATTTAGTTTGGAGTTTGGCGCTTCCAGTTACGAAAAGGATATTCTTAGCAGCTACATCTACTTTCTTTTTGATCTCTTCCGGAATAATGGGGCAACCAAAATTCTCTTTGGGACCAGGGATCGTTACGCATTTATCTTCTTCATCGTTGGTACCATCGTTATCAGTATCAGGTATCGGGCATCCCTGGTAACGGGCATATCCGAATACAGTGGGGCATTTATCTTCTTCGTCGTTGATGCCGTCTTTATCGGTATCAGGTATGGGGCATCCCTGGTAACGGGCCAGACCTGGTACAGTGGGGCATTTATCTTCTTCATCGTTGATACCATCTTTATCGGTATCAGGTATGGGACATCCCTGGTAACGGGCCAGACCTGGTACAGTGGGACATTTATCTTCTGTATCAATGATACCATCTTTATCTGTATCAGCAGGCGGTGGCGGTGGGGGTGGCGGAGGAATTACTTTGGGTTCCTTTTTCTTACCCAGTCTGCCGGCAAAGCCGATGCTATGCTGAAAATGGTAGTTGGCAGTTTCTGTAGTAAGCGGCACACGGTATGTTGAATTAACCACCATATACGCTTCATCCAGGAAACGAATTTTCAAACCAAGACCAAGTGGCATAGTGGCACCATAATATACTTTGTATTTATGAGCACTTACTCCGAGGTTGATATAAGGCTGAAACCAGTATTTATCAGATACCATTTTCAGGTGCAGGTTGGCAGATCCTTCCAGCAAGAGTTCGTTATCACTAAATGCTTTATTAGGCATGGGGTACTTAATAAAAGAACCGCCTAATGTTCCTGCCCAATCAACATGCTTGCTGATACCTTTTGAATAGGTAATAGATATACCGGGAGTCATGTCACGCAGCTTGGCAAAAGACCTGTCTGCAAGTACTTTACTCAGCGAAGTAGTGCGTATTCTGTCAGGAGTGGCAAAGTCATTCACAAAAAAATTAATGCCCAGTGTTTTGGGGCTTACTTCATCGCTTTGCCCATAAGTGGCGGGTACGATCAGATACAGCGCAAACAATGCTGATAATATCTTCTTCATAAAGAGATAGTTTGGTTTAAAACTGGACAAAAATAACGGGTAAGTTCAATATCCTGAAATAAATTATTATCTTATTATCACCTTAATATTCACGGTTTTGGGGGCATTTTGGTAAGGGGTAGTCTGAAATGGTCATTTGGGAGTTTTCCCTTAGCGCCTGCCGCTCATTTGGTTGCAAAATATTTTTCCCTCAGGAATTTGTCTTCCGCATACACATCATCATAAAATATAATATTTCGATTCTGGCCCTCACAGGTGAAATACCGCAGAAAAACGGGCATTTTATTCCGGAGGCTGATGGTTTTCTTTTCTTTTCGGGCCAGCCAGGTTTTGACGGAATCGGTACGGGTATAGTTTCCTCCCTTAGCACTCAGGCTGTCGTTGCGCAGCAGGTACCAGGCGAGATCCTGCCAGGATTGCACCCGTACACATCCATGGCTCAGGGAGCGCATGGCATTTCCAAAAAGGTACCGCTGGTTGGTGTCATGAAGGTAAACTGAGTATTTATTATCAAATACAAATTTCATTACCCCCAGTGCATTGGCATCACCACTACCCTGCACCACCCGGTAAGGAATGCCTTTACTGTATTTGGACCAATCCACTGAATAGGGATCCACCTCTTCCCCGTTTGAATCAACCAGCGTAAACCCTTTTTTAGCCAGGTACCCGGGATTTTTCTTTACTGCTGGCAAAATCTCTTTACTTACAATACTGGGAGGCGGTACCCATTGCGGATACGTGATTAATGCATTGATAAGCCCGTTCAGCAATGGGGTGCGGGTCTTTGCTTTTCCACAGATCACTCTGGAACTTAATTTCACTTCATTATTATCGATCACCTCCATATAATTGGCCGATGTATTGACCCAGATATATTTAGATGGCATTTTCTCGGGCAATAATTTATACCGGTCCATGCTGATGGCGATACGAATGAATTTTTCCCGGTCGGACGTATTCAGCATCCGAATCGTAGCATCCCCTGCTTTTCCATCTACTGTGATGGACTTTTCCTTCTGGAATTTTTTAATGGCCTGTGCCAGTTGCACCGAGTCAGCCCGGAGGCTGTCGGGTTTGAAACCGATATACCCTCCTTCGTACAACCGCTGCTGCAATGCCTTTTGATAGCCGGCTGCATCTTTGGCTGGCACTCTGGTAAATGGGCGATAATCTGCTTTGGCCAGAAAAGCCGGTATCCCCTCTTTCAATAATTGGTAGCCGCGGTGTGTGGGCTCCAATGCTGCAATCAATCGGGAAAGTGGCTGACCTTGCTGTAAGGCAGTCAGTTGTTGCTGATAAAATTCATCCGTAATAGTGGTATCCTTGCGAAGCGAAATACTATCTGATGGAAGCCGCCCCAATTTTACATCACGGATCAATTGTACAAAGGCATTGGTAAGCAGGATATCGGCTTTTGCCCAAACCATTGCATCTTTTCGCTCTGCACGGCCCATTGAGTCGGCCGCGATCTTTACGCGTATACTGTCCAATATTGGATAAAAATAATCTTCCGGGAATAGCCCGTATTGGCGGGCATTGCGCAATAAACGCAACAGGGAATCACCGGCCGGCAACCATTTTTCTTCAAATGACCACACGGGTACATATTCCCTCGCTCCGTACACCATTGCGGTTATGCGTGACTGTTGGAGTACAACTGTCGAATCTTCCATCGCCCCGTTGCCGGTACTCAGTTTATCAACGAATTCACGAATGAGTCCCGGTGTTTTTTGCTGTAATTCCTGAGGTGTATCCGCAATGGTTCCTGACTGACCTTTCCCGTTGCATGCAATGAGAATGCCGATACAAAGGCCCAATAATCCATGAAGCGTGGATGCGATAAAACGGTTCGTACGCATAGCGGTTGGCAGTAACGGCTGGTGTTTTGGTTTTTTGCAGTAAATTACCCTTGTAATTCTCTTCCGGCTGCCAGATACAAAATAGCAAATCCTTTCTGATATGAGACAATCTTTGCTGGTTATTTTTTCAACATGTTTCTTCTTTTTAGCAAGTGGGCAGGAAAAGTCCTATAACCGACCGCCATTGACCGATAAGTGGGATGTTTATAAAAAACAGGTGATCGCCGATTCCACCAAACGCATGGTGGAACTGAAAAGCTTTATTCCCGGTATCGTATACGATCTCCGGTATGCAACCGTCAATAATTTCATGAAGCGTCTGATGTATCCGGCCGGCACCAATACCACCTATCTCCGGCTTGCGGCAGCACAAAACCTGCTGAAAGTACAGCAGGAGTTAAAAGAAAAAGGATTAGGGTTAAAAATTTACGATGCATACCGGCCTTATGCCGTAACAGTTAAATTCTGGGAACTGATAAAAGATGAACGATATGTTGCCAATCCTTCCAAAGGAAGCGGGCATAACCGGGGGGTGGCGGTCGACCTTACCATTATTCATTTACAAACCGGCAAAGAATTGAATATGGGTACCGGCTTCGATAATTTTTCCGATACAGCACATCACTCCTTTACGCAACTGCCGGAAGAGGTATTACAAAACCGTGCTTTGTTAAAATCGCTGATGGAAAGCAATGGCTTCAGGTCGCTCGATACGGAATGGTGGCATTATGTGTTGCCAGAGAGCGGCCGGTTTGAAGTACTGGATTTTGAATTCCGTAAATTGAAAAAGCATTTATAATTCTACTACTTCAGTTACCGCATCAATATTAATGGGTCCGTATATATGCGGAAAAGTATCTTTTGTGGTGGGTGACCAGTCAAAAACAAATTTACTGGTGAGCTTATCCGTATCAATAACGAGTTTTACTAAACCGGTCTGGCCTCCAAAATAACGTTCAAGCACACCTGCCACCTGGTGATCCTGCGAACAATGAATAAACCCTTCTTCTTTTAATGAAGGATGCTCATAGAATCCTTGTGCTTTTGCAGCATTCCAATCAGTGGCGGTGGTAACATGGTATATTTCCGGCATTATAATATTCGTTTAATATGTTGTTGAAGCAGCATAAAATCAGCGACTACCAATGCCGTTACCGCTTCTACAATTACGGGTGCACGCAAGGCTACGCAGAGATCATGTCTTCCTTTGATCGAAAAATTTTCAGTCTGTCCTGTTTCCCAGTTCAGGCTATTTTGTTCTTTTGGGGTGGATGAGGTGGGCTTTACAGCCAGCCTGAACACCAGTTCGTTGCCATTGCTGATGCCACCAACGATACCACCGGCATGATTGGTCTTTGTTTTTCCGGTCATATCTTCAATCGCATCATTATGTTCGCTGCCAAACATGGCGGATGCTGCAAATCCGGTACCGAATTCAACGCCACGTACGGCAGGTATGGCAAATAATATATGTGCGAGTGCGGATTCCAATGAATCAAAATAAGGTTCGCCTAATCCAACAGGCAATCCCTGTACACGGCATTCAATGATACCACCTACTGAGTCTTTTGCAGCTATGGCTTTTTGTAACCCGGCTTCTGTGTCTTTTTCTCCACCGATTTCGGTAACGGCGGCTTGTATGGTGATGGGATTGAAAACCTCTCCCTCCAACTCCCTCTCCAAAGGAGAGGGAGAGGTCCCTCCTGCATTCAACAACTTCTTAGCGATTGCACCTGCGGCAACGATTCCTGTGGTAAGCCGGGCACTGAAATGTCCGCCGCCACGATAGTCTTCAAAACCACCAAATTTCTGGTGGGCCACCCAATCTGCATGTCCCGGCCTTGGTATGCTTCGTTGTTTGGAATAATCCTCACTCCGGGTGTTTTTATTTTCAAATATCAGTGTGATGGGAAAGCCGGTAGTAATCCCATTGAATACCCCACTCATTATTTTCGGTATATCATCCTCCTGTCTGGGTGTGGTACCTTTTTGCTGACCTCCTTTTCTTCGCTCCAGGTCTGGCAGCATATCTTCTACCGTCAGTGCCAATCCTGCAGGGCATCCATCAATAGTAATGCCCACACATTCGCCATGTGATTCTCCAAAGATGGAAACCCTGAAAAGGCGGCCAATACTATTCATGATAATTAAACTTGTTTGGTAAAGATACATCAGCGCCGAGCTTTTTCAAGTCTTCGTAAAAATCCGGATAAGACTTGCTGATCGCCTGTGCTTCTTCGATTACCATTTCACTGTCAGCTTTCAGTCCGGCCACCGCACAGGCCATCGCAATCCGATGATCGTGGTGCGAATGAGTATCCGCACCTTTTACAAAACCAGTACCATGTACGATGAGTTCATCAGCTCCAATATCTATGGTAACTCCCATTTTATCAAACTCATCCTGCAGGGTTAGCGCCCGGTTACTTTCTTTATGTATCAAACGGGAAGCTCCTTTGATGGTAGTCTTGCCCTTGCAATAAGCGGCTAATGCAACGAGCGGCGGGAAAAGATCGGGACAATCGGTAGCATCAAAATAAAAGGCGTCCATTTCCACCGGGTGTAACTGTATTCCTTTTGCATCCATTGCAATACCGGCATTGGCTGCCATCAATGCATCAATGATCGCTTTATCCGCCTGTGTGGATGTAATGTCGAGCCCCCTTACTGTAATGGGGCCAGCAATAGCACCAGCCACCAGCAGAAAAGCCCCTCCGCTCCAGTCTCCTTCCACAGTATATTCTATCGAAGAAACAGGTTGTGCAGCTTTATGAAAAACAAAAGACTCATAGTTTCTGTTTTCAATTTCAGCAAGTCCAAACTGCCTGATCACATCGAGCGTGAGATCGATATACGGTTTGCTCTTCAGATCATTTACACGAATCGTAACACCCTCAGCGCCTGCTGCCGCATAGGCCATTAACAGTCCGGTTAAAAACTGTGAACTCAAAGAACCATCCGTATCAATATCGGCCGGCACTAATGGGCCCTGTACGATCAACGGCAATTTTCCTTCTTTGCTTTGTATCTGGACGCCCAACTGCGGGAGTATCCGATCGAAAAAATCCATGGGTCTGCTACCCAGGCTGCCTTCACCGGTAATTGTAATAGCCCGCTCACTCAATGCAGCAACAGGTGTAAACATTCTGATGGATAATCCCGATTCACCACCATGTACGGCGTCAGCAACCGGCTTCACGCCCTGGCTTTCTACCCGGATCATTTCGCCCTCTTGCTGTACATTGGCACCCAATGCTTGTATAATGTTCAAAGCGGCCTTATCATCATTGGAATGACCAGGATTTCGAATCACTGTTATTCCTTTCCGGATCAAAGCTGCTGCGCAGGCTCGTTGCATGGAACTCTTGGATGCAGGAGCTTGTATATTTCCCTTTAACCGGGACGGATGTATTGTTACTTTCACGTTTACAGATCTTGTATTATTTTTTCCAATTGGGTTAATGTAATGGATCGTACGACCCCTTTGCCGATCTTTTCCAGCAGGACATAGTTCATCGTTGTCCGCTCCCGCTTCTTATCCATTTTAAGGATATTGAATACTTTTTGCTTATCAAATTGCGCATAAGCGGGAAGGTTATACTGCTGTAGCAAATTCACGACCCGTTCCGTTTGTTTGAAACCAGTGAGTTGCTCGGATATATGACAGGCATACACCATACCAATAGCGATGGCCTGTCCGTGCAGCAATTCATACTGTGTTTCAAGCGCATGCCCCAGTGTATGACCGAAGTTGAGCAAGCGGCGTTCTCCTTTTTCAAATTCATCCCGCTGCACCACTTTTGTTTTTAATACCGCATTACGTTCAATTAATGTACCGATGGCTTTTGCACTCCGACGATATTTACTCATCGAATATTCTTCCAGTTGCGCAAACATGGCAGCATCCTTAATACAGGCATGCTTGATGATCTCTGCAAATCCATTCTCCCAATGTTCTACGGGCAAGGAGGAGAGAAAAGCCATATCGTGCAGAATAAAGGCGGGCTGGCGGATCACTCCCACCATGTTTTTATATTCTCCCACATCAATGCCATTCTTTCCGCCAATAGACGCATCGACCAGTGCCAGAATGGAAGTGGGAATAAACCCAAACCGGATGCCCCGCATATAGATGGATGCTACATAGCCGGTAAGATCGGTGATAACGCCCCCTCCTATTCCTACCAGGGTAGTGTTGCGCCCGGCTTCCATGTCGATGAGCTGTTCCACGATACTATCCACGGTTGCCTGCACTTTGAATTCTTCGCCGGGTTTTATGACAATGGCATTCCACCCTTTGAAACGTTTGGTATGCGCTGCATATACATCCTCGTCGGTGATCAGTACTGTATCATCGGGGCCGGTGATTTTTTTCAATTGACTCATACCTGATAAGAGATAATAATCAGATGAAGCATGCGTAAACCGATACGTGAGTTTTTTCATAAAACGGATAAACGGTTGCCCGATGAAAAATTAAAATTGTTTATTCACTATCCAATATCTTCTTCTGGTGATTGATACTTTCCATGTGTACGGCATCAAAATACCGGGTAATGAATTCTTTGCTGAGGCCGATCTTTTCGCCTTTGGTGGTAGCGCGTTCAATAATCTCATTCCAGCGGTTGGTCTGAAGAATGGTGATATTGTTTTCTTTTTTATACTTACCGATCTGTTCGGCGATCTTCATACGTTGTCCCAACACCTGCATCAGTTCATCATCGAGTTGATTGATTTGCTGACGCAGTTTCTCCAGCGCCGCATGGTATTCGGGTGAGCTCACATCTTCTTTGCGCCAGATGATGGAATCCAGCATTTCTTTCAATCGTTCCGGTGTTACCTGTTGTTTGGCATCACTCCAGGCATTGTCCGGGTCAATATGACTTTCCACCATCAGCCCGTCGTAATCGAGGTCAATGGCTTTTTGCATAATTTCAAGCAGTATATCCCTGCGTCCGCAGATATGAGAAGGATCATTGATCACCGGCATATTCGGGTATTTCAATTTCATTTCAATGGCCAGGTGCCACATGGGTGCATTGCGGTATTCAGTATTACCATAAGAACTGAACCCACGATGGATAAGGCCGATCTGTTTTACTCCGGCACGTGCTACGCGCTCCACGGCACCACCCCATAATTCCAGATCAGGGTTGATGGGGTTTTTGATAAGTACCGGTACATCCACACCGCGTAATGCATCTGCCACTTCCTGTACACTGAAAGGGTTTACGGTAGTTCGTGCACCAATCCATAATACATCCACATCGAAGGTGAGTGCATCCTGTACCTGTTTACCTGTTGCCACTTCTACCGTAGTGGGAAGGCCCGTTATTTTCTTTGCCTGTTGCAACCAGGGCAATCCTTTTGCACCCACGCCTTCAAACATTCCGGGTTTGGTACGGGGTTTCCAAATACCTGCCCGGAGCATATCCACTTTACCGGTAGCGGCCAATCGTTGTGCGGTGGCCAATACCTGTTCTTCTGTTTCTGCACTGCAGGGCCCGCTGATGATCAGGGGACGTTTGTTCCAGGCGGCCTGTACGGATTCACCTGACACTCTTTCTGTTGTTTGCATATATTACAAATTTACTGATTTATACTGCTATTTGTTTCCTTACTACATCCATCTGTCAGGCTGACACTTGTTTCTTCAGCCTGAACATCACATCTGTTCTCAACACATATTTAGTACCCCGGATTACTGCTGCGCCCGTGTGAGGCAATGCATGCAGAAATAAAAGGCGGAACCTGTTTTACCCTGCACCGCTTTATGATCGAATACAGTTTGACCGCCTGTATACGCTTCATTGAGGTAAAACAAAAGGGTGAAATAACTTGCTTCTTCCTCATTGCGGATGTAAGACTCATCGCAGTGACGGGCAAATTGCTGACCGGGTTCGTAACGGTAAAAGCGGAAGAGTTCATTTAAGCCAATGGCTATGGAGTTACCATATACCGGAGGCACCCAATCTTTTACCCGTTGCCAAAGTTGCTCAGCGAGTACAGTGTCTTTATACATAACACGCTTATTATTCCGGATATGGGTTATCAATCTGGCGCCCCGCTCCGTATTAATGGTTGCTGCTTTATAACCGCGTTTCTCACTTGCAGCAATAAGGGTATCGCAAAAGTCCTTTGGCAAGACCTCCTCCTTCTCCACGATCCAATCTGCTTCTATATAGTTTGCTGACATTATGTATTTATTTAATGATCTTTCTGATCAGATTAGCTTCCTGAATTATTTTCAGTAATTCTTTTTCATCCTCTGATTCAATGCTGGTGCAAAAGCGTTGCAACTGTGCAATATGCGCCTTCAATACATCCAGTACATTCTCTTTGTTCTGCATAAATATCGGCACCCACATGGCGGAGTTACTTTTGGCCAGCCGCACCGTGCTTTCAAAACCTGCACTGGCCAGTTCGAAGATGGCATTCTCTTCTTTCTCTTTTTCCAATACCGTATTGGCCAATGCAAAAGAGGTAATATGCGAAATATGGCTCACATAGGCCGCGTGCAGGTCATGCGCATTGGCTTCCATTTCCAGCAGGCGCATGCCGATCTTATTGTACATATATCTCGTCCATAGAAGCGCATCTTCATCGCTTTCTTCCGCATTACAAATAATAACTGCCTTATTTTGATAAGCATCGCGTACTGCCGCTTTCGGACCGCTGTACTCGGTACCCCACATCGGGTGTGTGGCCACATATCTCCCTCTTTTAGGATGGCCTTTTACGGCGCCGGTGAGCATAGACTTGGTGGATCCCATATCAATCACGATCTGTTCATCAATTTTATCCAGAATCACTGGCAATAATGATACCATGCTGTCTACCGGGATCGCAAGTATGATTACCTCTGATGCAGCAATGGCTTCTTCCAATGGCAGCATTTCATCTACCAACTCCAGTTCAAGGGCCGTGGCAGCATGTTCAGGATTTGCATCCACCCCGGTAAGCCGGGAGGATAGTTTCTTTTCATGCAATTGCAGGGCCAGTGATCCACCGATCAGTCCAACGCCGATAATGCATATTTTTTTTCGCTGCTTCATTCCATTCTGTTTTGCGATTTAAGAATCACATCTCCTCATATTCACATTATTCAATTATCAGATTATCCAATTATCAAATTCTACTAATTGCTTCCTCCAATTTTTCTTCTGTACTACACAGGCTTACTCTGATGTACCGATTGCCAGCACTGCCGAATATGCCTCCGGGTGTGATGAATACATTACTGTTGTACAACACCTGATCACTCAATGCGAACCCATCTTGATATCCGGGAGGAATAGCCGCCCATACAAACATGCCGGCCTGATCATGGGTAAATTCACAGCCCAGTTTTTCCAGCAAGGCAAACACTTTCTCTCTTCGTATACGGTAAGTATCGTTCACGGCATCATGCCAATCCTGGCCCAACGTGAGTGCTTTGGCAGCAGCCAGTTGTACCGGCAAATACATACCACTGTCCATATTACTTTTAAATCGCAATACTTCTTCGATCCGTTCTGCAGCACCACATAACATACCTACCCGCCATCCTGCCATATTGTGACTCTTGCTGAGCGAGTTCAGCTCTATGGCACATTCCATAGCACCCGGTACAGATAGCAGGCTCATCGGGTTATTGTTCAGTATAAAGGAATAAGGGTTGTCATGTACCAATAAGATTTGATGCTGTCTTGCAAATAGCACCAGCTTTTCAAAAAGGGTATTATCCGGCAATTTACCGGTGGGCATCTGCGGATAGTTTACAAACATGAGTTTTACCTTATCCAGTTTCTTTGTTGCCAGCTTTTCAAAATCCGGTTCATAGTTATTTTTCTCTGTGAGTTTATATTCCACACATTCACCACCGGCCAGTTTTACAGCGCTGGTATAGGTAGGATAGCCGGGATTGGGCACGAGTACCTTGTCCCCCTTATCGAGGTAGGTCATACAAATATGCATGATCCCTTCCTTGCTGCCGATCAGGGGTAATACTTCCGTATCCGGATTCAGCGAAACCCTGAACCAATGCTGGTACCAATCGGCCATGGCGCGGCGCAATACCGGTGAACCTTTATACGATTGGTACGCGTGTACGGATGGCATTGCGCTTTCTTCCTGCAATACCCTGATCACTTCCGGATGCGGGGGCATATCGGGGCTGCCAATCCCGAGGTTGATAATATTTTTCCCCTCCTTATTGAGGGATTCGATTTCCCTCAGTTTTTGGGAAAAATAATACTCGCCTATCCCTTTCAATCGTTTACTGGTCTTTATCATATACGTTTCTCCTGTATTATTTACATTCATTTCCATTGCCCTCTTTTATATACACCGTATACTTTTAAGGCAGCGGTGAGCGGTTGTATCTTTTTGATCACCCGTTTGAATTGTTCTGCTGTGTCGAATTCCATGTCGGCATGAAAACTGTATTTGAAATTACTGCCGGGTATAGGAAAACTCTGCAGCTTACTCAGGTTTATTCCTGCTTCCGCAATTTGTGTAAGCACTTTAGCCAGGCTTCCTTTGGAGTGGTCTGTATGAAAATTAACAGTGGCCTTATCTGCATCTGCCGGCACCACTACATTTTCCTGCCGTTGTAATATGAGGAAGCGGGTATAATTATTCTTCATAGTATGGATGTTGGGCGACAGCACCTCGAGTCCGTAAAGCTCTGCTGCCAACCGGCTGGCAATAGCCGCCACATGCCGGCTTTTATGCTGATGAATATATTTTGCGCTCAATGCGGTATCATCTGTTTCCACCAGTTTCCATTTATACTGGTCGAGAAAGGCATAACATTGCTGTAAGGCCATGGTGTGTGAATGCACTTCACGGATATCTTGCAGTGTTACACCGGGATTCACCAGCAGGTTTTGACGTATCTGCAAGTAAATCTCTCCGGTAATAACAAGGTTACTTTTTTGCAGTAAATTATAATTGGGCAAAATGCTTCCGGCAATGGAGTTTTCGATCGCCATCACGCCTCCATTACTTTCTTTCTTCGAAGCAGCGATCCTTACCACCTCACGAAACGTATCACAGGGAATCACGACTGTTTCTTTACCCAAAAATAATTGTGCAGCCACCTGGTGAAAACTGCCTTCATACCCTTGTATGGCCCAACGTCCTGCGCCGATGCTCTTAGCTGTATTTGCGTGATTCTTTTTCATTCCTGTTTGCATTATTGACTGACAAGTAAAAAAAATCCCGGCCAATTTGGCCGGGACTCTTTATGCTGATTTTTAGTTGTTCATATTAATTCAACAAAAGTGATCCCGGCTTCCCAGTAAAATAGAAGTAATAAAAATAAAATCCGGAATATGTTTTTGTTGTTGTCATTCTTAAACAAATATAGTTTTCCTGTGCTGTAATGCAAGCAATTTGCCGGAATTATTTTTTTCTGTCGCCTCCGGATGCTGCATCATTCATGCGGATTTTGCGGCCCCGGTAGTTTTTACCATCAATGGCTTTGATCATTTTTTTACCAGCTGAAGGTTCGATTTCGATCCAGCTTGTCATTTCTTTCATATCTATCCGGCCGAGCACTTCTTTTTTCAAGTCGCTCATATCCAGAATAAATTGGAGGAAGCTCGCTTTATAGAATCCGTCTTTGGTGCCGAGATTCACAAACAAGCGTTGGTAATTACCACCGCCGCCGAATTGTCTTCCTTTGGTATCCCGGTCGCGGCTACCGACAGCAGTCCTGTCACGTTTATCACCAGCTCTGCGGTCATCGCCGCGCATATTCAGATCGGCAGCGTTTTCATAATATTTTAAAAAGCGGTCAAATTCCAATGCGGCCACTCTTTGCAATATTTCTTCTTTATCAATAGCGGCAAACTTTTCGCGCAAAGTGGGCAGATAGGTTTCATATTGCCCGTGGCTGATATCTGCCTGCAGCATCTTATCAATGAAATGAAAAAATTGTTTACGGCATACATCTTTACCCGAAGGAATATCCATTTTATGGACCTTTGTTTTCACAATTCGTTCGATCTGACGGAGGCGGTATGTCTCTTTTGGTGTTACGATAGACACGGATACACCACTGTTTCCAGCACGGCCTGTACGACCGCTCCGGTGGGTATAAACTTCCACATCATCGGGTAATTCGTAGTTAATGACATGGGTGATACCGGTTACATCAATACCTCTTGCTGCCACATCGGTTGCTACAAGGAGTTTCACACTTTTATCGCGAAACAGACCCATTACTTTATCGCGTTGCCCCTGCGTAAGGTCGCCGTGAATGGCGTCAATATCATATCCTTCGCGGGTCAGTTTTTCGGCTATATCCTGTGTATCGGCTTTGGTACGGGCAAACACAATACCATAAATGCCGGGATTAAAATCGATAATGCGTTTTAATACTTCATACCGGTTATGATGCTGTGTGGCATAATACTGGTGATCAATATTGGCAGAACCTTCATTGGCCTTTCCGATGGTGATCTCGAAAGGATTGGTCATATACCGCTTGCTCACCTGCCGTATTTCGGCGGGCATGGTGGCGCTGAAGAGCCAGGTACTCTGGCGATTCGGTGTATTCTTTAAGATAAATTCGATATCTTCTTTGAAACCCATGTTGAGCATTTCATCGGCCTCATCTAATACCACATAATGGATATTTTCGAGGTTGATGGCCTTCCGTTCGATCAGGTCGATCAGGCGGCCGGGTGTGGCCACTACGATATGGGTGCCTTTCTTTAGGTCGCGGATCTGCAACGAGATGGAAGTACCACCATAAACAGCCGTAACCTGAACGGGTATTTTTTTGTTTTTGAATTTCTCCAGGTCGCTGGTGATCTGTAAACAGAGTTCGCGGGTGGGGCACACAATCAGTGCCTGGGGAAAACGGTTTTCTTTAACGATGAGTTGCAGGAGGGGCAGGCCAAAAGCGGCTGTTTTGCCGGTACCTGTTTGGGCCAACCCGATAAAATCTTTGGTACCCTGTAATAAAACGGGGATTGCTTTTTCCTGAATGGGCGTAGGTTGTGTAAACCCTAATACCTGAATAGAATGGAGCAGGCCTTCCTCCAGCCCGAGGGCTTCAAAATTGTTCACGTAATTGTAATTTGATAAAAAATAGACCCCCGTGACTGTAAAACGGGTGGCCAAAGGTAACCCTTAATGAGGGCAAAGACGAATGTATTTTGTATACCATATAAAAAGCAAAAGCCGTTCCCGGGGGAACGGCCTTTGACTATTGCTTGCCAAAATCAAATTACATCTTTGCTTTTGTAGTATCAGCTGCATGTGTTGTATCAGCAGCATGAGTTGTATCAGCAGGAGCAGGTGCAGGTGTAGTTGTATCTACTGGAGTTGTAGCAGTAGTATCTTTGGTTTCTTTCTTTTCACCAGAGTTAGTACAAGCTACCATTGTAGCAGCGATGAATGCAATTGCAAAAAACTTTTTCATTGTCGATTTTTTTGATTTTTTATGAAATATTTCAACATTAATACCCGGATCGGAGAAAGGTAACCCGGCAATTGAAAAAAAAATCAGATTTTTTTATTTTAATTGATTATCAATAATTTAGAGTAAAATTATTTATTGATTTGCCGGCATATATGCGATTATTCGAAAACAACAATAAAGCCTTTAACGCCAATATTTATTTTTTGCCCTCGGGCAGGGTTACTATTTTTAAAATCCTGTATTAAATAACGGAATGTGAAACCTCAGACAGACGAAAAAGACTTACTGAAAGGATTAGCTGCCAACGACCCAAAAGCCGTGGAAACGATTTACCGGGAGAATTTTAATACGATTCAGGCCCTGATAATCAACAACAATGGCTCATCAGACGATGCAAAGGACATATTCCAGGAAGCGATGATTGTTCTTTATGAGAAGGCGAAATTAAGCAGTTTTGAGTTGAACTGCCAGATCAGAACTTTTTTGTACTCTGTATCCAGGCGGCTCTGGCTCAAACGATTGCAACAGCAGAATCGGTTCTCACCTGCCGGCGATAGCATGGAAGATACCATACCTGTGGACGAGGAACTGGAGGACCATGAAAAAAAGAATGATGAGTTTGAAATGATGGATAAAGCCATCAGTCATCTCGGAGAGCCCTGCAAAAGCCTGATCGAAGCCTATTACCTGCAAAAACAAAGTATGCAGGAAATCGCTGCCAATTTTGGGTATACGAATGCGGACAATGCCAAAAATCAGAAATATAAATGCCTGATGCGGCTTAAAAAGATTTTTTTCTCACATTATAAAAACGGGAACGGTGATGAATGACATACAGATTTTAGACGCGGTGGAACGATATATACGCGGTGAAATGAACCCGGAAGAACGATTGCAGTTTGAAAATCTTCGCCAATCGAATTCCGAAGTGGATCAACTCGTGGTGGAGCATACGCTTTTCCTCCAGCAAATGGATCAGTTTGGACAGCGCCGGGATTTCAAATCCACGCTGAATGAAGTACATACCTCGCTTACGGAGCAGGGTAAGATCGACTCCATGAAAATGACGGGTAAAGCACGTATCGTTTACCTCTGGAAACGATACAAACGCGTTACAGCCATTGCTGCCTCCATTGCCGGTATCACCGCACTTACTATTAGTGCACTGGTATGGGCCGTGGCCCCCAAACAAAATAATAATCTTCAGGATCTTGGCCGCAAATACGATGCGCTCGCAAAAGAGCAGAAAAAACAAAATGCAGATGTGCGGGATATCAAACAACGGCTGGCCTCGGATAAAGACGAAAAGAAAAAGATCGAGTATAAGTCCGGAGGGACCGGTTTCATGATCGATGGCAAAGGCTATATCATTACCAATGCCCATATCATCCGTAATTCAAAAAATATAGCAGTCATCAGCAGCAAAGGCGAAGAGTATGATGTGGTGGTGGTAAAAACCGACCTTACCCGTGATATCGCGATCCTTCGCATTGATGACAAGTCTTTCAAACCCTTCAGCACATTGCCCTATGGCATCAGCAAAACGGGAAGTGATGTGGCTGAACCCATCTATACTTTAGGTTACCCGCGCAATGATATTGTATACAGCGAAGGCTACCTGAGTGCCCTGTCTGGTTTCAATGGCGATACACTCAGTTGCCAGTTGGGTATCGCTGCCAACCCCGGTAACAGTGGCGGACCCGTTTTTAACCACAATGGTGAAGTGATCGGCATTCTCAGCACCCGTGAAAGGGAAGCAGAAGGCGTGGCATTTGCTATTCAGTCAAAATACATTTTTGATGCGGTGGAACAATTGAAACAGGATACCACTTATAAATCACTGAAATTGTCAGCAAAATCAAGTGTAAAAGGAATGGGTAAACAGCAACAGGTGAAGAAGATTCAGGATTTTGTATTCATGGTAAAAGGCGACTAAAACGGATTATCCCTATAAAAAAACAAAGCCACCTGGGAACGGGTGGCTTTTGTTATTTCTGATTGTATGATTTTACTCCCACAAAAGGCGGGGATATTCTGCATTGGCGATGAGGGTATCAAGGCTTTCTTTTACAAAAGGTGCATCTTCTTTATAGGTAACTCCGAACCACAATGAACTTGTTGGAATGACCTGGATGACGCCTCCCTCTTTGATGAAGTTATCGGCCACCAGGGGAATGAAAAATTCTGATTTGGGTTCTTTGCCATTTGCTTCCAAAAACTGTACAAAAAGTTTTTCTGTATAAGAAAAAAATGAGGGGGCGAAGCACCAGAAATTCATTGACACTCTTGCATTCGGCGACAGTTCTTCGGGCTGCAGGCCATCTTTGGAAAGAATGCGTTCTCCTGCTTTGGCAATATTGATCCGTTCGGTAATCGAAGCCAGGTTGCCATCATGATCAAGCTGGCAGATACCCCTGTTCACTGTACCATGTTCCGACAATGTGCCGGGCAGATCATATCCCACAATGGCAAAATTGTGGTCATTACATTCTACCTGCAGAAAAGAGGCCGCATTCCGGAAGGCATTATATCCATAAAAATCATCTGCATTGATCACGGCAAAGGGTTCCTGCACCACTTCTTTTGCACAAAGCACGGCATGGGCTGTACCCCAGGGCTTGCTCCGTTCCGATGGAATTTCAAACGAGCCGGTAAAAGAGTTCAGTTCCTGAAATACATATACGGTCTCAATACGTCCTTTTAATTTCGGTTCAAATATCGATTTGAAATTATCTTCAAATTCTTTTCGGATGATAAATACCACTTTCCCGAATCCGGAACGCATTGCATCAAAAATGGAATAATCCATAATGGTTTCACCTCCGGGTCCAAAACCTTCTACCTGTTTCATACTTCCATAACGGGAAGCCATGCCCGCTGCTAAAATGACCAATGTAGGTTTCATATATATAATTTACCAGAGCGAAAATAAAGTAATTTCGTCACCCAGCATCTCTTTATCCTTATGCAGCCGATCCGATATGATCTTGTCACGATTGACTCCTTATCCCTTCCCGGCGTGGAAGGCAGTTTGGCAGATGTTGCTGTATTACGGCTTGACAAAATACACCCGGTGGTATCCGGCAATAAAATTTTTAAGCTGAAAGAATACCTGGCTACTGCACTGACAGCAGGCAAAAAAGAGATCATTACGTTTGGCGGCGCATGGTCCAATCATATTGTTGCCACCGCTGCTGTCTGTAAAAGTTATGGTCTTTCTTGTACCGGTTATATTCGTGGCGAAGCACCGGCACGCTGGTCTTCCACATTGCTGGAGGCGCAGGCGTATGGCATGCAACTCAAATTCATTGACCGGGAAACCTACCGGCAACAAAAGCGAAATATACAAACTGACCATCCGGAAACCTGTGTGATACCCGAAGGTGGCTTTGGAATAGCGGGCATGCAGGGAGCCTCCTCCATACCCGGCCATTTCCAGGGCATCCCTTTTACACATATATGCTGTGCCGCTGGCACCGGCACCATGGCGGCCGGTCTTGCAGTAGGTGTGGGCAATGGTGAACAGATAATAGCCGTTTCCGCCCTGAAGAATAATTTGCAACTGGCTGCTGATATTCGTTCGCTTACCGGAGAAAGCGTAGTCCCGCCGGTGCTAATACATGATTATCATTTTGGCGGCTTCGCTAAATATGATACCGGGCTGATCCGGTTTATGAATGATATGTATACCGCAACAGGCATCCCCACTGATTTCGTGTATACTGCAAAATTATTTTATGCGATCCGTGATCTGATTATTAAAAATCATTTTCCAACAGGTAGCCGGATATTGCTCATTCACAGTGGCGGCTTACAGGGCAATTCATCGCTGGGAAAGGGAACGTTAATATTTTAATTTTTCCGTATCGCCCCCCTATCTTTGTACGTATTCACCAATAAATCCAATCCTTTTGCGTTGTATTTTTTGAGTATGAAAAAACTGGCATTCACCCTTCTTTTCGCATTAGCGATACTCCTTACCAGCAATATGTTGCAGGCGCAGGATACGTTGCCTAAATTTCTTGTAAAAAATGCCGGGAACAACCGCATCGTGATTGGCTGGGTGAATACATTTGAGAATATCACCCAATTGAGTATCCAGCGTTCCTTTGACAGCCTCAGCGGTTTCAAAACCATCCTTACCGTGGCAGATCCTATGTCGCCGCAAAATGGATATGTGGATACTAAAGCCGCAAACGATCATATGTTTTACCGGCTGTATATTCAACTTGACCGGGGTAATTATATTTTCAGTAATGCGAAAAAGCCGGTGTTGGATACTGCAAAAAAAACCGGGGTCACGGATGTGCTTCCTCGGGTGGCCGACTCCATTCGAAAAGTGAATCCTTTTTATGTAAAGCTGGACAGCCTGTTGAAAGTGGATTCTGTGTCCAGTCCCAATGCAGCCACTTTTAAAAACAAACCTACCGCCTTCTCCCCTTCTCTATATGTATATACTGCCCGCGATGGATATGTGCGCATCACGCTGCCGGATGAAGAAAAACCAAAAAAGTATTCTATCAAATTTTATGACGCGGATGAGACTTTCCTGTTTGAGTTGAAAGATATCAAGTCGAAAACTTTTAAACTGGACAAATCCAGTTTTTACCATGCTGGCTGGTTCCACTTTGAATTATTTGAAGACGGAAAATTGCTTGAGAAACATAAGTTCTACCTCGATAAAGATTTTTGATAAGGCAGATCATTCCATAATAAGCCGACCTTCAAACACCTTTTCTACATTTCGCCTTATTTTTCCCTTTACCTCTTCCATATCCATGGTATGACCGCATTCTTTTTCAAGCGATGTCACCTGCTTATTCGTAATACCACAAGGAATGATGTGGTTAAAAAAGGACAGATCTGTATTTACATTCAGTGCAAAACCATGCATGGTAATCCAGCGGCTGCAACGCACACCGATTGCACAAATCTTTCGTTCTTTGCCCGCTACGCCAGGTTCGATCCACACCCCGGTCTCGCCGGCAGACCTGCTTGCAGCAATGCCGTATTCAGCCAATGTGAGTATGATCACTTCTTCGAGGTTACGCAGGTATTTGCCAATATCGGTATCAAATTTTTCCAGGTCAAAAATGGGGTATCCCACGATTTGTCCCGGTCCGTGAAAGGTAATATCACCTCCACGATTGGTATTGTAAAACTGGATGTTCCGCTCTTTCATTTCCTCATCGCTGATCAGCACATTGGAAATATTGCCGCTTTTTCCCAATGTATATACAGGGGGATGTTCAGTAAACAAAAGATAATGGATCGTGGTGGCAGTGCCGGTTGCTACGGTATTGCCTTCTTCCCTCTGGTATGCGGCTTCTGTTTTAATCCGCACATTTTCACGCAGCAGGGACTCCTGGTAATCCCAGGCGGCCTGGTAATCCATTTTGCCGAGGTCGCGAAACAGGATGGGTTGATTTGTCATTTGAAATGCAAATTTACCAACAAAATAGCTTCCGTTACCTTTGCGGCGTATGACAGACGAATTACAAGATCCCGATACCGGCACAGCCGACAATAATGATGAGCTATATGAACGGTTCAGCCTGGTGGTGGATAAGGGGCAAGACCCCCTCCGTATTGACAAATTTCTGATGGCCCGTATTGAAGGGGCCACCCGCAACAAGTTGCAACAGGCCATCAATGCGGGAATGGTGCTGGTAAACGGCAAGGAAATAAAGTCCAACTATAAGATCAAACCACAGGATGCCATCATTGTGTATTCGGACATGAGCCCGGATGAAACAGATGTGGTACCTGAGTCCATGGAGCTAAATATCGTGTATGAAGATACCGACCTGATGGTGATCAATAAACCCGCCGGCATGGTGGTACATCCCGGCAGCGGCAATTACACAGGCACCTTGCTCAATGGTGTATCTTATTATCTGCAACAACAAAACCCAACGATCTCGGAAGACGTGTTGCCCCGGTTTGGACTGGTACACCGGATCGATAAAAACACGAGCGGACTGCTGGTACTGGCCAAGACCGATAAAGCAATGCGGCACCTTGCAAAACAATTTTTTGACCATACCGTAAAAAGGCAATATGTGGCATTGGTATGGGGGGATATGGAAAATGACAGTGGCACCGTCGTTGCCCATGTGGGTCGGCACCTCCGGTTCCGCAAGTTATTTGAAGCCTACCCGGAGGGTGATCATGGCAAGGAAGCGATTACGCATTATAAAGTAATGGAACGCTTTGGCTATGTAACGTTGGTGCAATGTATACTCGAGACCGGCCGTACTCACCAGATACGTGTACACATGAAATATATCGGTCATCCGCTGTTCAGTGATGATTTTTATGGCGGCGATAAGATCGTAAAAGGAACGGTGTACAGCAAATACAAACAGTTTGTGGACAATTGCTTTGCCATTTGCAGCAGACAGGCCTTGCATGCAAAAACATTGGGCTTTATACATCCCGCTACAGGAGAGGAACTGTTTTTTGAAGCCGAGCTGCCGACAGATATAGCTACCGTGATCGATAAATGGAGAGCTTATAGCAGTGTGGTGGGGAATAAAGGGATGTGAGCTTCGAGCTGCTAGCTACAAGTTTTGAGCCTTCGTGATGAAGCGAAACGGTCATAGAAGTATTCAGTTGCTGTGGTGCGGAAAGGTGTCAAATAAATAGCTCCCTCTTAATTTGTGAAATCGAATAAGGTGGCAGTAAAGAAGCCACGCTCCCGCTTTTTGAACATCACGTCCCAATTACCAATATAGCGCAGCAGTTTTGGCACGAGGAAGTTGCCAAAGTGTGTCATCTGAACTTCCATGTGTACAATAAAGTCGTAAACACCGGCATCATAACTCATATCGTAATTGCGGGCCATTACTTCCATCGTCTTTGCGTTGAACCAGGTGATCATACTATCTATCACTATTCCATTTCGCTGGCTGCCGGAGAGATCCGGTTTTACTTTGATGGAGAATACATAGCAGGACTGTCCTTCATAGTCGCCATAATCAATGACAAAATCATAACTGTCTGCTTTCTCCGGGTCAAAAATGTTGATCTTATCTCCTATAAAGGGAATACCGGGTATTTTTTTTCCGGGATTAAAAAACAGCATTTTGAGTTGCTCTTTATGACGGGCCATTCCGCTGAGCGAGCGCGGGTTAAAATCCACTCCCTTTACCACGTTCGACTCACCACAGACCTTTCCTTTGGTAAAGAATAAACCGGCGTACATTTCGGCAGTATTGTACCGATAGCTGCTATCGTTTTCAAAAAAATCGCCCGATACTTTTTGGTGAAGAATTTCCATAGTCCGGCATCCGTCAGCGCGATGTTGTTTGGTCTTACTGAGCAGCGAAGCTTTTACGTTCTCTTTT
This sequence comes from Bacteroidota bacterium, assembly GCA_026391455.1. GTDB lineage: Bacteria > Bacteroidota > Bacteroidia > Chitinophagales > Chitinophagaceae > JJ008. The sequence goes on from JAPLEH010000020.1 coordinate 29,162, forward strand.
TTATCCCGGATGCGGATATCATTCCATGCTGTATAACCCAGGAGGTGGAGGTTCTTGAAAGCCTTGTAAAAAGTGGTGTCATTTTTAACCTGGTTGATGAAGCGGGGTACGTTCAGATCGGTGCGAATAATGGCCTCAGAAAGGCTGATCATTTTGGATAAACGTTCATTATCGAGCGAGTCTTCCTGTGCGGATAATATCTGCGAAAACAGCAAAAAAAACAGGGACACCGGTAGCTTCCATTTCATGCTGCAAATTATTATTTTACCCGGTTATTCCTTCGGAAATGTAAGCGGGAACCGTTATTTTTATGCATAAATTAAAAAACCTTGTAATGAAAAAAATTGGACCTTTCCTGATGGGCATTTTAGCCATAGGTTCCGTAGCTGCGCAGGACGATGCGGCTATGAAGAAGCATTATCTCCGGGTATATTCCCAGGGACTTTCCTACAATGATCCGGCTGCGGCAATTATGGGCTTGCATGGATACCTTGCCATCGACAGTAATGTGGTGTATAAGGATACACTTTCCATGTTGTATTTCGGTGTAAAGAATTATTACAGTGCCCTGTTATTATCGGAAGAAGTTTATAAAGCGCAGCCTGCCAATGCTGAATCGATGGCCAGGGCTGCTGAGTGTTATGATCAGTTGGGCGATCCCAAAACAGCCGTGGGTCTGTATGAGCAGGTGGTACCCAAAACAAAGAATCCCTATCATATTTACAAATTGGCTGTTGGGCAATACCAGCTTAAGCGTACTTTAGAATGTGAGGCGTCTGCCAAAGCGGTGCTGGCCGACACAACCAGTAAGCGAATTGGTGTTAATTTTACCAATGGCGATGGATCGCAGCAGCCTGTGCCCGTGGGCGCAGCCGCAGCCAACCTGCTGGGTGTAATGCAAATGGATAATAAAAACTATCCGCTGGCCAAACAGTATTTTTCTGAAGCTATGAAGCTTTTTCCACAGTTTACCGGTGCCAAACAGAATATGGAAGCTTGTGATAAAATCATGAAAGGGGGCACTAAACCTCCAGCTAAAGCACCTGCTAAAAAACCGGGATAATAAATTATAAAATCGACTCTTTAAAAGAGGCTGTCTCATCAAGCGTAGACAGCCTCTTTTTTTTGATAAAGTAATAAAGCGTAAATCTATTTATTCGATGCTGAAAGCCAGCACTCTGCTATTTTGTCCCCCATCTTCTTTTCATTTGCCGTACCTATACGCGGGGATTACAATAAGGTCTACAATAATCTGTATATCGCTATCTTTTCATTCCTATATGTGAAATTGCAGGGGTATCCTAAACGGAAGGCCACGGTATGACGGATACTTCATACGCTATTATTTAATGGATAGCAACTGTTATGACATGCATTGATCTGGCAAGACGGCGATGTTCCATCCGGAAAACTGGGATATAAACGTGTACGTTGAGTGAGCTAACTACAGAACAGGCCATGTCTGCTCTCTATACTGTATGGAACAGATAAAAGACTGTTTACAAATCGGCTTTCAGCAATTCCAGCACAAGCAATCACTAAATTCAGAGAATCCCATTGAGGTGGCAAATCCGGAAGTGTTTAAGTCCTGTGCATAAAAAAAGGAGAGACCCTTGCGGGCCTCTCCATAAAGTAAACTATGAAGTTACTTTTTGCTTATTCAGTCTTAGTGCTTCCGGGATCGGTGGAAGCCTTTTTATTTTCGGCTGGTTTGGGCATTTCATCCAGGCTACCGCCTTTAGTGGCAGGAGCTGGCTTAGCATCTGTTTTTGGAGCAGGCACATCTTCTGTGCTTCCGCCCTTTTCAGCAGCTTTGTTAGTTACAGGAGGAACTACAGGTGCCTGATCGAGGCTACCACCTGTTGCAGCAGCTTTGTTCGCTACAGGAGGAACAATGGGTCCCTGATCGAGGCTACCACCGGATGTAGCAGGAGCAGCTTTCTTTTGAGCAGGCTTAGTGTCGTTCAGTGAAGACTCTATGTTTCCATCGTAAGAAACTGATTTGCTTGCGGGTTGATTATGAGATTCTGCATCCCAGTACTTCCCTCTTTGTGCAGGTGATTTATCTTCAACTGAAATGAACGGGTGTTTCTGCATACGGGCATCGTTACGAACACCTTTTACTTCCCAGCTTACTTTAATATTAGGCTGGTTAGTAGCGATCTCAAATTTATTGTTGCTCACTTCTTTGCTGATAATAGCCTGAGCAAATGATCCGATCACAGTCAGTTGATAACGGAAGTCTTTGTTGATTGCTTCAAAATAATCGGGGAGTTGAACAGTTGCTTTACCACTTGCATCAGTGGTGATATTGCCACTGTAGAAGTTGATCACTTCATTACTTTCAGCAGCAGCGTGACGGAGCAACTTGTTCGCGGGATCCAATGGATGGTCCATAGTGAAGGCTTTCGCACCTACCACGGTAAAGTCACCATTTACTACCACGCGACCAGTTGTATTTTCAATACGCATCCTTTCACCGCCGCCACCGAGTTCAAAGATCTGGTAGTCGTCAGTTCCGGGGTTGTTACGGGTATTCCACTGGTTAACGCCGGCTTTAGCAAAGCGCAGGGCAGCGTCACCACTTTGACCATCAATATCTATAACAGAGAAAGAAGAAGATGAACGGCTGCGGATACCAGTTGAGCCACCATGCAGTACATCCAGTTTATAAGAAGGAGCTGTGGTTTCGCCAATACCTACGTTACCAGTAGCATCCTGAATTACAAAACGGCTACCGCCACCACCTAACTCGAAGATTTCAAAATAATCATCAGCAGGACGGTTACGTACGTTCCACTGATTTACGCCAGCTTTGGCAAAACGGAGGGCCGCATCACCGCTTTGTGCATCAATATCCACAACAGAGAAAGAAGAGGAAGAACGGCTGCGGATACCGGTTGAACCACCATGTAATACGTCCAATTTATAAGAAGGAGAAGTGGTTTCACCGATACCAACGTTACCAGTACCATCCTGGATAACGAAACGGCTTCCACCACCACCGAGTTCAAAAATTTCGTAGTAATCATCTGCAGGGCGGTTGCGGGTGTTCCACTGATTTACGCCAGCTTTAGCAAAGCGCAGTGCAGCATCACCAGAAGCAGCGTCAATATCCACTACGGAGAATGATCCGCTAGAACGGCTGCGGATACCAGTTGATCCACCATGCAATACATCCAGTTTATAAGAAGGAGAAGTGGTTTCACCGATACCAACGTTACCGGTAGCATCCTGAATTACCACGCGGCTGCCGCCACCACCTAATTCAAAAATTTCCAGGTAATCATCAGCAGGACGGTTACGGATATTCCACTGGTTTACACCCGCTTTGGCAAAACGCAAAGCGGCATCACCAGAAGCAGCATCAATATCCACTACAGAGAATGATGAAGATGAACGGCTGCGGATACCAGTTGATCCACCATGCAATACATCCAGTCTGTAAGTGGGGTTGGTGGTTTCACCAATACCTACGTTACCAGTAGCATCCTGAATTACAAAACGGCTGCCACCGCCACCAAGTTCAAAAATTTCAAAGTAATCATCAGCAGGACGGTTGCGGGTATTCCACAATCCGTTTCCGTTTTTCTGGAAACGAAGGGCTGCATCACCGCTTTGTGCATCAATATCCACAACAGAGAAAGAAGAAGAAGAACGGCTGCGGATACCGGTAGAACCACCATGCAATACATCCAGTTTGTAGGTGGGGTTGGCTGTTTCGCCAATACCTACGTTACCAGTAGCATCCTGAATTACAAAACGGCTGCCACCGCCACCGAGTTCAAATATCTCGAGGTAGTTATCACCCGGACGATTGCGTAAGTTCCACTGGTTTACGCCAGCATTTCCAAAACGGATTGCGGCATCACCGGATGCTGCATTGATATCCAATACAGAGAATCCGGATGTAGAATTGATACCTATACCTGTACTTCCGCCATGATTAACAGTAAAGCGATGTGTGGGGGTAGTAGTACCAACGGCAACACTTGCACCATCATCAAACAGTAAGGAGTTACCCAGGTTAGTACCTGAGGGAGTCCATTTGGGAATAAAATTCAGCGTACCGGAACCAGTAACCACACCAACCGCAGCAGCAGTCTGCCAGGTTGCATTACCTGCTCCGTCTGAAGTAAGAAGGCGATTAGCTGCTTCACCGATTCCGGTGAGTTGCAGACCACCCTGTGTTCTTAAAGCAAGCGGCACTGCATTGCTGCTGGTGATATTGGCTGCAAAGCCAGTACCATTCGTAAGCACCCGAAGAGCGGTAGCAGGAGAAGCTGCATTATTATATTGGAAAATACCAGCACCCTGTGCACCAGTACTGGTAGCGCGAATAGCCCAACTGGCTGCACCACCATTAGTAGAAGTAGAAAGGGCGTCATTATTGTTGCCACTGTTTGTAATTTCAAAACGGGCAGCGTTATTTCCTGAGCTGGTACCATATACACCGATACCGGTACCATTGGCAGTACCCGATACACCAAAACCGGTAGTTACAATACCATTTACACCGATACCAGAAGGAGTAGTTCCGTATACACCCCAGCCGCTACCGGCCTGGCTACCGTATACACCAATACCCAGTCCGCTGGTACCATTGTTGATACCGCGAACACCGGCAGAAAACCCACCCGGTGCAGAGGAACTGATTGTACCAACGATTGCATTGGCATTACCGGCTGTTGAAGCTGAAGTACCATCAAAAGCGGCGGCATTTGCAGAAGCGGTGTTCGTGTTACTAAGTCTGATCAGGGGATTGGCATCGGCCTGTGTTTTATTGAAAGGCAATACCAGATCACCTGCTGTAGTAGCAAAAAGTGAATAAGGAACACTGGCCATTTGTGCAGTACCAATGTTAATGAAAGAAGTGCCACCAGCGGGGTCGATTTCCACCTGGATAAATTTAGCACCCACGCTCCAGTTTACACCGGCTACGGTACCGATAACGGAAGAGGCACCGGCGCTGCCCACCTGTACGTTGAACAATCCAAATGGATTGGTGATCACGCTGCGGGTTTCCTGATATACAGTGGCGCCTGCGGCTGAACCGTCTCGAACGGTAAGGCGCAAATTAACGTTTTGATTCTTTAACACATTACCCACGCTGTTGCGGGCAACACCCTGGTAGTTAAAAATACCAGGTGCCTGGCTGTATCCGACCATCGTCAGTAGCAGTGCGGCAGTTAATAATGATAATATTTTTTTCATCTCGGTTTGTTTTAAGGTTTGTTATGGCGATTATTTTTCATTCAATTTGATCACTTTTAACCCGCTGTGGCGGATCACCTCCAGGTTGTCTCCCGGGCGGTTCGTGTCAGGTTTAAGGTCAGCCACAACGAAATAAAGTCCGTTGGGATAACGGCTGATGTCGAACATCTCAATACGGCAACAGCCATCATAGTGATAGCTTCTTGTTTCCAGTACCTGACCCATGGAATTCACCAACTGAAGGCTCATAAAGCCGGGTGTTTTCACAAAAAAGTCAACTTCGAATTTTCCGGGAGTAGGGTTGGGAAACAATTTGTAGTCGCCATCCTCAAAAAACACCGTATAAGGTGAATTGTGAATGATGTCTGTACAAGGCTGCAGCACCCCCTGAGTGACCAGGATGGAGCTGTCGGCTGGCGCAAATGCCTGGATGAGCACGAGTTCACCAAAACTCCATTCATACCGGTAGTATGATGCAGGATTGTCGTAAGTACCTCCAGCCGTATTCAATACAGCGGGTACAACTCCATTCACGGGGTTGATGGAAGGAACCTGTGCGTTGGACCTGAATGACAGGGCCAGGAAAATTGCCAGCAAAGAGAGAGTAATACTTCTGCTCATAAGCTTGCGGTTTATTGGTTATTAAAAAAAACAATTTATTACAGGACGGTGTCCGGTGGTCTGAAATATAGGATAGAGGCAGCTACTAAAGAGAGAGGAATTAACCAGAAAAATCACACATTAAGCACTTTCACTTATGCGTTGCGAAGGTATAAATAAGAATCGTGTCTCCCAATATTTTTTTATGTCAGGATGATTCCTCCGGCTTATTTTTTAGTATACGGCAGTTCCTGGTTATTAAATGGTTATCATATAATAAACTAACCCTTTGCCATAAACGAAATTCGCCGGTCTGAAATACATTTGCAGCATCAAAAATAACTGAGTTACCTGTATCAGGCAATACCACATTCAGGGGATAGCTATCCCACAATCGGGTTATAGGGGAAATGACATTTTGTAATCCACGTTTACTTTACCGCGGGAAATATCATTCAGACGTCCTTTCAGGAGTTTGCGTTTGAGGGGGGATATATGATCAATGAACAGTTTACCTTCGATATGGTCATACTCATGTAAAATTACACGGGCTGTGAGGCCAGTATATGTTTTTGTAAATGCAGTAAAATTTTCATCGCAATACTCCAGTGTTACAGATTCCGGGCGATATATATCTTCCCGGATCTTCGGAATACTGAGACAGCCTTCATTATACCCCCACTCCTCTCCTTCTAATTCGACGATATGCGCATTGATGAAAACAGCTTTGGTCCCTTCATCACCGGGAAACTCTGCTCTTTCCTCCTCGTTCATCGTTTTGAACATCTGGGCGGAATCCACCACAAACAGGCGTATATCCCGGTTTACCTGCGGAGCGGCCAGCCCCACACCGCTGCTGGCATACATGGTTTCCCACATGTCTTCTATAAATTTTGCTAATCCGGGGTAATCCGGTGTAATATCTGCCGCAACTTTGCGGAGAACAGGATCACCGTATGCGACTATAGGGAAAATCATGCTGCTATTAATTATTTTGAATATACGACTGCGGGTTTTTGCGGCCTTCCCCGGCTGGTCATTGTGCAAAGTTATCGGGCCGGGCTTAAATATCCAATTTAGTAGTCAACTGATTGAACGTAAATATTCCTGCAGCATGATCGTGGCAGCTATTTCGTCCACTAGCGCTTTGTTGCGGCGCTCTTTCTTTTTTAATCCCATCTCCAGCATGGCATCTTTTGCCATTTTGGATGTATAGCGCTCATCCACTTTTTTGATGGGTAATGTGGGGAAATTCTTCTGTAGTGACTGAATACATTTTTCCACCAGTGGGGTGGCATGCGTATCGCTATCATCCCAATTCTTTGGCTCTCCAATGATGATCAGTTCCACCTGCTCCCGGGAAAAATACTCCTTTAAAAAAGGGATCAGTTGGGGCGACTCCACTGTGGTTAGTCCTGTGGCAATGATCTGCAAAGGATCTGTAACCGCTATACCGGTTCGCTTGAGGCCATAATCGATGGATAGAATTCGCGGCATTTTTTATGTACGATGTTTGATGTACGATTTTCGATGTACGATGTTTGATGTACGATGTTTGATGTACGATGTACGATGTTTGTTTGCGATATTCTGGTATCCAGCATCAGTTGGGTGCCGGGTTCATTGTTTTTATTAATTATTAATAAACAGATCTGCAATGACAAAGATGGCGAAAACTACCGAAGCAATGCCATTGGCTGTCATAAAAGCAATATTCACTTTCCGCAGATCATGGGGCTTTACCAATGAATGCTGATAGATGAGCATGGCTATAAATAAACCGGCACCGATCCAATACAACCAACCTGTTTGCACATACCAACCGGCCCCCACCACCGCTCCGGCACTTATCAGATGGAGCAATTCAGATACCCGCAGCGCCTTTGCCTTTCCCATCCAGGCCGGTATGGAGTACAATTGCTGTGATTTGTCAAATTCCTCATCCTGTAATGCATAAATGATATCAAAACCACTTACCCAGAATAATACCACTATAGAAAAAAGCACAGGCAGCAAATGAAATTTTCCGGTTACGGCCAGGAATGCTCCAATAGGTGCCAACGACAACCCTACACCTAACACCAAATGACAAAGCGGAGTAAACCGTTTGGTATAACTATACCCGAGTATAACCAATAAAGCTACAGGAGAAAGATAAAAACAGATGCGGTTAATAAAGAACGTACACCCGATAAATAACAGACTGCTGATAACAGTAAATGCGAGTGCGTTGCCAGGTGTAATTACTCCGGAAGGAATCTCCCGAATAGCCGTGCGGGGATTCTTTGCATCATATTGCCGGTCGAGATACCGGTTGAAGGCCATGGCTGCACTTCGGGCAAAGACCATACAAGCCACCACCAGCATGAAATAAAGGAAGATTTCGGTCAATAACTGACCGCGTGATGCTTCACTGGAATATAATCGATATACCAATGAATCTTTAGAAAAATAGTCCGTCAGATCAGCTACTTCATCTGCTTCTTTACTGCCATACCAACCTACGGATTTATGTAAATTCCATTGTCCGGTACTCACTTTCCCCGGAAGAAGCAAGCCCCCTACTCCTATAAAAAAACCGATCAATGCAAAGGGCATTGCAAAGATGGTATGCGAAAATTTGATGAGACTCAGATAGCTCTTAACCTTACCCATAGTGAATAATCAATAATAAATATTCCGGAATAAACCCGTTCAAACACGAAAACGAACCATTTCCCACAATACCACACCGGCAGCCGTGGCAATATTCAGGGAGTGTTTCATTCCCATTTGTGGTATTTCTATACATCCGTCACATAAAGCAATGGTGGATTGCTCCACACCCGTTACTTCATTGCCAAAAACAACAGCGATCTTTTCCTCGGGTTCAATTTCAATCGCATTTAGTTTATAACTCCCTTCCGCCTGCTCCGCGGCATATACCTGGTATCCTTCCTGCCGCAGTTCAGCGATCGCTTCCGCCGTGGTCTTAAAATATTTCCAGGTCACAGTTTCTTCTGCACCCAATGCCGTTTTCTTTATCTCCTTATGCGGTGGCCTGGCCGAATACCCGATAATATAAATAGCTTCCGCTAAAAATGCATCGGAAGTGCGGAATACGCTGCCCACATTGTACGCGCTGCGGATATTTTCCAGCACCAGTATGACGGGATTTTTTTTGGCCTGCCGGAATTCTTCCACCGTTTTCCGGCCCAATTCTGCCATGCTCAATTTTCGCATTGCGCAAAGGTAGGTAGAGGTTCAATAGGTTGCATAGGTTCCATACGTTCAAGAAGTTCCTGCTGCCTGAGCGTAGCCGAAGGCAGGTTCAAGAGGTTACCTAAGTTCGTTCAAATGCAAAATGCGGGCAAGCCCGCATTTTGCATTTGAATAACCTTTTCAACTTATTCAACCTATGGAACCTCCTGAACCTACTTGAGGTTGATGATCTTTTTATCCTTCGGGTACTTGACACTATAACTGAACCGCACTTTTTTACTCTCCCCGGGTTTCAGGTCCATCTTCCAGGTTAGTACACCCGTTTCGTTATTTACCATAGCTTCGCCACCCTCTTCCAGTTTTACTTCCACCTCTTTAATCGTACTCAGCGGGAACTGGTCTTTGAGCAACAAATTCACATCGGTTATTTTATTATTTTTTACAACAATCTCATAAGTAAATACCTGTCTGCTGCTGCCCCCGCTGGTTTTTAGACTGCTGAGTTCCTTCACTACTGACCGTTTCACGGCTACACGTTTATCACGACCGAGCGACAAATTCAATGTATCGGCCGTTGTATTTGGATCGATCACTGATTTACCGATATAGGTATCATCCATAATGATATTTGCATCACCGGGCAACAGGTCCAGGTTTTGCCAATCGGCCACTTCCGCCAGCAGGTAGGCATCTTTATCCGCTCTTGGCACCGCATAATTCTTCAGGGTGCAATCAATTTCCTGGTCTTTGATCGTAACGCTGTGTAACCGCCCGTCACTTTCGATATCATAAGGCAATGCGATCTCAAAGTTGGTATTCAACTGGCCTTCATTCAGGGTCGTATACTGCTGAAGGGTACTGGGATCCACACTTTTTTCATCATACAATTTTTTCTGATAATAAGCTCCTGCTTCGCCACTTACCACTGTTTCTGCGAGCTTGCCATCGTCTCTGTACGACTGAATCAAATTCCGGTTGGCATTGCCCTGTGCTGCGCGGCGCTGCATATCTGTATAGATGCCGGGCACATACAGTTGCAGGTACCAGGGTGTAAGTACTGGTGCCACCACCCCAAAGTTGGGCGTACCGGTACTCAATGTCAGTTTCGTTTTTTTCCAGTCGATACCGCTTGTTTGCGTAAGCGATGCTTTATACACCATCTTCACTTTATTGGTCTTCGAGTTCACCCGTATATCATAGATCGCAGTCCAACCTGCATTGGTAGTATAATAAGACAGTTCCACCGGTATCTCATTGCTGTTCTTACACATTACCTGGAGGGTCACCTGTCCGTAGGGCTTTTGTTTTACCGGCGTTACAGCGGTAATGGCACTGATGCGTTTTTGCAGTTCATCGATGCGTTTGTTTTGAAGTTTTATATTCTGGTTGTGAGTATAAATATTGGTTTTTGCCCTTTCAATACGGGCATTGTAATAGTCCAGCAATTTCAGCAGTTCATCACTGGTAATGGTTTTATTACCGCTGGTATTGATCGTAGTCTCAATCAGTAACCCGGTCTTCGTTAGTATTTCCTGTTCGATCACGATCAGGTTGTCAATCCGGCTGATCTCCTTTTGCGCCAGGGCGATGCTGTCCTCCAGCCTTTCCACTTCTTTAACCTTTACTACTGGCGGCACTACCGGGTAATAAACCGAATAGCCTTGTGACAGCAAGGCCACATCTTCCGGCACACTGATCTGGAGGCTGTTGATATCAATATTGGTGCTAAGTTGACTGATCACAATGATTTTGGTTGACCCATCCACTCTTACTTTAGTGCTATGGGTCAGTTCAGCGCCATAACCAAAATACACGGTCGCATCTTTGATCGGCGCATCGGCCTTTACGGTATCTGTATTGGAGGTACCATTCGTTTGCGCACGCAGGAAATATCCGCAGCACAACACGGCTGCCATCAGGATGATCTTTTTCATACTACATTTATTTTCTACACAGATGCAATAAGAAAAGATCTTACATAGTGCAGATCGGGTAATACGTCTGCGAAATGCTATCAAGGATGTGAGGACGTTTTACTTCGCTATGGTTTCACCCACCCTTTCCTGTATTTCACCCAATTAAAATACTGGTACACCCAATGTGAAAAAAAAGGTAGTACACGAAAATTTTTCAAAAAAATATTTTAACCACTCCGGTGAATTTATCCCCCATTCTTGCTTTCCAACCATAAAACACCTGTACTTCCTTATTTTTGCCCTCCCGGTAAAAACCGGTATATGCAATGTCTAAAGCAGCTTCGTCCGATACACCCATGATGCAGCAACACCGGGCCATCAAACAAAAATACCCGGATGCCATCCTGCTATTCCGCGTCGGCGATTTCTACGAAACCTTCGGTCAGGATGCCATCGTGGCTTCGCAGGTTTTAGGTATCACCCTTACTAAACGGAATAATGGTGCCGCTGCTTCGGCAGAATTAGCCGGCTTCCCGCACCATGCGCTGGATACCTACCTTCACAAACTGGTCAAAGCCGGTCACCGGGTGGCCATATGCGACCAACTCGAAGACCCCAAACAGGCAAAGGGTGTGGTAAAAAGAGGGGTTACCGATATGGTTACCCCCGGTACTACCGTAAATGATAAACTGCTGGAACACCACAGTAATAATTTTCTGTCCGCCATTCATTTTGCAGAAAACGAACGGTATGGGCTCGCTTTTCTTGATATTTCTACCGGAGAATTCCTGGTGGCAGAAGGCGACCGGGAATATGCGGATAAATTATTGCAAAGTTTTAAACCTGCCGAAGTCGTATTTCAACGGCATCAGCAAAAGAAATTCAGGGAGTATTTCAGCAGTAAAGTATACACTTATACCCTCGATGAATGGATCTTTGACAGCGCCTATGCAGAAGATGTGCTGCTTAAACATTTTCAAACCCATTCCCTTAAAGGCTTCGGCATTGATGACCTGAAGAACGGACTGGTAGCAGCCGGGGCCATTATTCACTATTTAAGAGATACAGAACATCCGAATTTGCAGCATATCACTTCGCTGCAACGGATAGACCGTGATGACTTCCTGTGGATGGACCGCTTCACCATCCGCAACCTGGAACTGGTATTTGGCAATTCCGAAGGCAATCATACCCTGTTGAGCGTACTCGACAATACTGTATCCCCCATGGGTGCTCGCCTGCTCAAACGCTGGATCGTGTTTCCTCTGAAAGATATGCAGAAGATCAATGAACGGCTCGACACGGTGGAGTTCCTGATTAAAGAAACTGAACTGCGCAATACACTTACCCAACCTATCAAACAATGCGGCGATATTGAACGACTGGTATCCCGTATTCCAATGAAAAAGATCAATCCCCGGGAAGTATTGCAACTGGCCCGCGGATTGAAACTGGTGGACACCATCAAACAATTATGCCTCCAATCATCCAGTGATTATCTCAAACGGCTCGGCGATGCGTTGAATCCCTGTCCCTACATAGCCGATAAAATACTGAAAGAAATCGTAGACAACCCACCGGCACTGGCCGCCAAAGGCGGAATGATCAGCGCCGGAGTACATGCCGAACTGGATGACCTGCGTGCCATTTCGCAAAACGGAAAAGCATACCTGGTTGCGCTACAGCAATCCGAAGCGGAACGTACCGGTATCAGCTCACTGAAGATCGGTTTCAACAATGTATTCGGCTATTACCTGGAAGTAACGAATTCGCATAAAAACAAAGTACCGGCAGACTGGATGCGAAAGCAAACATTGGCCAATGCCGAACGCTATATCACGCCCGAATTAAAAGAATACGAAGAAAAAATAACCGGGGCGGAAGAAAAAATATTGAAGATCGAACTGGAGTTGTTTGAGTCCCTGCTCAACGAACTGCAGGAATACCTGGCTCCCGTCCAAACCAATGGAAACTTGCTGGCGATCATGGACTGCCTTGCCTGTTTTGCACAAAATGCCATCCACCATAAATACAAAAAACCCCGCCTACACAACGGAGACGAACTGGTGATACGCGAAGGCCGGCACCCGGTGATCGAACGCAATCTTCCTCTGGGAGAATCGTATATCAGCAACGACCTGGAACTGAATAAGACTGATCAGCAACTGATCATTCTTACAGGACCCAACATGAGTGGTAAATCGGCTTTACTCAGGCAAACAGCCCTCATCACCCTGATGGCACATACCGGGTCTTTTGTACCCGCCAGTGAAAGTTCGATTCCGCTCACTGATAAAATCTTTACCCGCGTTGGAGCCTCCGATAATCTGTCAGGCGGGGAGTCCACTTTCATGGTGGAAATGAACGAAACGGCTTCCATTATCAACAATATCACCGGTCGCAGCCTGATATTACTCGATGAGATCGGGCGGGGCACTTCCACGTATGATGGTATCTCCATTGCCTGGAGCATTGCGGAATACCTGCATAATTCTCCCCATCAGCCCAAAACATTATTTGCCACCCATTACCATGAACTGAATGAACTGGAAGAAAAATTTCCTAGGGCAAAGAATTATCATGTTACCAATAAAGAGGCTGGCAACCGGATCATTTTTCTCCGCAAACTGGCCAGGGGTGGCAGCACACATAGTTTCGGGATTCACGTGGCCAAAATGGCGGGCATGCCTCCTTCACTCATCGAACGGGCCAATGAGATCTTACACCTGTTAGAAGAGCGCGGACAACAAACAGAAACAGACACGCCCAACCATTTGGATAAACTGAAGGATATGCCCACTCAGGGATCCGGTTCACGCATGCAATTATCCATATTTGATACCCATACCGAAACTTTTGATGGTATCCGGAAATTGCTGGAAGACACGGATATTAACCGCCTGACCCCGGTGGAAGCCCTGCTGAAGCTGCAGGAGATAAAATCTTTATTGAAATAAACAGTTTACCCACAGGCAGTTAGCCTGATTTATTTTAAATATTGCCAATTCAAAAAACTTCTTATTTTTACCGCAAATCTTCACAATCATGAAATTGATTAAACTGACTGCTTTACCCTTATTTTTCACAGCAATAGCTTTTACATTCACATCCTGCGAACCAGATGCGGAAGTAAAGAAAACAACTGATTTTCAGAAAAAAGGTATCGTTATGAGCGGCGCTCAGGTAGTACCGGGGAATTCATCTGCAGCTATCGGCTCTATGGATGTTTCCTATTCCAAAGAAACCCGCACACTGGTATATAAAGTGACCTGGTCTGGTCTGGCCGACTCTGTAGCTAATATGCGTTTACATGCACTTGCACCTGCTGGTTTCCCTGCAGTTGCCAGCGCTTCTTTTCCAACCGGTGTAGCACAAAGTATTGTGGCAAGCTCTGGAGGTGTTTTCCCACAAAAAACCAGTGGCAAGTTTACTTACGCCAGGTCTGGTACACTTTCCGGAACCATATTAGTGGACGGCGTACTGATTAAAGAAGCAGATGTTCTTAATGGTATGTATTATATCGCCATCTATCCCAATACACCTGCTTTATTAGCTGCAACCGGTGAGATCAGGGGTCAGGTGAAATTTCAATAAAAGTTCTTAACTGATCATATTTTAAAAACGTCCTGAACATTCGGGACGTTTTTATTTTACATCAAACCATACCGGTGTAGCATCATTCCATACACCATTATAATTAATGCATAATTCCTCCCCTGCTTTTACCTCCCTTACCGTTTTGATACTGATCAGGTCGGCATCATAATCCATTTCATACTCACAGTTGCTGGTATAGCTGTGATTATATACCGGCACATAGCCCATCGCCATACAACAGCGCTGCTGATCATCGCCCCATTCAAAAATATAATCGTGCAGCAATGTCTGATCGAGCAGTTTGCGCTCCTCCCCGCTCATTACGATTACGGGCGATATCTCGATCACTGTATTCGCCGGAATATCTTCCGACGTATACATCCCCCTGCCACGGTCTGGTGCAGGTGCAATAAATAAAAAAGGAAGTACCATATTATTATTTCATAGTGAAAAGATAACAGATAATACAAATACCGGCTTCATTTAATCCCATAATTTCACAGACTGCCAGCGCTCTACCGCCATTAACTTTTACTAATTAACTCTTAACTATTTTCTACATTTGAACCATGTCTTTAACATTAGAAACGCCATCTATTTCCGAACAGTTTGAATCCATTATAAAAACGGAAGACAAACTGAAAATCAGGGATTTTCTCGACAATCAGAATATAAGCGATGTGGCAGATCTTATTTATGAGTTTGCCGATTATGAAAGCCAGATCATTGCCAATATGTCTGTACACCGGGCCGCCAGCGTTTTTAAAATACTTGATCTTACTAATCAGAAATCAATCATCCGGGAGCTTCCTCCCGATACCACGGCCTCCCTGCTCAATGAACTTCCGGCAGATGACCGTACCGACTTCCTGGAAGAATTGCCCAGCAGCGTGGTGCGTGAACTGATCAAATTACTCGATCCGGAAGAACGGAAGATCACCCTCTCCTTGCTCGGCTACCCCGAAAACAGTATTGGCCGTCTGATGACTCCCGATTATGTGTATGTATACCCCTGGAATACCATCGAAGAAGTATTTGCCACCATCCGCAAATACGGCAAAGACAGTGAAACGATCAATGTAATCTACGTAATCAATGAAAAAGGAGAATTGCTCGATGATATCCGGATTCGTGACTTCATCCTCAACCCGCCGGATAAAAAAGTATCCGACCTCATGGATGAACGCTTTATCTCCCTGCATGCGGAAGATGACCAGGAAACTGCCAGCGAAGTGTTTAAAATGAACAACCGGGTGGCCCTGCCCGTTGTGAGTAAAAGTAATAAACTGCTGGGCATCGTTACCATTGATGATATTCTCTGGGTGGCTGCGGAAGAATTCAGTGAAGACATGCAAAAGTTCGGAGGTACTGCGGCATTGAATGAACCCTATCTGGAAATACCGATTTTTAAATTATTCAAAAAAAGGGTCGTTTGGCTGGTGGTATTATTTCTTGGCGAACTCCTAACGGCTTCGGTCATGCGCTATTTCGAAGATGAGATCGCCCGCGCCGTTGTACTCGCCATGTTCATCCCATTGATTATATCCAGCGGGGGCAATAGCGGCTCCCAGGCTTCCACGCTTATTATTCAGGCCATGGCAGTGGGAGAACTCACCATCAAAGACTGGTGGCGCGTAATGAAACGGGAACTAATATCCGGGCTGCTTCTCGGCCTGGTACTTGGTATCATCGGCTTCTTGCGGATATGGATCTGGCATTCCTTCGACCCGCACATTTATGGTGATCACTGGATGCTGATCGGTATTGCTGTGGGCATCGCTCTCGTGGGTGTGGTGTTGTGGGGAAGCCTCTCGGGCAGTATGCTGCCGCTGGTATTGAAAAAATTAGGGGCTGACCCTGCCGTTAGTTCTGCTCCATTTGTTGCTACCCTGGTGGATGTAACGGGTCTCGTGATCTATTTCTCCGTCGCCTATTCAGTGCTCAGTGGCACCCTCCTCTGATGTATAAATGCAAGTTTATTCCAATTGTTGCGGGTTTATGCGGCTTCACTTGTTTGGAATGGAAAATCTATACCTTTGCCGGAATCTGTTATCCATCGTATAACCACTAAATCAATAATCTATGTGCGGAATTGTAGGATACACCGGGCCAAGGCAGGCCTATCCTATCATTATTAAAGGGCTGAAAAGACTGGAATACCGCGGGTACGATAGTACCGGCGTGGCTTTACATAATGGTTCGGGACTGAAAGTATTTAAGAAAAAAGGGAAAGTAGCAGAATTGGAAGAAGCAATCGTTGGCAAGGACCTGAATGCCAATGTAGGGATCGGGCACACCCGTTGGGCCACCCATGGCGAACCAAGCGACCGTAATGCACACCCCCATCAATCAGCCAGTGGCAAACTGGCCATGATCCACAACGGTATCATTGAAAATTATAACCAGCTCAAACAGGAACTCACCAATAAAGGATACAGTTTCACCAGCGACACCGACACTGAAGTGCTCCTAAATTTTATTGAAGAGATCAAAAAGAATAATAATTGTTCGTTGGAAGAAGCTGTACGCGTAGCACTGAAGAGAGTAACCGGGGCTTACGTGATCCTCTTACTGGATGCCGACAACCCCGACACCATTATTGCAGCCCGTAAAGGAAGCCCACTCGTGATCGGGGTAGGAAAAGGCGAACATTTTCTTGGCTCCGATGCATCCCCTATGCTTGAATACACGAAAGAAGTAGTGTATGTGAATGACTATGAGCTGGCCATCGTAAGGCCCGATGAACTCATTCTCAAAAACCTGGGCAATGAAAAGCTGACGCCTTATGTGCAGAAACTGGATATCGAACTGGCTGCCATTGAAAAGGGCGGGTACGACCATTTCATGCTGAAAGAGATCTTTGAACAACCCCGTACCATTCACGATTGCCTTCGCGGAAGACTGGATGCCACAGCCGGCACCATTACCATGAGTGGTATACAGCAATATGCCGAGCAGATCGTGCAAACCAACCGTATTGTCATGATCGCTTGTGGTACCAGTTGGCATGCAGGACTGGTGGCAGAATATATTTTCGAAGAGCTCACCCGTATCAATGTGGAAGTGGAATATGCTTCTGAATTCCGATACCGCAATCCGGTTATCAATAAAGGAGATGTGATCATTGCTATTTCACAGAGTGGTGAAACCGCCGATACGCTCGTGGCCATTGAAAAAGCAAAGGAGAATGGCGCTATCATTCTGGGAGTGGTCAATGTGGTGGGGTCTTCTATTGCACGGGTAAGTCATGGAGGTGCATATACACATGCCGGACCGGAGATCGGCGTTGCGAGTACCAAGGCCTTCACCGCACAACTGGCAGTACTTACCATGATCGCATTGAAGATCGGCTATATAAAAGGCACCATTGAACAAACCCGCTATAATAATCTCCTGAAAGAATTGGAAGAAATACCGGAGAAAGTGGCCTGGACATTACAGCACAGTGAACATATCAAAGCACTGGCGGAAAAATATAAAGATGCCCGGGATTTCCTTTACCTCGGTCGCGGCTATAATTTCCCCGTCGCACTGGAAGGCGCACTTAAATTAAAAGAGATTTCTTACATCCATGCTGAAGGGTATCCGGCGGCTGAAATGAAACATGGACCTATCGCGTTGGTGGACGACCAGTTACCAGTGGTGTTCGTGGCCACTAAAGATACTTACCATGAAAAGGTGGTGAGCAATATGCAGGAAATAAAAGCCCGTAAAGGGCGGGTGATCGCTGTGATCACCGAAGGCGATGAACATTCTGCATCCTTATGTGAAGATGTGATGATCGTTCCCGAAGCCGATGAGATACTCGCACCTATGCTCAGTGTAATTCCGCTGCAATTGCTGGCGTATTATATTGGTGTGGCAAAAGGATTGGATGTGGACAAACCCCGCAATCTGGCAAAGAGTGTAACGGTGGAATAAACCAGTCGGGTCACCAACCGCTGCTGTGCAACAATGCCTGTACAACGCCACAACGCTATTTGCGGGCAGCAATAAATAAACAGATACCGCAACCAATACCATGAACCGTATAACAAAACAATCCGTTTCATCACTGGGATATGGATTTATTGCCCGTGAATATATTCCCAAAGGGAAAAACGAATACCATCTTCGTAATCTCCAGCATCGCACCAGTCATAAATACCGCAAACTGACCACCGCAGAGATCAATGTGCTGGAAAAAAACGACAACAGCTCCGATGATTGGAATAAAGTATTGGTAGCCCAGGCATTTGATCCGCGCCTGGTGAAACGGTGCAGTTTCTTCGGATTGATCCGTATTGGCAAACTGGAACCCTGGTTTCATGAGTTCAATAATCTCCGTATGCCGGTAGGTTTGTACAACAGCACCATTATCAGTTGCGATATCGGAGACAATGTAGTGATCGACAATGTGAATTTCATGAGTCATTATATCATTGGCAATGATGTAATGCTTGTCAATATCAACGAACTTGCGGCCACAGACCATTCCAAATTCGGCAATGGTGTATTGAAGGATGGCGAATCCGAATCAGTACGGGTATGGATGGAAATATGCAACGAAAATGGCGGCAGAAGCATACTCCCTTTCAATGGCATGGAAGCCGGAGATGCCTGGCTCTGGTCCAAATACCGGGATGATGAAAAACTCCTGCGCAAATTCAGGGAATTCACCGATAAAAAATTTGATACCCAACGCGGTTATTATGGCAAAATCGGTGATCGTACCGTGATAAAAAACTGCAGCATCATCAAAGACGTATGGATTGGCAGCGATGCCTACCTGAAAGGAGCCAATAAGATTAAGAACGTTACAATCAACTCTTCCCCCGAAGCAAAATCGCAGATTGGGGAAGGGTGCGAACTGGTAAACGGAATCATCGGATTTGGTTGCCGGTTGTTCTATGGTGTAAAAGCCGTGCGGTTCATGATGGGCAGTAACTCGCAACTGAAATACGGTGCCAGGCTGATCAATTCCTACCTGGGCGATAACTCCACGATCTCCTGCTGCGAAGTGCTCAACTCGCTCATATTTCCCGCACACGAACAACACCATAATAATTCCTTTCTGTGTGCCGCTACGGTACTCGGGCAAAGTAATATGGCAGCCGGTGCCACCATCGGGTCTAATCATAATTCACGGGGTGCAGATGGCGAGATCATTGCCGGGAGAGGGTTCTGGCCCGGGTTATGCGTAAGCCTCAAACACAATTCACGCTTCGCTTCGTTTACGATCATTGCCAAAGGGGATTTCCCTGCCGAACTCAATATCCCGATTCCCTTTTCATTGGTGAGTAATGATGTAACGCAAAATAAACTGGTGGTAATGCCAGCCTATTGGTTTTTATACAATATGTACGCATTGGCGCGAAATGCCGGCAAATACCAAAGCCGGGATAAACGTCTTGATAAATCCTTATATATTGAATACGATTACCTGGCTCCTGATAGTATCAATGAAATGCTCGACGCAATGCAACTGATGCAGGAAGCAGTGGGGAAAGCCTGGGTCTTGAAAAATAAATTACCAAACACCATCAACCTCACTAAAGCAGGTAAGGCATTGCTGGAAAATAATCCCGGAGAAATAAGCCAGCTCGAAGTATTGGTGGAAGGATTTGAAAACAGCAACCGGAAAACGCAATTGATTAAGGTGGCGGAAGCCTGGTCAGCATTCCGTGATATGATCATCTATCATGCGGTAACTTTACTGCTGGAAAAAGCAGAAAAAGAAAAAATACAATCCTGGCAGCAATTACAAAAAGCATTGCCAGCGTCTCCCGAACGGAAGCAATGGAAAAATATCGGGGGCCTGCTCATTACTGAGGATTCCATTCGCTCCCTCATCAGGTCTGTACACAATGGCAAGACCGATGGATGGGATGCCGTACATGATTTCTATAAAAAGCAAAGTGACAAATACCCGGCAGCTAAATTTCATCATGCCTGGGCTGCCCTGCTGGAAGTCTTGCACCTGGTACCTTCCCGCTTCACCAAAAAGATACTGATTCAGTTATTATTACAGGCTGCCGAAACCAATGATCGCATTACAAAGGGTATTTATGAGGCAAGGGCCAAAGATTATAAAAACCCCTTCCGCCAGATGGTATACGATACACAGGAAGAGATGGAAAAAGTAATCGGCAAACTCGAAGACAACAGCTTCATCAGCGACCAAAAGGCCGCCTCCCGGGAATTCAGGGAAAAAACAGAAGCCCTTTTAACCGTACTCTGATTGACTTACTCAAATCAGCGTTGAGATAAAAAAATCCCCGCTTATTGCGGGGATCGTTGCATACTATATTTGCCAGAGAAGGTGATTACATTTTAGGCTTTGCCTCTTCAACTTTCTTCGTAGCAGAATCAGCCATATTTTCAATAGCTCCTTTTGCAGAATCTGCCAGGTTGTTCAGTGATTTCGATGCTGAGTCCATCATTTTATTCATTTCTGCACTGGCAGAATCCATCATTCTGTCAATGGCCGCAGAATCAGACAGTGCGTCCTTCTTTTCACCACTATTATTACAGGCTGCAAAAAGGGCGGCCAAAACCAAGATTCCAATAACTTTCTTCATTGTTGTGTTATATATGGGTTAATCAATTACAAACTATCATTTTCAAAGGCTTCCGGTCCCGTTTGTATCTCCCTGCCAAATCACTCATCCGGCGATAAATCAGCTCGGGTTATTTTTTCCGGAAAAATATCCTGATGGGTATGCCCGACAGATTGAAATGCTTGCGCAATTGATTCTCCAGATAATTCTTATACGGCAGTTTAATATCGTCGGGAAAATTACAGAAGAAGGCAAATGACGGCACCTGCGTAGGCAATTGGGTTACGAATTTTATCTTAATAGGATGACCACGTACCACTGGCGGGTGATAAGACTCCACGGCTTTGAGCATAACCTCATTGAGCTTGCTTGTCGGTATCCTTTGCTTGCGGTTCTCATATACATCCAATGCAATTTCCACCGCCTTAAAAATTCTTAATTTTTCTTTAGCCGAAACAAAAAGAATGGGTACATCACTAAAGGGCGCGAATCGTTTCTTCAGTTCGTTCTCATAATTTACAGCAGTATTGGTCTCTTTGCTCACGAGATCCCATTTATTTACCAGCACTACGATACCTTTACCTTTTTTTACCGCCAGACTGAATATATTAAGGTCCTGTGCGGCAATCCCTTTTTCGGCATCCAGCATCAGCAAACATATATCAGCCTCGTCCATCGCTTTTATGGCGCGGATAACGGAATAGAACTCCAGGTCTTCATGCACTTTTGCTTTGCGACGTATACCGGCCGTATCGATGAGTATAAATTCTTTCTGAAACAAATTATAATGGGTATGTATGGTATCCCTTGTGGTACCAGCTATCTCACTCACGATCGTCCTTTCGGTACCGATCAATGCATTCAGCAAAGAGGACTTACCTGTATTTGGTTGGCCAATGATCGCAAATTTGGGCAACGCTTCCATCTCCTTAACTTCTTCAGAGGCATCATCGGTGATGAGAGCAGCCACGGCATCCAATAATTCGCCGGTGCCGCTGCCACTGGCAGAAGCGATAAAGAATACATGTTCAAAGCCCAGGCTGTAAAACTCAGATGCCTCCAGCAATCTTTCGTTTGTATCCACTTTATTCACTGTCAGAAAAACGGGCTTAGTGCTTTTACGAAGCATACGGGCCATGGAATCATCCAGGCTGGTAATACCGGTGATGGCATCCACCATAAAAATGATCACATTGGCTTCTTCGATCGCTACGAGAACCTGCTTAGCGATCTCTTTCTCGAATATATCTTCACTGCCGTGTACAAAACCTCCGGTGTCTATCACATTGAATGTCTTCCCGTTCCAGTCGGCCACTCCGTACTGACGGTCGCGCGTAACACCGCTCATATCATCTACGATCGCTTTACGCTGCTCTAACAAACGGTTAAAGAGAGTACTTTTTCCCACATTGGGCCTTCCGGCTATAGCTATTGTAAATGACATACTAATAATTTAAAAAAACGAAATCTGAATTTACTGATCAAACTTTTTGTTTACTTAGTAACCGTATTCCTTTAACTGCATGTCATTTTCCCGCCACTTCGGTTTTACTTTCACAAACAATTCAAGAAAAACTTTTTGCTGTATAAAGGCTTCAATGGCTTTCCGGGCCTCTGAACCTATCTTTTTCACCATACTTCCCTTCTCCCCGATGAGGATCACTTTTTGTGTCTCACGATGTACAATGATATCCGCCACGATCTTCACCAATGTTGTTTTTTCCTGGTACTCACGTATCAGTACTGCGGTATGATAGGGAATTTCATCTGAAGCGAATTTATACACCTGCTCCCGGATGAGTTCGCTCACAAAGAAACGGGTATTGAGATCGCTGATATCTTCTCCGTCGTAGAAGGGCTCTCCTTCGGGTAAATAGACCAGCACTGCATCGATCAGTTTCTTTTTATTGATCCCGGAAAGAGCAGATATCGGAATCACTTTTTTGCAATAAGGTCTTGCAGAAAAATAATCAATCCCTTCTTTTATTTTTTCCTGTGATACCAGGTCTGTTTTATTTAATACCACCAGCGCAGGTACTTTCAGGTGCAATGCGGAGAATATAGCATCACATTCCTCCCAATTCTCTTTTACATCCACGATCAACAGGGCTACATCTGCATCTTCGAGGGCTCCTTTTACGGCCTGCATCATTTTCTCATGCAGTTTATATTTGGGTTCAATGATGCCGGGCGTATCGGAAAATATGACCTGGTAGTTTTTTTCCGTAATAATCCCTTTGATCCGATGCCGGGTGGTTTGCACTTTATGGGATACAATGGCCAGCTTCTCATCCATCAGCGCATTAAGCAAAGTGCTTTTACCCGCATTGGGTCTGCCGAAAATATTTACAAAACCAGATTTCATGATAATAGCCGGGAAGCTGCACACTTCGGCCAGGAAGAAAAGAGGAGGTAATCAATCCTGGCCAGTTGAGGGCAACTGTTCCGGAAAATGTTGTTTTTAGCCTTAAAGAAAATATACCGGATAAAAAATCGCCTTTCTTTAAGGTATTTGTCAATTAAAAATCCGCATAAGCAGTTTTCTGTTGCAAGGAAAGTTCCGAACTCCCGTCCGCCGCGGCGGATATGAGCCACACGGATTGAATGGTTCCTTTCCTTATTTCAATTAAAAATCCGCCTTCGCAGATTTCCGTTGCAAGGAATCGTCGAACTCCCGTCCGCCGCGGCGGATATGAGCCACAGTGACTGAATTCTTCCTTCCATGCTTTCAATTAAAAA
>JAPLEH010000071.1 GCA_026391455.1 Bacteroidota bacterium
ACATCCGTTACCCTTGCACTGTATGTACCGGTACGATCGATATTGATACCGGTTACGGTGTTGGTATTGTTACCGGCAATGGTTGAACCATTGTAGGTCCATACCCAACCTCCGGCTGCTGCGGCTGGTGTGCTGCTGGCAGTGATAGAAGTTGTTTGACCAGGCGTCAGCAACAGATCAGGTGAAGTAAGGGTAACAACAGGCAGTGCATTCACTGTGAGGATTGCAGCAGCAGATGTTACAGAACCAGCACAGGGGGCTGCGCTGATTACACAACGGTAGCGGTAACCGGTCATAGACAGGGTGATACCACCGAGGCTGTACGTAGATGAAGTAGCACCGGAGATGTTGGCATAAGTAAGGCCACCATCAATACTGCGTTGCCATTGGTAGGTCAACGGACCACCGGTAGCGGTAGCAGTGAAGGTAGTGCTGCCACCATCGCACACCGTCCTGTTTACAGGGCTGGTAGCCAGTACAGCAGGGTTCACTACGCTAACAGGAACAGTAGTGGTAGCTGATGTACAAGGTGTAGGTGTGGTATAAGAAACAGTATAGTTAGAAGTAACGGTCGGTGTAACCCAGATCGTGTTAATTGGAGTACCAGCAACGTATGGTGTAGTTGCACCAGCGTTGGTCCACAAGGTACCGGCAGGTCCGTTCCATACACCTTGTGCAGGGCCGCCAATGGATGTAAAGCTTACATCGTCAATACCGATATAATCGGAGTTCGCACCAAGCGGTCCACCATTCGTTACAAAATAACGGAAAGCGAAACGTCCTGCAGCAACAGGAGCCGCCAAACCGGATACAGTAACGGTGTACTGTGTCCATACAGACGGATAACCGGTTGCAGTTAACGTCGGGTTAATCGTAAGCAGCACCGTGGTAAAGTCACCAACAGATGTATTGGTTGCACCCACGTTGGTGGTATTTGTAGTATTCAAACGAACTTCCAAACGGTCAGGGAAAGTAGGTCCGGTGATCGTACGTGTCCAGAAGCGGAAAATATCACCATTTTTAATGGCAACAGACGGGGTGATCAGCCAGTTGCTGATGGTATTCGCACCTGTTACGTTATTGAAGTTGGCGCCAATATAAGCATTAGGAGCACCACTTTGTGCTGTGAACACCCCAGGAGTACCCTGGAACCAGCCGGTCGTACCAACAGGTGTACTGTTGTTTTGAGCAGCCCAGCCAGCAGGCAAAGGTATTGCAGTATTGAAACCTTCGCTGATCAGATCAGTGTTACCCGTTGTATTGGTCAGTGTCAGTTGCTGTACACTACCCAGACAAATTGTTGCAGAAGAAGGATTCACCACCGGTACCAATTGATTCACCGTAAGTGAAGCGGCGCCGGAGAAATCCGTCGCAGAACAACCACCTTCTACCACAGCCCTGAACTGGTAGCCATTGTAGGCCACAGAAGCATTAGTGATATTAAGTGTAGATGTAAGAACACCGGAGAACGGAGCAGCGTTCGGCACAAACAACCAGGGTGAAGAAGCATTCACTCTGTATTCCCAACGGTAAGTCGGAAGACTACCGGTGGTAATTACAGAAAACGACGCGTTGCTACCGCAGAAAATTGTAGCGTTAGAGGGGTTACCTGTAATAGTGATCGGTACGCAAGGCTGAATATTTACATTGTAATCTTCTGTTTCACCAAAGGTATAACCCAGACAAGCATCACCAGATCCCAAAGCGGTTGCAAAACGTACACGTACACGCATACGGGTTACACCAGTAAGCGCTGTAGTTGGGATATTGATGTTACCTGTTAAAGTACCACCTGCAGCGTTGCTGCCGAGGTTTGTATATTCCGAAGCTTCGAAGTTACCATTCTGGTTGTAATCGATCCAGGCAGCAACCTGCTCAGTGAAAGTAGTAGGTACATTCACAGTAAGCGGATTAGGAGCACCGGCAATTACCACAGGAGCAGCTACCGTAGAAGTATAGTTGGTATAACCGGCGGGAGGACCAGTACCACAGGTAGATGCATTATCCAGTGTGCTAAGACGAACACGCAGGATTACATCATCAT
This sequence comes from Bacteroidota bacterium, assembly GCA_026391455.1. Classification (GTDB taxonomy): domain Bacteria; phylum Bacteroidota; class Bacteroidia; order Chitinophagales; family Chitinophagaceae; genus JJ008. Next base: position 2,045 of record JAPLEH010000071.1, read on the forward strand.
CGGTACAGTCAGACGCTGGTGGTATGCAATAACATCCGGAGGGCGGTGTTAAAGCCACACAAACCGGTGTGGAAGTTCCAGAACCGTTACCGGCACAGGTTACTACACAACGGTAGCAGGTAGCTGCAGTTTGTGATCTGGTCAAAGTAGAACCAGTTGCACCTACGATATCAGACCAGGGACCAGCAGCGCTGGCAGCCTGCTGCCACTGATAAGTTACACCAGAACCAGATGTAGCATTCTGTAAAGACAGGGTAAAGTTGATACCCGGGCAAACAGTTGATACGGTAGAAAGAGTATTGCCTGGTGCGGGAGTAGCAGCACAAGGCACTGAAGAACAGATGGGGAAATCGATTGTAACAGTATAGTTGCTGGCAGTACCGGTAGCGCCGGTGCTGGCATTAGCTGACCAAACTACAAGCACAATGGTTTGGCCTGCATTGATAATTCTTGAAAACACCAGCGGGGCGGTCTGTGGAGTACCAGTACTCAAACCCGGATCGGCCAGGTAATTAGTGGCCATGTTGGCGGGGTTGAAAGAACCATCCCAGATACCATGCTGAATGTTGGCATTTACACCATCTGTAGTGGTCAGTGTAAATGTACCACACTGGGTAAGACCAGTTGTGTTGGTATACGTATAGGTATCAAAAAAAGGTGATACCGCAGACGTAGTAGGAAATGGTGAAGGAGTGGCGCAGGAAGAAGCCACACCACCACGGAAAAGCCTGGTTGGCATGGTCAGGTCACCGGCTCCCAAAGAACCTGTATAGGTTTGGCAGATAGCTTCCGTACGGGCAGTTCTGCTTGCATTGGGGTTCGCAACCCTGTTTGAAAGGCCCAGATCGTTATTGGCACCTTTTGGAGCTGCAACAACGGTACGACCGGAGTTCTCAATTTTCATTTTTAAGGCAGCTCTCGCCTGGCGATCAGCATTTACCTGCTGTTTGTTTTTTTGCCCTTTGTCCTGAGCGTAGGAGGTTAGTGTTGTTAAAGCCATCATTAGTATTAATAATGAGAGCTTTGTAGTGAAGTACACCAAACTTCGAAGAGTAAATTTTGGTTGCATAGAAAGTGTTTTAATTAAAAAAAAACCGTCGTCCGGGAGCTGTTTGCACAGTTCCGCGTGTAAGGTAATTTTTTTTTGACAACTCGTAAACAATATTTCATAAAAAAATCCCCGGCTCTCACCGGGGATTAGCTTTTTTTGTTATATGTAAGATTAGTGGACTACTACAAGTCCGGAAACAATTTTGCCTGAGTATTTGTGTACCACTTTCACTACATACGTGCCGGCAGCGGCTTTCCCAAGGTCGAATTCCATCTTCATGTAAGGAGCCGTCGTATTCACCAGGTCAAATTCCTGGCTGGTCATCAACTGGCCCTGTGCATTGTATATGTAAACTGCACGCTTCTCATATACAGAGACGGGATTATAGTACAAACGTACCTGGAATACACCGGTCGTAGGGTTCGGATAGATCCACAAACGATCGGAGGCTTCTGATCCCACTACGATATCATTTGATGTAGCTGTACATCCGTTTACATCGGTAACTGTGGCACGGTAGGTACCCGAACGATCGATATTGATACCGGTTACAGTATTGGTGTTGTTACCGGCAATGGTTGAACCATTGTAGTTCCATACCCAACCACCGGCTGCGGCAGCAGGTATGCTGCTGGCAGTGATAGAAGTAGGTTGACCAGGTATCAGCAACAGATCAGGTGAACTAAGTGTAACAACCGGCGGCGCATTTACTGTGAGTATGGCGTCCGTTGAAATTACAGAACCGGCACAGGGGGCTGCGCTGATCACGCAACGGTAGCGGTAGCCGCTCATGGCCATAGTGATATCACTCACTGTAAGTGTGGAAGCGGTAGCTCCTGCTATGTTTGTATAAGTCAATCCGCCATCCGTACTGCGTTGCCATTGGTAGGTCAAAGGACCACCGGTAGCCGTTGCAGTGAAAGTGGTGCTGCCGCCTTTGCAAACTGCACTGTTTGCAGGGCTGGTAGCGAGTACTGCGGGTTTGATAACCGAAACAGTTACGATCTTTGTTGCAGAAGCACAAGGTGTCAACGTATTGTAAGACACGGAATAATCGGTTGTGGCATTTGGGTTAACCCAAATAGAATTAGCCAATGTGCCTGCAGTATAGGGTACAGTTGTAGCGGCATCGGTCCACATGGTACCGGCAGGTCCTGTCCAGGTACCTAGTGCAGGGCCTCCTACTGAAGTAAATCCTACATTATCGATACCGATATAATCAGAGTTTGCGCCCAAAGGACCACCATTCGTTACGAAATAACGGAAGGCAAATCGACCTGCAGGTACTGGCGCTGCTAATCCGCTTACAACAACCAAATATTCAGTCCAAACCGAAGGGTAACCTGTAACGGTTAATGTTGGGTTGATCGTTAATAACAGATTGGTGAAATCACCCACAGATGTATTCGTTGCTCCCACGTTGGTGGTATTGGTAGTATTTAAGCGAACTTCCAGCCTGTCGGCGAAATTAGAAGGAGTAACTTTTCTTGTCCAGAATCGGAAAATGTCCCCGTTCTTAATAGCAACGGTGGGTGTGATAAGCCAGTTACTGATCGTATTTGCGCCGGTAACACTATTAAAGTTCACACCAATATACGAATTCGGATTACCGCTTTGCGCCGGAAAAGCTAAAGGATTGCCCTGAAACCAGCTTGTTCCCCCAACAGGTGTACTGTTATTCTGGGAAGCCCAACCTGCCGGCAACGGAACCACCGTGTTAAACCCTTCATTAATCAACTCCGTATTGCCAATCGTATTGGTAAGTGTAAGTTGTTGTGCAGCGCCCGTACAAATAGCCGGAGCTGCAGGATTAACCACCGGTACCAATTGATTAACGGTAAGCGTAGCCGCTGCAGAAGGATCGAAAGCAGAACAAGCGCCTGATACCATTGCACGGAATTGGTAACCGCTAAACGTTTGTGAGGCATTGGTGATGGTAAGCGTAGCTGTATTCTGACCGCTAAATGGCAAAGTTGCAGGTACATTCTGCCAGGCGGTGGAACCGACAGCTTTATATTGCCATTGAAAAGACGGTAAGGAACCTGTTGTTGTTAACGTGAAAGATGCATTGCCACCACAGGCAATAGCAGCATTTGTCGGATTGCCTGTAATACTAACCCCCACACAGGGTTGTATATTGATATTGTAATCTTCGGTTTCACCAAAGGTATAACCCGAACATGCGTCTCCGGATCCAAGCGCTGTTGAAAACCGAACCCTTACACGCATTCTTGTAACGCCGCTGAGCGCCGTGGCGGGAATACTGATATTACCATTTACAATTCCGCCGGTACCCGTGTTGGAACCCAGGTTGGTATATTCATTTACTTCAAACTGACCGTTTTGATTATAATCAATCCAAACGGCTAACTGCTCGGTAAAAAGGGTCGGAACATTTACCGTTATTGCACTCAGGGCCCCTGAATATACAACCGGCGCAGCCACTGCGGCAGTATAATCTGCATATCCTGCGGGAGGGCCGGCACTGCAACCTGAAGCATTATCAAGCGTACCCAACCGTACCCTGTTGATCACATCACTGGAATTGCAATTGGTGGCCGGTGGTGTGCAATACGTCAATTCGGTGAATGCGTCAGTATTACTCCCCCACCCTGCTCTTTGTACAGTAGTGCCATCAGCTGTCAGGAGCTTTGCCTTACTCTCCTGTTCCAGTTTCATTTTCTGTTCATACATTTTCCGGATGTCGTCCCTTGACTGCTGATGATCCCGTGATACATTCGTTTGAGCTAAGCAGGCACCAGTCAGTAAAAGCCCCATTGCCAATGAGCCCCCCTGAAAGAAAAATTTCAATTTACGCTGCGTAAAGTTAATTCGCATAATAGTTGTTTTAGTTATAAATGAACAGCCCCTGTCACCATGTAAGCAACAAGACTGAAATACACAAACAACCGGTCTTACAACCGAGGAAATGCTGGTTTAAAATAATCGGGGGAAGTGCCTAAGGAGAAATATTATTGTTCCGCATTGGGAACATATTGTAAATATAGAAGTATTTATAACAAAAAATACCTGCTGATGCAGGTATTTTTATAACAGAATACGATTTGTAGTTATTACCACTTATCTACTTCTTCAGCGGAAGTATTTGTGTGACTTTCTTCGTTTTCAACGGGGCGTGCTTCCTCTGCTTTTTCAGTTATTGTTTCCGCCACAGTTACGGTTTCTCCATCATGCTGAACGCCGTCTTCGGGCAGTTCATCATGATTGAATGCATCAAAATCAAAATCAGGCATGAGTTCGGTCTTTACATAATCCACTGCCTCGCCTAACGCCTTGATAAATTTGTTGAAATCCTCTTTATACAAAAACACTTTATGCCTGTCATATCCATTATCATCAAACCGTTTACGGCTTTCTGTAATGGTCAGGTAATAATCATTGCCGCGGGTAGCCCTTACATCGAAGAAATAGGTTCTTCTTTTGCCAGCTCTGATACGCTTGCTGTAAATGCTTTCGATTTTCTTGTCGTTGTTCTCGTACGCCACAGTAGTTGTTTTTTGCAGTTAAGAATGTTTTGGTTTTACCCGCACAGGCCGGGAAAGTACAAATATATAGATGTTTTTGAAACGGCCAAATGCAGTTAGCCAATTACTCCCGGGATGTATTTTTACGATTTGCAGGCCGGTAAATGGTTCTGGCAGGTGTGTCCATTCAAGACCTGCCCACCTGCTGATCAATCAGGCGGTCTTCTCCTGCTGCTGCCGCGCGTATAAGCCGGCATAATATCCATTACGTGCCAATAGGGTAGCATGGTTCCCCTCCTCTACGATCCGGCCTTCGTCGAGTACGATAATCTTATCAAAATTGAACAGGGTAAAAATGCGATGGGTGATAATCAGTGCCGTTTTGCCCTCGAGGTACATCCTCAGGTTGCCGATGATTTCATTTTCCGTCCGGGCATCCACCGCACTCAGACAATCATCAAATATGACCAGCCCCGGATCTTTTATCAATGCACGGGCAATAGAAATCCGTTGCTTTTGCCCGCCACTCAATGTTACGCCCCGCTCCCCGATCATCGTTTCATACTGGTGTTCAAAGCCCGCAATTTCTTTATTCACCGATGCCATGGCAGCCGCCCGCTCCACCACGGACTGCTCCGACCCACCCAGTCCAAAACTGATATTATTGGAGACCGTTTCACTGAATAAAAATACATCCTGCGGCACATAACTGATCTGCTTGCGCAACGATTGCAGGGGTATATCCCTGATAGCGGTACCATCCAGTTTTATCTCTCCGCTGCTTACATCATACATTCGCAGCAATAACTGCGCAATAGTTGTTTTTCCACTGCCCGTTCTGCCCACGATCGCTACTTTCTGCCCCGGTTCGATGGTCAGGTTGAATTGCTTTAATGCATGTATCCCCGTATCCGGATAAATAAAATCCACATTATGAAACTGCACCTGCCCCTTCAATGTTTTTGCAGTTTCCAATACGGGCGACTGAATAGCCGGTGTTGTTTTTAAAAATTCATTGATCCTTTTTTGTGAGGCCGCTGCCCGTTGTATCATGCTGGCCGTAAGTCCGATGGCACTCACCGGAAACGTAAGCATATTGATATACATCACAAATTCCAGAATGGTTCCCAAGCCGATATTGTGTTTGCCATAAATTGAATACAGGCCGCCGATCATGATCGTAATTAAGGTACTCAAACCAATAAGGAGGGTGATCGAAGGAAAATACACGGCTTCCACTTTGGCCAGACTGATGGCATTCTTCCGGTATTCCTCACTGTTGCGTGCAAAGAATCCGAGCATGGCTTTTTCCTGTACAAATGATTTGATGACCCGGATACCTGAATAGGATTCCTGCGCGTTGGCAGTAAGGTCTGAGAGGGATTCCTGGATACGTTCGCTTTTTTTATTGATCGTATTATTCACAAAATAGATCGTGATAGCCAGTATGGGCAAAGGGGCCAGTACATACAAGGTAAGCAACGGATCACTGCGCAGCATAAAGAATACGCTCAGCGAAATAATCGCCAGCAGATTGGCCAGGTACATGATGGCAGGGCCTGTAAACATCCGCACCCGGCTTACGTCCTCCGCAATACGGTTCATCAGATCGCCGGTACTATGGGTTTTGTAAAAAGCCATATCCAGTTGCTGGTAGTGGCCATATATTTCGTTTTTCTGATCGTATTCGATATGGCGGCTCATTACAATAATCGTCTGCCGCATAAGGAAGAGGAAAAAACCCCGTAACAAGGCCAGTAATAAAATGGTAACGCCGCAAATGGCCACGGTGCGCCCCAGCGAAGAACTGCTTTTTACAAAGTGAACCAGTTTCTCTACCAGAAAATCATATTGCTGTGGCTTGGTGGATGGTTTGAACCCCGGTAATTTTTGTGATTCCTGTACATGATCGATCACAAATCGGGTAACCTGCGGTGATAGTACGTTGAAATAATTGGACAGAAACACAAACAGCACCCCGCCACCCAGCCGGACCCGGTATTTCCAGAAATATTTATTTAATGAACGGAGGTGCTTCATGTAGAATATGCGCAAATGTAGCCATTAGGAAGGTAATCTTTTAAGAAACAACTCTCCGCTTCTTACCACTGGTAAAAAAAACCATCTTCCGGAATATCCGAAAGATGGCGGCTCTGCATACCTGAGCACAATATGTGATTATTGTCCGGTGACGAATTGCTATTGAATGCTGTTATGTTTGTATTGTTTCTGCACTCATTAATTGAATAATACGAATTTTTTATCCCCCCAGTTTACATTATCAAAACTCATTTGTATATACCAGGTCTCACCCGGATTGATCATAAATGTTTGGCCATTGGGGTTACGTGTGGTAACCACATGCGGGAAGTCGGAGCCATCCATATACAACAGGTTTTTGTTATTCGGATTCACCCTGGCTTCAATCACACTTCCTGCTCCGTTCTCTACCCAAAAATGCTCCTTGATAATCCCGCCCGTTTCATAAATGGCGCGCAGGTAAAACCTCGGGGTGGCAGGTTCAAACCAACCGGTGAACATGAATGATTTCTGAAAATTCATAAATTCCTGCGCAGTGGCAAATGGCACAATAGTCATACCGGTACCATTCCATTGTGCAAAATTTACTGCCTGTAACAATGGCTGATTCGGAGTCTGAACAGTAAAAACCGTATTGGACGTAGCCGTCTGGCCATTCACCGTAACAGTAATAAAACCGGTGGTTGCCCCGATAGGAACTGTGGTTCCGATCTGCGTGGAGGAAGATGCCGTTACTGTCGCTGTTAAACCGTTTACCTTCACAATGTTGTTACCCGGCGTTGTGCTGAAGTTTGTACCGTTGATGACCAGGGTAACACCCTCTGTACCTGTGGTTGGTGTAAATGATGTGATCGTTGGCGGAGGTGTTACGACTGCGGTGACCGTGAAGTTCGTAAGAGACGTGGCCGTTTGCCCGTTCACTGTTACTGTTATGGAACCCGTAGTGGCACCTGCCGGAACAGTGATCGTCAATTGGGTGGCGGTAGCAGCAGTCACTGTCGCAGTTACTCCATTAATCTTTACCGTATTATTTGCTGCAATGGTACTGAAGTTGGTGCCGGTAATGGTAACCGTAGCTCCTATGGCACCGGATGTGGGTGTAAAAGAAGTGATCGTTGGCGCAGGTGTTACGACTCCGGTTACCGTGAAGTTCGTAAGAGACATAGCCGTTTGCCCATTCACTGTTACTGTTATGGTACCCGTAGTGGCACCTGCCGGAACGGTGATGGTTAATTGTGTGGCAGTAGCCGAGGTTACGGTGGCCGTAACACCATTGATCTTAACTGTATTGTTGGCAGCAACTGTGCTGAAATTGGTACCGGTGATAGTAACCGTTGCCCCCACAGCGCCGGAAGTGGGTGTAAAAGAAGTGATCGTAGGTGCTGGCACTACCACACCTGTCACGGTGAAGTTGGTATTGGAAGTAGCGGTTTGTCCATTGACTGTTACTGTTATGGCACCCGTAGTGGCTCCTGCCGGAACGGTGATGGTTAATTGTGTGGCAGTAGCGGCGGTTACGGTGGCCGTCACACCGTTGATCATTACAATATTGTTAGCTGGGGTGGTATTGAAGTTGGTACCGGTGATGGTAACCGTAGCACCTGTTGCAGCTGATGCGGGTGAAAAGGAGGTGATGGTGGGTGATGGGGTTACCACAGTTGTCACGGTAAAATTAGCAGTGGTTGTGGCGGTTTCTCCTCCGACTGTAACACTAACCGGTCCTGTAGTAGCGCCTGCAGGAATGGTGATTCTTAGCAATGTGGCTGATGCTGCCGTCACCTGTGCAGGTACGCCGTTTACTTTTACCGTATTACTGGCCGTATTGGTACTAAAATTTGTTCCGGTGATCGTTACCGTAGTACCCACGGGCCCGGAGGTGGGGGTAAATGTGTTGATCGTGGGTGCTGGTACAGGAAATTCCGGGCTTAGTTCCTTTTGACAGGATACAGAAAATAATATAATAAAGGACATTAAGTAATAAAATGCGTTCCGTTTTGGTATCATACTTTTTGTTTTTTAATGACATGTGCTTAGCTGGTCAATCAACAGTGATCCGGTATCCCGGGCCGCCCCTATCTGAACAGCGCACCGATATATCCGGAAGCATTTCCCTTTTGTGTTGATGGAAGAACCTTTTCAATAAAAGAATTACTGAGTATATCAGTGCTGCTGATGCTTACAAAGCTATTGCGCCGGTGAGTGAAAAATGAGTATGGGGCATGACATGCGTATAGAGAAACAATAGTTGCTTGATATTATTTGTGAGACCTGCATTTTTGACAACACAAATTGCATTATTATATTTTCTAATGTATTTTAACTAAGTACAAAGCCTGCGTTGAAAGATATAGGTACAACACTTCGTACAGTTGGATTATGCACGGGAAAATTGACGTGGAGATTTATCTGCGTGATGGAAGAATGGAATGGTGATAGCAACTTAACGAGCAGTTTGGCAATCGATCTGGTAGTAATCAGGTAAAAGACGGAGTATCTGTGGCTTCTGATTGAAAATCAGGACAGAAAACCAATAAAATTATCCGTTAGATTTTTGTGATTCGGCTTCGCAGACTTACTTTTGCCGCGGAGAGATGGCAGAGCGGTCGAATGCGGCGGTCTTGAAAACCGTTGACTCAAAAGGTCCGGGGGTTCGAATCCCTCTCTCTCCGCTTTTTAACCGGTAACACAAAATGTTATCGGTTTTTTTATGCCATTTTATTCATATATTCTGATTAGTCTGACTACTGGCCGCAGGTATTTCGGCAGTTGTGAGGATTTAGAAAAAAGACTTAAAAAGCATAATGCGGGGAATGTGAAATCTTCAAAACCTTACAGGCCTTACCGCATTCTTTACTATGAAACTTTTGCAACTAAAACTGAAGCTTTAGCCAGGGAAAGATTTTATAAGACGGTGGATGGATACCGGCATTTAAAAACAATGGGAATTATCTGATCTGCTTTTTTCAAAAACCATTAACCGAATACGGCGATCTTGTACCAATGGCATCCTGAAAAGAAAAACCGTTGACTCAAAAGGTCCGACCCACAGGGTTCCATGAGGGGTTCGAATCCCTTGATAACCCCTTTGGGGCTCGCGCTTTTTAACCGGTAACACAAAATGTTATCGTTTTTTTTTATGCAATTTTCTAAAAAGGAAATAAATAATAAATGTCAGCTATGCTTACTGGTAAATAAACAGGCAAAGAGGACCCCCATTGACTATTGACTATTCACTATTCACTTTCCGATAGCTATCGGGACACCATTCACTATTTTTGATTCATCACCACCTTACTCTCCAGCACAATTTTCTTTTCGATCTCTCCTTTTCCTTTTGCCTGTATCAATTGCAGCAGCATATTAGTGGCAAACTCTGCCTGCTGGTAGGGAAATTGTTCTACGGAGGCAATCGGTGGCTCGTCCATATAACTGGTCATCGGCAGGTTGGCATAACTCACAAAGGAGATATCGGTATTGATTCGGATTCCGAGTTGACGGGCATGGCGGATGGCATCCAGCGCTACATAATCATTGAAGGCGATGATGGCCGTGGGGCGATGCTTTACAATGAGCAATTTCTCCAGTGCATCTTCTGTTTTCTTTTTACTAAGATCGGAAGACACCACTAAAGAGGGATCTGCTTTTATATTATGTTTTTTCAACCCTTCAAAATAACCGATGAGACGCTGCTCCGAATGGATCAGTGTGCCGGGCCCCTTGATAAAACCAATACGGCTATGCCCCTTGCTCACCAGCCAATCCACCAGTTCCACCGAACTGTTTTCCAGGTTGCACGACACCGTATAGGCTTCGGGATCGGCCGGTACCCGGTCAAAAAACACCACCGGTATCTGGTACTTTTTTAACTGGTCGAAATGATCACAATTATCACTGGTTTTAGCCAATGATACAATAATCCCATCCACCCGGTGCCGCCGCATGGTATCCACGATCTGCATTTCGCGCTGGAGGTCATCGTGCGACTGGCCGATCAATACCGTATAATTATTTTGTGTGGCCACATCTTCGATACCATTGATGGCCATGGAAAAAAATTGTTCGCCGAGGTTGGGAAGTATCACTCCGAGTGTCATCGTCTTTCCCTGTTTGAAGGAGATCGCTGCCTGATTAGGCTCATAATGCATCTCTCTGGCCATCGTCTGTACCTGTGCTTTGGTACGCAACCCGATACTGGGGTGATTATGCAAAGCCCGGGATACGGTGGAAACGGATACATTCAGGCGTCTGGCTATTTCTTTAATGGTGGCTGGTTTCTGATCCATGGATGGTTATTGTCGTCAATCGTGCTAAAATAATAAAAAGGAACTGATTCTCCCCGGCTCTTATTTTTAAGGTGTTTTTTGTAGGCCCTTTCAGTTATTACGCTTATTGTGATAAATAGTTTTGGTATGGAAATGGTTTTTTTGTAAATTACTCTGAGTAAAAAAAAGCATATGCATACGGTTGCTGGCATCCTTCATAGAAAAAAAAGAAACCCGGTTTCAGTGGCACCGGACATGACAGTGACCGACGCGCTTCAGTTGATGGCCGACCAGCAGATCGGGTCCGTAGTGGTGTTGCAGGACAATTCCTACCTCGGCATCATGACAGAACGCGACTATTCCCGTAAAGTGATCCTGAAAGGCAAACATTCAGTGTCCACTACCGTAGCCGAGATCATGAGTACCGACTTACCATCTGTTTCTCCTTCCGATACCGTAGAGCATTGCATGCAACTGATGTCTGATAAAAATATCCGTTATATGCCGGTTTTCGATTCAAACGGACTGGCGGGCATTATTTCAATGAGTGATATTGTAAAAGAGATCATCCTGATGCAAAAAGATACCATCAGCCATTTGCAAAGTTATATCCAACAATAACCGAATTACTTATTTACCTGTTAAATCAAACGGAGCCCCGTAAGGCTTCGTTTTTTTGTATGAGGTTTGTGGCGGTAGAAGTTTGCAGTTGGCAGTGGGCAGTGGGCGGTTGGCAATATGCAGTTCTCAGTTAGCAGTATGCAGTTATACAAAGCCCAACAACCTAAAACACCGTACACCGCACACCGTACATCGTACATCACACACCGTACATCTCACACCGTACATCACACCTCCTTCTCCTTCACCACCACCAAATCCTTAACATCTACCTGCATCGGCAATAAGCCGATTTTGACAACGGCCCGTTTACCCCGCATTTCTATCACTTCGCCCACCTGGTGATTCTTCTTCATTTTTACTTTATCACCCAATTTGATCTCCCCTCCCACTTCACTGAATTTTGAATCGATCTTCTTCTGCATCTTACTCACTACTTTCTTTTCATCTTTTTTGAAGAGGAGTGCCTCCATCAGTTTCACCACTTTGTTTTTATCCTGTTCTTTCCGCCATTCGATAAGGAGTTGTTTCAGCTTACGCTCCATATCGCGGAGATAATTGATCCGCTCTTCCGCGATCTTATTCTGTTCTTTATGCAACTCCACCTGTTGCCGGTGTTTTTCCCGGTCAAGTGTCTGCTGCATTTCCTTCTTTAATTTTTCATTGTCGCGCAACAACTGCTGCAGTTCTTTCTCCTTTTGCTGCAGTGCCTGCAAATCCTGTTCGGTACGGTTCAGCAATTTATCGAGACGAAACTGATCTTCGTCCACCAGTTGACGTGCCCGGTGGATCAGGTTCTTATCCAGCCCGATCCTTTCTGCAATGGAAAAAGTATACGAACTGCCGGGCTTACCCACGAGTAATTTATAAAGCGGCTGCAATTTCTTTTCATCAAAGGCCATGGCCCCGTTTATAATGCCGGGTGTTTTACCGGCCATGGCTTTCAGGTTGAGGTAATGGGTGGTTACAATTCCCAATGCATGCTTTTTGGAAAGTTCCTGCAGGATTACTTCTGCAAAGGCGCCTCCCAGCCCGGGGTCACTCCCACTCCCTAGTTCATCAATAAAGAACAACGTGCGTCCATTGGCATTTTCAATAAAATGCTTCATGTGCAAAAGATGACTGCTATAGGTACTCAGTTCAAATTCGATGCTCTGCGTATCCCCGATATGGATCATCAGTTGTTTGAAAATACCAAATTGGGAAGAGGGATGTACCGGTACCAGCAAACCACTCTGCACCATCATCTGCAGCAGGCCGATCGTTTTCATGGTAACCGTTTTACCACCAGCATTGGGACCGCTGATCACCAGTATCCGCTGGTTATCATCGAGGGTAATGGTGACCGGTATAGTGGGCTTTGCCGTACGCTGATTATAGAGGTACAGCAACGGGTGATAGGCATCCACCAGGTGTATTTGTGCCTTATCTGTAACCACCGGGTATTCACCACGAATCTCTACCGCCAGTTTGGCCCTTGCCCTGATAAAATCGTATTCCCCGATAATGGTATGCCAGGTGGTGAGCAGGGAGGCATATACCGATAGTTTCGCGGTAAGGTCACGTAATATGCGATACACTTCTTTGCGCTCATCATTTTCCAGTTCACTGATATCATTATTCAGTTCAATGGTTTCCTCGGGTTCCACAAAGGCGGTCTTGCGGCTGTCACTTTCGCCATGCAGAATTCCTTTTACCGTTCTTTTCTGTTCAGCAAACACTGCCAGTACCCTGCGCCCGTTCATAAAACTCTCTTCGATCTCTGCCAGGTAACCCTGCTTATTCATTTTGGTTACGATCTTATCGAAGAGGCGGCGCAGTTCATTCCGCTTGCGGTAGAGATTCATGCGGATCGAACGGAGTTCTTCGGATGCATTATCCTTTACCTGACCGTAAGCATCCAATACATCGTCGATCAGTTCAATGATGACCTTTTCATAATAGGTATTTGCTATCACCAGTGAAAGTCCCCCATACACCTGTTTTCGTTCTGCATCGAACCATCGGAAAATTTTCTCCATGCTCTCCGACAATTTCCGGAGCTGCATGAATTCTTCTCCGCTCAGCAATGCCCCGGGTACGGCCAGCAATTTAAGTTCACGCCCCAGGTTAAGAATATGATCATTGGGAAAATAGATACCGTTTACCAGCAGTTGACGGTATTCATGACTTTGCCGCAATTCAGTCTCTACAAATTCCTTTCGGGTATGTATGCGCAATTGCTGCGCTTTCTGACGGGCAAATTCTGTTTGACAATAATTGGCCAGCAGCTCACGGATCTTATCAAATTCCAGTTGCAAATACGCTGACTCCGGATATAACTTCATTGTAAATGGTCAAATTTCAAATGTAATGCTAATATTCTCCCTTCAAGCTTCGCCTAAACCAACCTCAAGTCAATAGCGAACCAGTCGGACTACGGGCTTCCGGACTTTCGAACTTTCGGTCTTCCCGTCTCCCCGACTTTCCGACTTTCCGACTTTCCGACTTTCGGACTTTCCGACTTTCGGACTTCCCGACTTTCCTACTCCCTCACTTCTCCCTCACCTGCAACTCCTTCCAGGGGGTGGTACCATCGTTTTCGCGGGCGAAGGTAATATCATTTGCATATTGCAGCACAATCTCTGCGGTGGTATATATTTTACAGCCCGGCATCAGATGGCCGCCGGTTGTTTTGCCGGTAGAATCGCTGATGCTGATATGAATATGCGACCCCTGTGTACTCAGTGTACCCACCAGGCTTACGATCTCAAAATGCCCGGAGCCGGTGGAGGCTTCCGGCTGATTGGCAAAACGGATCTGGTAATCAGTCAGACTGCCGACACAGGTGGATATCCATCCGGCACTGATACCATTTTCTTTTACCCGTTTTTCTATTCCGGCTTGCAGGTCTTCCCCCGGCTTGAGCCGGAAAGCGAGGTATTGTACATTTTCTGTTTTCATTGTTGACGTATTACATCCATACAGAAACAGCAACTGTACGATTAAAAATAGCCCGGTCAGGCCCCTTCGTTGATTTCTGCGCATAGTTGAACAATTGATGCTGGATTTCGTTAATAAAAAAGCAAAAAGACCTAACTGTCAGGTATCTTACAATGCTGCCCTTTCAGTAAATGCTAAATTGCATGAAATAATCACCCGGTACAAATAAAACTGAGGATATGAAAGCAATATTCACTTTCGCACTGGCCAGCATGGCTGTATTAACGTCCTGTACACAGAAAACCTCTCCCAATAACAATACTCCTGCAACAACTGAACAAAAAAAAGATATGGAACCCTTAAACAACCCCGCATTACCCGCTACAGAGACCGCAACATTTGCCAATGGATGCTTCTGGTGTACAGAAGCCATTTTTGAGCAATTGGATGGCGTGATCAGTGCCACCTCCGGATATACAGGTGGCGCATCGAAAAACCCGACCTACAAAGAGGTATGCTCCGGTACCACCGGCCATGCCGAATGCCTGCAGATCATATACGATCCTGCCAAGATCAGTTTCGATGAATTACTGGAAGTATTCTGGCAAACACATGATCCCACCACCCCGAACCGCCAGGGGGCGGATGTGGGCACACAATACCGCAGCGGCATCTTTTACCACAATGAAGAACAAAAGGAGAAAGCAGAAAAATACAAAGCTGAACTCAATAAGAGTGGTGCATTTAATAATCCCATTGTAACAGAGATCACACCTTTCAGTATTTTTTATCCGGCAGAAGATTATCACCAGCAATATTATGAACTCAATAATAATACGAACCCTTATTGCAGGGTGGTGATACAACCCAAACTGGAAAAATTCCAAAAAGTGTTCAAGGATAAACTAAAATCGCATTGATGCCCTGACATCAATGGCTGCTTACAAAAATGAAAGTGGTGTATTATTTTATTAATAGAAGAGGATCAAATAAACAAGAGGCGGAATAACTTCCGCCTCTTTGCTTATGGTGCTTTGATCTGCTTGTAAAAGGGTGATCTGTTCTCTTTATTGTACGATGATCTGCTGGCTTAATGAAGACTGTTTGGTTTTTACTACGATTACAAAATACCCGTTGCGGCTGTTGAACTGATTCAGGTTGATCAGGTTATTGCCCGAATTGAGTCGTAATTTATTGCTGTAAACAATTCGCCCGGACATATCGGCCACCTGCACGCCGGCTTCTTCTTCGTTTCTGCTGCTGATGTTTAGTGAAGGGTTGCTGCTATTGACAATGGTATTCACCAGCCGGAGGTCATTGACGGTCTGGCCGCTTTTTTTAACCATAATGATGCTGCTCAGTTCATAGATTTGTTGATTCGTATTCACCATCCGCAACCGGTAATAATTTACATCCGGTGCTGCACTGTTATCAAGGTAATTGAAAACAAAATCTGCGGAGTTCGTATTCACCAGCGAAATTTCACCGATGGGCATGATGGTTTCTGAGCTGCTTCCTCTTTCAATAATAAGCCTGTCGTAGGTGTGGCTGGCAGAAAGCAACCCTTTCAATTCCACCGCATTCCCTTTCCAGGCTCCACTGAAACTAAGCGTGGTACGGTTGGGCAACAATATAGAACTGGGGTAATTGAATTTTTTAAAATACACACTGCGGTAACGTACTTCCGATATGGTGGGCGAAGTATTGCGGGCGCCGATCCTTATTTTGATACTCGAAACATTCATATTGGTCACCGTAGCCATTACATCTTTTTGTGTAGTATCGATACCGGGATAGCTTACACCGGTAGTATTTCTGATCGATACCCAACCTGGAGGGTTCAATACCTGCAGATTGGAACCATTCATGCTGAAATCATAGGTACCACCTGCATATTCAACCTGGTCCTGTTCATACAACACGCCATTGCCATACACCACGCCATCCACATCAATGCAGGAGGTATTCACGCGGGCCTGATTTCTCAGGTTTTCCGTACCATTTGTCAAAAAATCGATCCGGAATTCCACATATCCGTTTGCATTCGGAGCCACATTGATAAAAGGCTGGAAAGCATCATCAAATCCGGTCCAGTTTTCATCAATGGAAGTTAAGGTCACCCCACCGGTATTGCCTAGTATGGTGATATTCGCATCTGTTCCGGGCCTAACATTGAGAAATTTATATACAGCCCCGGTTGTGAGTGCAGTTCCCGATTTCAGGGAGGCATTTTTAAAACTATAATCAGGCTGGGCCTTTACTGTAGTAAAGGAGATGAGGATAAGTGACAAAAGAGTCACTGTCTGTTTGAACAGCGGTTTCATGGTACGGTCGTTTAGTTTTTACGAGGGTTGAGATTAGTGGTCAGTCAGAGGATTTGGAAAGGGCTTTCGAATACTACGATGTGCTTTCACTAATTCGTATGCAATTCTACTTACTTCACAAATGTAATATCCCATCGTGAATTATGCAATACCCTACGTATAAATACGCGTATTTTTTCTTCAGAAAATATACGTATCCCTCTCTACTTAATTAAAAATCAGTAGTTTTTAAAAAGAAAAAAAAGTAGAATTAATCCAGTTTTACCCGTCTCAGTTCGAGTAAATTCAGGGCATTGGGGTGAAATCCCTTTACGTGAGGCTGCACCAAATGTACCACTTCATCGTACCAAAGCGGTACCACCGGAGCATCATTCATGATGAGCTGATCGGCTTGCTGGTAGAGCAGATAGCGGGCACTGTCATTGGTTTCGGTAATGGCTTTTTCAAACAAAGCATCAAAAGCCGGATTGTTGTAACGGGTATAATTGGGAGGTGCCGGGTTTTTGGAATAAAAGACAGATAAATAGTTTTCCGCATCGGGATAATCGGCGATCCAGCTTCCCCGGAAAAAAGGCGTGGTGGATGAAGAGGTCATCGTAAGCAGCAGGGATTTTTGCACCACTTCCACCTGCACCCGTATGCCAGACTCTTCTAATTGCTTGGCGATGAAGTTGGCCATATCTGCATAGATGGCGATCGTGTGCAACTTTATCGGAGGCAGCCCCTTACCATCCGGAAAACCGGCTTCGGCCAATAATTGTTTGCATCGGGCCGGACTGTACCGATAGCCTTTCACGGCTGAAGTATCAAAAGATGGTAAGCCCATGGGTACAAAACCCGACTCTGCAGGTGTGCCCAAGGAATTGCGGAGATAAACGATCATCTTCCTCCTGTCAAATCCGAAGTTGATCGCCTGCCTGATCTTTCGGATGGCGAGGGGGGAATTACGTACTATTTTATTTGACGTATCAACCAATATGCCCAGATACTCAATATTCAGGTATGGATTGGTGTGCAGTACGATGCGTCCTTCCCAGTTTTTCCTCAACCCTCCTCTTTTGGTGAGCACTTCATCTTTAAAAGATGATTCGATATCGTTGATGAACTCCAGTTGCTTTTGCCGGAATAAAAGAAATTCGGTGGCCTTACTGTCATAAAATGATACTTTAATTCCATCCAGATAAGGAAGTGAAACACCGGCACTGTCTTTTTCAAAATAATGCGGATTTTTTTTCAATACCAGCGCCTGCCCTTCTTCCCATGTTACATATTGAAAGGGGCCGGTACCCACCGGATGCCTGCGAAAATCGGTACCATATTTTTCAACCGCCTCCTTTGGAACGATCGAACAATACTGCATGGAAATAATGCCCAATATGGGATGATAGGGCCTTATGAGACGTAGCCGGAATGTGGAATCATTGATGGCAGTAAATGGCTGCAGGCTATCCACCTTGCGGTTAAAAATCCAGGAACCGGGGCTGGCAGTGGCGGCATCCATCAATCGCTGAAAACTGTAAACCACGTCGCCGGCCTTCAGGGCACGGCCCTTCCCCCCGGGAAAAGCGGCATCATCATGAAAAACGACATCGGTACGCAAATGAAAAATAAACTCGCGTTTATCTGCCGATACCTCCCAGCTATGCGCCAATGAAGGTACGATATGCAGGCTATCGTCAATCTCCACCAGTGTATTATACAATTGGTGTGCGGCCCACATTACCGACTGGCTTTTGGCAAATGCGGGATCCAGCGACGCAATGCCATTGAACTCATTGTAATGAAAAATAGTATCCTCCCTGCTGGCATTATTGTAGCAGGAACTGATGTTCAACATACCGGCAATCAGTAATCCGGCAACCAGCCATCTATTTTTAACGAATAACTTCATTTACAGGGCTTAAATTTACACCAACTAAATATACCACCGTGTATAACTTACAAAACAGGTTTATTCTTTTCGTGCTCTTCACTGCAATCATAATTGGCAGCCATTTGCCTGCTGCTGCGCAACCCTTGCATGGTAACCGCTCCTTTACATTGCAGGATACCCTTCGGGGTACCATTACCCCCGAACGGGCCTGGTGGGATGTGGCATTTTATAATATTTATGTAGCCCCTGACTTCAACAAGAAAGCGATCCGGGGATGGAACCAGATAGGCTTTACCATCAAACAATACGGAGCCAATAAAAAAATGCAGATCGACCTGCAGCAGCCTATGAAACTGGACAGTGTGCTGTACGGAAATAAACAACTTAACTATTCACGCAACGGGAACGTGTACTATATTTCCTTCCCCGATGAGTTGGTGGAAGCCGGTAAGCTTCAACCCGGCGAAACGGCATCTACTAAAACGTTTTCCATCAAATTATTTTATTCCGGCACACCCCGCGAAGCTGTCATGCCTCCCTGGGATGGCGGTTGGATATGGAAACGTGATGCCAAAGGACGCCCCTGGATGTCGGTAGCCTGCCAGGGCCTCGGCGCCAGTGTATGGTATCCCTGCAAAGACCATCAGTCAGACGAACCCGATAACGGAGCACTTATTCAAATAAAAATACCAGACAGTCTGGTGGCAGTATCCAATGGCAAACTCTATTCCAAAGACGACCAGCTAGATGGCACCATGCTGTATACCTGGCAGGTAAAGAATCCCATCAATAATTATAACATCGTTCCTTATATCGGTAAGTATGTTCATTTTTCAGATACATATACGGGCGAAACAGGCAAGGAGCTAACGCTGGATTATTGGGTACTGGATTATGATCAGGAAAAAGCCCGAAAACAATTTGACCGCGATGTGCCACGCATGTTGAAAGCATTTGAATACTGGTTTGGCCCCTACCCTTTTTATGAAGATGGCTACAAACTGGTGGAAGCACCACATCTGGGCATGGAACACCAAAGTGCCACTGCTTATGGCAATCAATTCAAAGACGGATACCTCGGCAATGATCTGTCCGGCAGCGGCTGGGGCTTAAAATGGGATTATATCATTGTTCATGAAAGCGGGCACGAATGGTTTGCGAATAATATTACCACCAATGATATTGCCGATATGTGGGTACACGAAGGCTTCACCATGTACAGTGAACCTTTATTCATTGAATATTTTTATGGCAAGAAAGCAGCAGATGAATATGTACAGGGCATCCGGTTCAATATTTCAAATGATATACCAGTAATCGGTCCTTATGGTGTGAATCAGGAAGGCAGCGGCGATATGTACAATAAAGGTGCGAATATGCTGCATACCATCCGGCAGGTAATCAACAACGATACAATCTTCAGAAATATCCTGCGTGGATTGAATAAAGATTTTTACCACCAGACCGTGGATTCGAAAACAGTAGAAGCCTATATATCGAAACATGCCGGGATAGATCTGTCAAAAATATTTGATCAGTACCTGCGTACGGTGAAGATACCCGAACTGCAATATAAAATATCCAAAAACGAACTCGCTGTGCGCTGGGCCAATGTGGTACCGGGCTTTGATATGCCGGTAAAGCTGGAAAATAATGGCATATGGCTGCACCCGACTACCGAATGGAAAACCATTCCCCTGCCGGCATCGGTAAAAAACCAAACCCTGAAGCCCGATTTGAACTTCTATGTTATTACACGTAAAGTTACATCCTGAGTACGGATACGTTTCTTTCATGCAGCAATAACAAGTGTCTATTGGAAGGGCTTTAGCACGGTGTTCCGTTTTAATAAGACGTTTGCACTTTTTTACGGACACAAAGAATGCCGGACAATCCCAATCCCTATCTTTGGAGGGTATGAGTATACGGCGGCAAAGTATTATTTCCACAGGTGTTATTTATACCGGTTTTTTTATCGGGCTGCTGAATATTTATTTCT
Organism: Bacteroidota bacterium; assembly: GCA_026391455.1. GTDB lineage: Bacteria > Bacteroidota > Bacteroidia > Chitinophagales > Chitinophagaceae > JJ008. The sequence continues at coordinate 22,622 of JAPLEH010000071.1, forward strand.
TTACCAAACAGGGACGTTTCTCCGAAGCCGAATTTGGTTTATACAATGCGTTTATTGCAATCGCCACAATGATCATGGCTTTGGCCAGTTTTGCAATGCCGGCCTTTATTTACAAATTCTATCCTTACTATAAAGCACATGTACCGGATAAGAAAAATGACCAGCTAAGCCTGGCCCTCCTGGTCAGTACCATTGGTTTCGTGTTAGTATTGGTGGCCGGGTTTCTTTTTAAAGGATTAGTGGTAAAAAAATACCAGACCAACGCCCCCGATATTATCACCTATTATCCGCTGATCTTCCTTTTGGGGTTTGGACTGCTCTGCTACACCGTACTGGAAGCCTACACCTGGCAATTACGCAAATCGGTGTTTACCAATTTTCTGAAAGAAGTGCTCTGGCGATTGTACATCACTGTATTGCTGGTGTTGTACATGACGGGCATCATACCCGATTTCAGCAGTTTTGTCTGGATTTTTTCATTCAGCTTTCCATTCATAGCACTTGTTTTGTTACTATACCTTATCGGCACCGGTCAGATTCATTTCACCTTCCGGATGAGTAAGGTTACCCGGCGATTTTCCGGGAGCATCATCCGGCTTTGCAGCTTTGTATATGCAGGCTCAATGATCCTCACCATATCACAGGTATTCGATTCATTGGTGATAGCGTCCGTGCTGGATGATGCGCTTACACAACTGGCCATCTATTCGGTGGCACAGAATATGGCTGCGGTGATACAGGTTCCGCAGCGCGGAATCGTAGCTGCATCCATTGCGCATTTATCGCAGGCCTGGAAAGATAAAAACATGGAGCTGATCCGGAAGATTTACCAGCGTTCTTCCATCAACCAATTACTGTTTGCTTCCTGTTTTTACAGCCTGCTCATTCTCAATTTTACCGATGCGGTGAATACCTTCGGGCTGAAAGGCAGCTATCTGCAAGCCTATTATGCATTGATATTGCTGGGGCTTTGCAAGATCGTGGATATGGGCACGGGTGTCAATGCGCAGATCATAGCCACTTCCACCTGGTGGCGTTTTGAAATGATCAGTGGGATCGTATTACTGGCGGTCATGCTTCCGCTAAGCTATATACTAACAAAGCATTACGGCATTTCCGGTGCTGCGGCTGCACAACTGATTTCGATCACCATTTATAATATGGTGCGTATTATTTTTCTCTGGAAAAAATTCAAACTATTCCCCTTTACTTTAGATACCATTTGGTCCGTATTACTCGCTGTTGCCAGTTATGCGGCTGCACATTATGCCTGCCTGCATATACATGGCATTCCGGGTATGTTCGCCCGGAGTATATTGTTCCTGTTGTTATTTGCCGGTGGTGCAATCGGGTTCCGTCTTTCTCCGGATATTATGCCCGTACTTCAATCATTGAAGAAACGATTTATCAAATAACCTGCCCGGTTGCTGTTAATTTGAAAACAGACTGATGCGTTCCCTGCCAGTTAAATGCATCAATTATTTTACTTATTCATATCAGTAAAGGGGATGAGGAATGGACAAAAAAAAGCAGCTTCAAAGAAGCCGCTCCGGATTATTTAACACCTGCCTAACTACAGGCAAGCTTATAACTTAAAACTTACTACTTACAACTTACTACTTAAAACATACCACTTACAACTTCACTCCGCCACCAGCATCTGCTTATTCTCAATTCTCCCCGCACCAATAAAACGCTGAATATAATAGGGCTCAAACAATCCGCTTACCATCACGCCCCTGGACACAGAAGCATGAATGAATTTATTATTACCGAGATAAATACCAACATGAGATACGCCGCTGCCATTGGTATTGAAAAACACCAGATCCCCTTCCTGTAATTCAGTAGTGGATATCTTACGGCTCATACGGTACTGATCGCGTGACACGCGGGGCAATGCAAAACCATATACGGATGCATAAACGGCTACGGTAAATCCGGAGCAATCCACACCGCTTTTACTGTTGCCACCAGTGCGGTAACGTACACCATACCACTCGTCCACATTATCCAGTAAACTTTTACTGGGCAGGCTCTCCACCTCCGTATTCATGAGGATGGCATATTTCAATTGTACTGAAGAGGCAGATTCGATAGCGGACGAACTATATGTGCGGTTCGCCAGCAGCGTATTGATATCCCTGTTCTCTTCCGGCACAGCGGGGGTCTCTTTAATATTCAGGCCACGGGTAACAAATGATTCTTTCAACACCGGTTTTGCTTCTGCTTTATCGGGAGAAGCAGTAACAGGGGTCATCGAGATCTCTTCAATAAATTTTGTAGTTACAGAGGCGGGCGAGCCAGACATTTGCCTGCTGCTGGTGAAGTTTAACGGCTTAAATGTGGAACAACTGCTCAGCAGGACCATTCCTCCAAATAATAATGCCAAAGCTGGTAATACTTTCTTAACCATTACGTCTTTCTTTTTAGGATGATTTCATGGGGTTAAATTCCGGGCGATTTACCAGCTCTTCCCCTGGAAGCATGCTTACACCTGGAATTACTCCGTTTGCTACCCGAATCCTACTCAGAGACGGGTCGAAGCCCGGCAAAAATATAGGATACGGATCAAAAAAAACCATATTTTCTAAACGAATTTTGTACCACAAAATTGCCAGCCCCCGGATTGTGCATAAAAAAATGATTTATAACAAGTAAGATTACGAAAAACGGACGAAATTTAACGTCTATCGGGAGGCGGTTTTTTGCTGAAAAACCCTGTTTATGGCGTTCAGGTTAGATTAAGCCAAAAATCGTCATCCGGTCTGGTCCAGAACATATATAAAACGAACCATATAAGTCAACACCATGCATACACTACTTTTCCTGAGTTCCCTGTTTCTGTTGGGCAGCAGTTGCCAAAATGCAGGGAGCACTAAGTCAGTTACCGAAGACACCCTCGCCCATCAGCAGCCCAAAACCGACACCATCAAACCGGTTCCGGTGCCGAAGCCCTATTCAACTATTGAATTTGTGAAAAAAGAGGTGCTGAATGCCGCCGGAGGCACCAAATCTGTCATATTCAACCAGTCGGGCAGCAAACTCTACGCCATGAACCTGGAAGGAATGAGCGTATACGAATTTGACCAGGCCAGTCGAAAGATCAGCCGCGAATTCAAATTCACCCCCACCCGCGGTATGGGTTGGGACTACAACAAGAGCCGGCCAATCTCTTCTTTTCAGGAAAAGCCGGTAGAAGCCTGTTTCTCACATGGTGATGAAATATTGTGGGTATCGCTTCACAATGCGGAGGGGATTGTACCAATTTGGGTAAATGATTATTCCAAAAACAATGGTACAGGAAATGCTGAACAAAAAACAAAACCGGTAAAAGTGCTGTATCCCGGCAGCGCAAAAATAGATTCGTTCCGTGTACCCCTGATTGAAACCGGTAAAACACCCAAAGTGATCGCACGAACCGCCGACAGCAAATTCCTGTTGGTGAGCAACTGGCACAGCCGCACCACCAGCGTACTCGAACTGAACAAAGACCAGTATCCCTACGGAAAAGTGATCAGCGATATTCCGGTGTCTGCTATTCCAAGAGGTATTGCGGTGGATGACAAGAACAATAAATCTTATATCGCCATTATGGGAGGCAGCAGCCTGAATGTGGTGGACAACAATACCTGGAAAAGTGAAAGCATAATGAATGTATGGAGCAGTCCCCGTCATGTGGTGATGGATACCAGTGGTCATTTATTTGTTTCGTACAACAGCCTCGGCACCATTGCCTGTATTGATGCGGCAAGCGGCAAACAGTTATTCACCGCCCAAACCCATGCTCAGCCACGTACGATTGTACTATCCAAAAACTTTCAATTCATTTTCGTAACCTGCTATAGTAGTGATTACGTAGATGTGTACAAAATCAACGCAGACAATTTTGAGAAAGTGGCATCTTTGCCCTGTGGCGGACATCCGGTAGGCGTAGATATTTATGAGAATGATGAGAAACTGGAAGCCTGGGTGTGCAGCTACGCAAGCGGTTCGATCAGTATTTATAATTTCAGGAAGAGCTTTAAGTAGTAGGTTTTAAGTTTTAAGTGGTAAGTAATAGTTTCAGTTAAGAATTATGAATTAAGAATTTAGAATTATGAATTCAGCATGATTTCCACTGTATTCAATTCTCACATTTTCACATTAGCACATTTTCACATTAGCAAATTAGCATATTATCACATTAGCATATCAGCACATTAATAATGAAATTCTCACACTTACACGTTCACACGCAATATTCATTACTCGACGGGGCTGCACCAATCAAAAGCCTCTATAAAAAAGCTATTGCAGATGGTATGCCGGCTCTCGCCATCAGTGACCATGGCAATATGTTTGGCGTATTCGATTTTGTGGCCGAAGCCTACCGCAATAAAGATGAAAACGGCAAATTAAAGGTGAAACCCGTGGTGGGTTGCGAATTCTATTTAACAGAGACCCGTCACCAAAAAACATTTACCAAAGAACAAAAAGATAAACGCTACCACCAGATACTGCTTGCTAAAAATGAACAGGGCTATAAAAACCTGATCAAACTCACATCGCTGGGTTTCATTGAAGGCATGTATGGCAAATACCCCCGTATCGACAAGGAACTGATTCTGAAATACCACGAAGGACTCATTGCCACCACCTGTTGCCTGGGTGCTTCCGTACCACAGGCCATCCTCCGCAAAGGCGAAGAAGAAGGCGAAAATGAATTCAAATGGTGGCTCAATGTATTCCAGGAAGATTATTATGTGGAACTGCAGCGGCATGGCATGGCCGAACAGGATAAAGTGAATGAAGTACTCATCAAACTGGCCCGGAAATACAAAGTAAAGATCATTGCCAGCAACGACTCACACTATGTGGAACAGGACGACTTCAATGCCCACGATATCCTCCTTTGTATCAATACCGGTGAGAAGATCGCCACGCCGGCTCTCCGCGATTTTGCCGATGATGATGTACACGTAAAAGACAAACGCTTTGCCTTCCCCAACGATCAGTTTTATTTTAAAAAAACGGAAGAAATGAGCAAGGTCTTTCAGGACCTGCCCGAAGCGATCGACAATACCAATGAGATCGTGGACAAAGTGGAACTGCTCAACCTTACCCGCGATATTTTGTTGCCTAATTTCCCCATTGAAAAACGATTCCAGATACATACCAAAGAAGAAACGGTGGGCAAGTACAAAGTATCTGCCGAATCGCAAAACCAATGGGAATTTCTAAAACACATTACATACGAAGGCGCAGAAAAGCGCTATCATGAAATAACCGATGAAATACGGGAGCGGATCGATTTTGAATTGTTCACCATCAAAATGATGGGCTTTGCCGGATACTTTCTCATCGTTGGTGATTTCATTAAAGCAGGCCGCGACAAAGGCGTTTTCATTGGCCCGGGCCGTGGTTCTGCAGCCGGCTCCGTGGTGGCATATTGTATCGGCATCACCAATATTGATCCCATCAAGTACAACTTACTGTTTGAGCGTTTTCTCAACCCGGATCGTAAGTCCATGCCCGATATTGATACGGACTTCGATGATGAAGGCCGTCAGAAAGTGATCGATTATGTGGTGGAAAAATATGGCAAGAACCAGGTGGCACAGATCATCACCTATGGTACCATGGCGGCTAAATCCAGTATCGCTGACGTGGCTCGTGTTATGGATCTTCCTTTGCCGGAAAGCAGAGCACTCACCAAACTGGTACCCGACCGGCCGGGCACCGAACTGAAACGGGTATTGCATGCCCCGATGAAAGCAAAGGATGGTGAAAAATCACTGGAGGAAAAAGACGGACTGGGCAACGATGACCTGGAAAATGTAAAAAAACTCCGGGATATCTATAACCAGAAAGATACCATGCTCAGCAAAGTATTGCATGAAGCAGAAAGGCTGGAAGGCTCCGTGCGCAATACCGGTGTGCATGCGGCGGGTATCATCATTGCCCCGCGGGATCTTACGGAGTTGATACCGGTAGCCACCTCTAAAGACTCCTCCCTCTGGCTTACCCAGATCGAAGGAAATGTGATCGAAGAAGCGGGCGTTATCAAGATGGACTTCCTGGGTTTGAAGACCCTTACCATCATCAAGAATGCATTAGCTATGATCAAACAAAATCATGGCGTTACCATCGATATTGATACTATACCACTCGATGATCAGATCACGTTTGAACTGTATCAGCATGGCTCAACGATTGGCACTTTCCAATTTGAAAGTGCCGGTATGCAAAAATACCTCCGCGACCTGAAGCCCGATAAATTCGGCGATCTCATTGCCATGAACGCCCTGTACAGGCCCGGTCCTATTGCTTATATTCCCAACTATATCGACCGTAAGCATGGCCGCGAAGCCATCTCCTACGACTTGCCGGAAATGGCCGAATACCTCGAGGAAACCTATGGTATTACGGTATACCAGGAACAGGTGATGCTGCTGGCGCAAAAACTGGCCGGCTTCAGCAAGGGTGATGCAGACGTACTGCGGAAGGCGATGGGTAAAAAGCAAAAGGCCGTACTGGACAAAATGAAGGCCCAGTTTATCGAGGGTGCAACTGCGAAGGAATTACCCAAAGACAAACTGGAAAAGATCTGGACAGACTGGGAAGCTTTTGCGCAATATGCCTTCAACAAATCGCACTCAACCTGCTATGCCTATGTGGCCTACCAGACCGCTTATCTGAAAGCCCACTACCCTGCTGAATACATGGCAGCCGTATTGAACAACGCCGGCAGTATTGATAAGATCACCTTCTTTATGGAAGAGTGTAAGCGAATGGGCTTAAAAGTATTGGGGCCGGATATCAATGAATCGCAAAAAGGATTTGCGGTGAACGATAAAGGAGAGATACGTTTTGGCCTTGGCGGTTTGAAAGGCGTGGGTGAAGCGGCCGTAGAAAGTATCATTGAAGAACGAAAGAAAGGGGGACGGTATACCCATGTATTTGATTTTATCAAACGGATCAACCAACGTACCGTCAATAAAAAAACGCTGGAAAGCCTGGCCTATGCCGGTGGTTTTGATTGCTTCACCGAACATCATCGCGCACAATATTTCAATGTGCCGGAAGGTGAAATGATCAACGGACTCGAAAAGATCATCAAATACGGACAGGTAATGGCTTCGCAAAACGCTTCCTCCGCCAATACCCTCTTTGGAGAACTCCCGGTGAGCATGGAAATACCGCCACCCCGTATACTGGATTGTGAACCCTGGCCCTTGATCAAACAACTGGACCATGAAAAAGAAGTGACCGGTATCTTCCTGAGCGGACACCCGCTTGACAACTATAAATTTGAAATGCGCCATTACGGCGTTACGAATATTGCCGATTTCAACGAATTCAAAGATTCCATCACCATGCAGCCCAACCCAGGACGCCCCTTCCGACTGGTGGCCCTGGTGGCAGATGCCCAACACCGCATCGCGCGGAGCGGGAATAAGTATGGCAACTTTGTAATCGAAGATTATTCGGGCAAAACGGAATTCCCCCTTTTCAGTGAAGATTATCTCCGGCTCACACCCATTTTGCAAACCGGAAGCTCCATACTCATTCACGGCTACTTTAAACCCCGGTATAATAAAGATGAATTTGAGTTTAAAGTAACGGGGGTAAAACTTGCTGAAACGATGAAACGGGATATGACCCGGCAGATCACGATAGAATCGCATCCCCAATCGGTGAATGCAGACATGGTAAGCTTTGTAGAAAAAAATGTAAAGAACTTTCCCGGCAATGCTTCAATACGTTTTGTATTAACCGAACCCCGTCAAAAGATGAGGATCAGCCTTGTTACCAATACCAATGGGTTTGAATTGAACGAAGAAATGATCCATTTCCTCGAAGAAAGACCGGATTTGGATGTGCAGGTGCAGGTGGTGAGCTAATGTGGGACAATTTAGAATTATGAATTAAGAATTATGGATTAATAACTAATACATATGAAAATTAATAAATATATTATATTTTACAATTGACTTCCTGCCTGCAGTCAGGTTCACAATTCACTTTTCACTATTCACTACCCGATAGCTATCGGGTCACTATTCACTAAAATGCCGTCTTTTTAGCAGATAAGTAAGCTGGCTGACAAACGGGGCTGACAAGTTTTACACAAATCCACGTCAGTACAGCAGGGTATATGAAACGGTCTTAAATTTGTCCTCCCATAAACAATACTTAAACAAAAAATAAAAAAATGGCAAAAGAGTATACAGACGCGAATTTCCAAACAGATGTATTGGCATCCGAAAAGCTTACGGTAGTTGATTTTTGGGCTGAATGGTGTGGCCCATGCCGTGCAATAGGTCCGGTAATCGAGGAACTGAGCAAAGAATACGATGGAAAAGTGAATGTGGGTAAAGTGAATGTGGATGTAAATCCCCAGATCTCCATGAACTATGGCATTACATCCATCCCAGCTATCCTTTTCATTAAAAATGGCCAGGTGGTGGATAAACTGGTGGGAGCCCAGCCAAAAGGCAATTTTGTAAAAAAGATCGAAGCACACATTTAATCTTACATAACTAACCATAAAAATCCCAAATTCCCGCAAAGGAATTTGGGATTTTTATTATTTTCACCCATCGGCAGGTACCTTGCGAATAAGACGCATTGCATCTGGCGAAAAACAGATCAGAAACCCCGTACCACTTCCCTATCCTGAACAACCTTCACTTCCTTTATCAAAAAGATGGAAATTTTATTATTAATCAACAGATAGCTATGATCAAAAAAACAAGTCTATTCATTGCGTTCCTTGTACTCACCACCGTTTCTGCCTTTTCTCAGGGAAAATATCCTTCCATTCTGTGGGAGATAAAAAAAACGCCCACGTCCAAACCCTCCTATTTGTTTGGCACCTATCATATCAGTGATAAGGGCGTATTTAAAATGGGGGATTCCATTTTCTATGCCCTCAAAAATGTGGACATGGTGGCCACCGAGGTAAATGATAATATCTGGCAACAAGGCACCGCCATGTTCGACAGTATGAAAAACGGGTATTCCTTTTATTCCGATCGCTTCAGCGGATCATTCATCAGTGAAGGCACCCTTCGTAAAACCAATTCCATACCCAAATTACCGGTCTTTATATCCTATCAGCCCGGCGCCATCAATTATTTCCTTTACCGTAATACCAATGCGGGCGATGGCTTTGAAGAAGAAGCCTTTCTCGACCGCTTTATTTCTTCTGCCGGCTATAAAAACGGAAAGAAAATAGCCGGACTGGAAAATATCATTGAGTCGGAGATAAAAATGATCGAGGGGGAAAAAGATGAAGCATTGCTGGACAAAGAAGAAAACAAAAAATTACCCGATGGCCTTTCGGAAGAACTGATCAATGATATGATATTCAACGGCTATAAGAACAACAGCCTGGATATGATGGATTCGCTTAATAAATACACTTATTCCAGTGAAGCCTATTATAAAAAATTCCTGATCGCCCGTAATTTCGATCAGGCAGACAGTCTGGATTATTATATCCGTCAGGGCAATACCGTATTTGCAGCCGTAGGCGCGGCCCACCTGCCCGGGGCAGAAGGCGTGATTGCGATCATGCGTCAGAAAGGATACCGGGTGCGACCAGTAAAGCTGTCCGGCCATGACAAAGCGTCTATCGATGCACTCAAGAAAAAGAAAGTCCCTGTATTTCTGCAGAAAGATGCGCAGGAAATCGATGGCGGTATCAGTTTCCGTGCACCCGGTACTATGTCTATGAGTTTTGCCAATGCATTGCTGAAGATCTATTCGTATGTGGATATGGCCAATGGCGCCTATTATATGGTAAGCAGGATGTACAACAACAGCCTCCTGTTTGGCAAGAGCGAAAGCCATATGATCGATGCCATTGACAGCCTGTTATATGATAATATCGAAGGAGAGATCATTTCAAAAAACAAAACCACCAGCAACGGCTATCCTGCGCTCGACGTGGTTGCCCAATTAAAAAATAAAGACCAGGAGAAATACCGCTTTATTGTTACCCCTTACGAAGCAATAAAAATCAAGACCGGTGGTAAAAATGATTATACAAGTTTACCGGTAGTGGATAGTTTCTTCAACTCCTTTACGATCCATCAGGAAAATAAGATCAAAAACAATACAGGCGTGACCATCCCCCTCAATGAAGGCAACTGGCATACCTGGGATTGCGGCGTGTTTGAAGAAGCCACCGTTAAATCCCGATACAGCAACTACGACAAAGCCAAAAAGGTAATGAATGGCTGTATCAAATTTTCCACCACGTCCAAAGAATTGAACCCGGATTCCTGGTATCATAAGATGGCAGCAGAAAGTATTGTTTCTTCATTTGCTCTTCAAAAAGATGAAAGCAAAAAACTGGATCTGTCTGCCGATCTCGGAAACAAAGTACGATTGATGAAACTCGAGTCGGGCGGTACCATTGCCGTAAAGACCGTATTGCGCCATCCCTATCTCTACCTGTTGTATTCAGCAACACAGCAGGGACAGCCCGATACCAACTGGATAGCACAAACCCGTTTCAGCCTGGTGGAATCAGAACATCGGTATGCTTTTACTGATACGATGCGGGGTTTTAGTGTAAAGCTCCCCTATGCCATGAACTTTGATCCAAAGTGGAAAGCAGCGAAAGAACGTAAAACAGATAAGCCTGACCCCGATAAAGAGATCAACCGGAATTCAGCACTGCGCTACTATAGTAAAGACGTGTACAATTCAGACGACTGGGATTCATATACTTTCCAGCATCCGGAATCACTGGATATCATCTGGGGTTCAAGCCTCAAACTCGATAGCAACCTTTATTACCCCGATGCCTCTACCTTTTGGAAGCCCTTTATACCGAAGCCCTATGTGGAACCGGAAAAAGAGAACCCAACAGTCGGAGATAATAAATACAATTCCGGATCGGATAATGAAAAGGGCTATAGACTGAACAAAGCCAGCCAGTATATCTCACAGTTGAAATACGATACATCTTCCGGTGTTCGCCAGCAGATATCCTTTATCAAAGGAGACAGCCTGTCGAACCGGGCCATTTATCACACCATCATACTGAACAACGACCGGATGTATTACTTCCAGTCCATGGTATCGGCTCCCGACTTTACACCGGCTCCTTTCTTTAAGAAATTCATGGAGAGTTTCAATCCGGTAAATAACAATGCCGCGTACAATGTGTATACACGTAAACTGAGCAGCATGGCAACAGCTTTTACGAAAGCACCGGATATGATGGCCAAATCCGATGTGGCAGAACGGCTGAATCATCTTCATCTCAATATCAGCAACCTGGCAGAGATCGAATCGGCCATGAAGCAACTGAAAGAACATAAAAATGAAAATAATATCCTGCGCAAGAAATTAGTGGAAATTATCAGTGAGTCGGATATGAACCCCGCCAACTGGCCTGTAATTTCCAACTGGCTCAAAAAGATCTACCACGATGAAAACGAACTGCTCACCATCCGTCTTTTTGCTGTATCGCAGATCATGCAACGGCATGATGAGCGTGACCTCGGTTGGGTAATGGAAAATGCATCCGTGAATCCGGATTTCCGCAGTTCCGAATTGCGTGGAGATATGGTTGAGTATTTCCGCAAACTGAAGAACAAAGAAAAAAGCAGGCCTATTCTTCCGCTTAACGCGTTTGGTAAAGGATTTAATACCTACTCCACCGCATTCAGCTTGTATGACAGTGGCTATTTCAAATCGTCTGAACTGAAAGAATCATTCAATGATATCGTAAAACTGGTTCAGGATGAAAACAGCAGCATCCGCCTGAAAGCAGAAGGTGAATATTTTAAATTCCCTGAAAAATCAGACAAAAAGAACCTGACAGACTTACGCTATGATGATAACTTCCGATACTATACCAGTATGTTCAGTCTGTTCTATGCAGCATTACCGGAAGACAGCTTTTTCATCAATGCCTTCCCGAAGATCATCAAAGACGGAACACCCAATGATAAACTGGAACTGATCAAGGTATTTGCCAAACAGAAAAAACTGCCCGAAGACTGGACCCGCCAAACCTTGAAAAGCCTGGCCAGTGAGAAAACACTCTATCTCGATATCTATAAGATATTCCTGTATTACAATAAAGAACAGTTTCTCCCGGAAGAGTTCCGCAATAAAACAGATATCGCACTCTCCTTCCTGAAGCAGCAGGGCAGCTATTATTCAAAATACGACACGGTTTATTTTGTCAATAGTAAACCCTCTCCTTATACAAAGGGCGAAACCTTTTATTTCTTTAAATTCAGAAAGCAAAAAGAAAAGAACGAAGAAGTGGCTTATGTACTGTTGACAGAAAATATGTCTGCCATCCTGAGTAAAAAGCCCGTGAAATTCAAATTAACAGATGAACAAGTAGTACCGGGTGAAACCATGGAATCGATCAGCGCCCGGTTAATGCGACGCCATTATATCAATTTCCTATACGACGATAACAGCGATTCCGATTTCTATCTGGAAGATAAGGATGAGAAGTCGCTGGATATAAGCGAGTAGAGAGTGGAGAATTAAAAATTAAGAGTTAAGAATCATTGTTGTCCGGTAAAACTATTTATTAGTTTGAAAATCAATTCAGACCCCTCCCCAAGCGCTACGCGCGTTTCTTTCATCCGCACGTTGTGCGAACTCAGAAACCCCAAAGGAGAGGGGCTAGAACCCGCTCTGGGGCAA
>JAPLEH010000039.1 GCA_026391455.1 Bacteroidota bacterium
AATGAAATGAAGGTAGGCAGGCAAGCCTATGAAACCTGCCTTCGGCTACGCTCAGGCATCGAACCTATGCAACCTATGCAACCTATGTAACTTATGCAACCTATGTAACCTATGTAACCTCTTGAACCTCTTAAACCTCTTAAACCTCTTAAACCTCTTGAACCTTTTTAACCTCCGCATACACCCTAAACAACACCGCAGCCAGAATACACAAACCACCCACCACCCACCAGAGTAGTGCAAAGCCCCCTTTATCGGCGAGCCAGGATCCACCCATGGGGCCCAGTGTTTGTGCGGCCGACCAGGCCATGGTATACAGTGCCGCATATGCTCCTCTGTTGCCGGGTTGCGTGCGGCTGATCCAGTAACTGTTCATAAAGGGCATGGAGAGTATTTCGCCAAAGGTCACAGTTATGATCATGGTAGTAGCTACCAGCGTAGCCTGTGCAGGAATGTGCAGTAAGAGAAAGGCGATACCCACCATCGCCACACCGATCGTGATGTAGTGCATATTACGGTTGCGGCGTTCCAGCTTATAGATCAGTACCATTTCCACTAATGCAATGAGGATACCATTACCGGCCATCAGTATACCAATGAAAGGTTCTGAAAAATGCATTTTCTTTTTAAAAAATACCGGCAGGTTGGTGAAGAGTTGAAAAAAGCAACTGGCAAAAAGTACCGTAATGATCACAAACGACAGATATTTTTTATCTGCAAATACCGATTTTGTATGCAATGGAGCATCTGTGGTATGCCGGGAAGGTGCTTGCTTTACCGGTTTGAGAAATAGCCATAGCAGCAGGGCGGCGGAAATATTCGTAACCCCGTCTACCCAAAATAATAAATGGTAATCAATATGTGCGAGGATACCTCCCATGGCGCTGCCCACCGCCCAACCCAGATTGATGGCCAGCCTGTTCAGTGCATAGGAGCGGGTACGGTTTTCTTCTTTACTGTAAAATGCAATGGCTGTGGAGTTGGCAGGGCGAAAGGCTTCATTCACAAAACTGAGCAGAAATGTAAACAGGCAAATCAGCGGATAGGTATTCATTTGCCCCAGCAGCATGAACATGATACCACCCAGGGAAAGAGTAAACACCTGTACGGGATAGAATCCAAGTTTATCGGTCAATTTTCCACCCAACCAGGCCCCGCTGAATGCACCGGCTCCGAAGAGACCAAATACAAATCCCGCCTCCGATATCGAATAGCCAATGCTGGTAAGGTAAAGGGTCATAAAGGGTACCACCATGGTACCGCTCCGGTTGATCAGCATGATCAGCGAGAGCAGCCAGGTTTCCTTCGACAATCCCGTAAAGGCATTACGATATGTACGTGCGGTTGAATAAAGCATGTAAGAGAACGAAGTTACCAAATCAACTTCGTTCAAAGCAACCTCTACGAAAGCAGCACCGTTTTACCCGTGGATATTTATTCCAACTTTTTTTCTATATTCAGTCTTTAAACTATTAACCAACATGAAGAAATTATTTTTAATGGGTGCTATGGGTGTTGCCCTGGTGTTCCTTTCCAATTGCAGCAATACCAAAAAAGTGACTACAGTTCCGGTGGCAAAAACAAATTATGAAACCAACGTGCAAACAGTGGTGATGGCCAATTGCTCACCCTGTCATATACCGGCAAATGGTGGCCGTAAAAGGGCCTATGATAATTTTGCTAATGTAAAGACAGATATAGACGAAATCATCCGCCGGATAGATATGAACCCGACCGACCGTGGATTTATGCCCTTTCGTAAAGCAGAAAAACTCAGCGATAGTGTGATCAATGTATTCAAGCAGTGGAAAGCGGATGGCCTGCTGGAAAAATAAAGGTTAATTACCGGTAAGCAACTGGTACAACTTTTTGCTCCATCCTGTACGAAGTATCATGTAAGAAAAATCATTGTTTTCGGCCGGCATCTCAATCATTCTTTTTTTACCGAAGGAAGAGATGTACTGGTTTTCATTGATTTTTTTCCACTGATACTTTTTTTGTGCCAGTACCCCATCCAGGTATTTTTTATAACAGGAATCACAGGAGGCTTTTATTTGTTCGGATTTGCATCGGCCTTCGCTGTCGAAAAGGTAAATGAATACCGTTTCTATTTTGCCGCTCCCTTTTACCCGCATGGTAATGATGCTGTCCCCCGTCGTAATGACAGGCTTTTCATAACCGGGCCCTGCATCATATTTATTCAGCATGTTTATTACCTGGCTCGCCCGTTTGTTAATAAAGTTTTGGGCTTGTCCGGTATTGGCAATAACGAGAATCAGCAGCAGGGCAACATATTTCATACAGAATGATTAACTGTTTCGTGCAAAAGTACAGTTTCCATAGAGAGATTATCCATTCCGTGCGGTTATCTTTGCTGCCTTAAAAAAAGAACAAACCGTATGGCTTTATTGGAAAAACAGGTGGAGATCAGGGATTCATCATTACCCGGGGCAGGCAAAGGGCTCTTTGCAAAAACCTTTATCCCTAAAAATACACTAATCGTGGAGTACAAGGGTAAGATCAGTACCTGGAAGGGAGTAGACGATAATAACGGGAATATTGGTTATATATATTATGTAACACGTAATCATGTAATCAATGCGGCCACTTATCCTAAGGCGTTGGCCAGGTATGCCAACGATGCCCGCGGTATCAGCCGGGTAAAAGGCATTACCAATAATTCCGAATATGTGGAGGAAGGATTGCGGGTGTTTATCAAATCCAGCAAAGACATACATCCCGGCCAGGAAATACTGGTAGACTATGGTAAAGAGTACTGGGATGTGATCCGCCACAATATCCGGGTGGAGAAAGCGTGGAATAAAAAGCACAACAAATAAACAGACCCTCTTCCGGTCAATTCCTGCTTAAGCGCTCATATTCCGCTTCAATATTTTTGGCGGCCTGCCGGGGAAAGGTAACTTCATTGGCAAATACAAATTCATCCTCGGGAGAAGGGTTGCGTTCCGCAGCCAGTTGCTCCCATTTCTGCGTCCATACGGAATAATGATGCAATAAAGCATCAGCATCCTGTTGTAAGGTTTCGGGCAGTTGCCCTTTAGCCTGCAGCAGCAAATCGCTGATGCGGGTATTGTGTTTTTTTAACCGCTGCGCATAGCGAAATGTTTTTCCGCCCGATAAATAGGCCTGATAGGCTAAGGCCGATGCCTGCCAGGTATGTATGATTTCCTGCAATAGTTGATCGGGCTCCACAGGTGGATAGTAAATATTGCTGGTGGTATTGCTCTCGTGTTCAAAACAATAGGTGGATGGGCGGGCACCAATCGGCGTACTATATATTTTTGTCAGCAGTGCGGGCAGGTCATTTACCGGGGCAAATGTTGCGGCCCATTCATTTTTCCAGGCAAAGGGGTGTTGTGCCGGCCCTTCATTGCTATGTACCTGTTGGTAATGATGCAGGGCAGCATGAATGAGGTGGGTACGGTTCTTTACCAGTTCATCCGTATAGATATTTTCTTTCAATACATGCTGGCGGGATAAAAACTCAAAATACAATACGCGCCGCAGGGCGTTTCGCCGCATGGGAGCTGAGCTGTGTGCCAGCATCATATCATGAATCAATATATCACCAGCCATCATAGGTAGTTCTATGGCCGGGCCTTCTTTGAGTTCGCAGATCGGTTTACCGGCGCGGTGACTGCCCGGCACCACCTGCAGGGCACCATCACCGGCTTCTACCGGATCGAGGTAAAAACCAATGGTAAAGCAGCGGCCCTTTCCTTCGTGCAGCATATCCTGGTGCCAGTATACGTGCAATTCATCGCCGGCCTGTTTGATAACGGCAAATTCCTGTATCATAAAAAAATCGGTGCCGCAGATTTGTTCAGCCATTTCCAGCAGAAAGGGGCTACCCAATAATTCAAGAGCTGCCAGGTTCCCTTTTTTACACAGTAATTCAAGATTGGTGATATAGGCTTTACCGTTGCGCTCGATCCTGCTGGTGGTATCTTCTTCCCAGCGGTTCATTTCCTGCTCAAAAAGCGACTGCAATTTTTTTAATAAGGCAGGAGGGATGGCATTGGGAATTTTTACAAAACCATCCTGATTAAAACCTTCCAGTTGAACAGGGCTAAGGGCCATAATCGTAGATAAAATAGTTGTGAATGACTGAAATGCGAACCCGGCTGATACGGGCTGCAATATAGCGTACACCGGCAAATTAACAGGTACAATATCAGGGTTAAACCCGGCGGGGCGCAGTATCAGCTAAATTGAATACCTTCGGGGGGCTGTGATAAAACAGAACGATATGAATAGACTTTTTTTTCTCCCCCTGACAGCAGTAATCCTGCTCAGTCAATCCTGCAATAAGAAAGACGATACCAGCAACGCCCCCAAAGCAGCTTTTTCCGCTACCGGATACGAAGCCCAGGTGCCTTGTTCAGTATCTTTTTTCAATACCTCCTCCAATGCCAGTTCCTATTTCTGGAGTTTTGGGGATGGCAGCACTTCCACTGAATTCAACCCGGTACATACATTTTCCTTTATCGGTACATATCCGATCAAATTGCGGGTGACTGGCCCGGATGGGGTGGATTCCATCTGTAAAATATTGTCGGTAGATAAAGTGCCTGCGGCTAATAAATCCGCATTTTCTTATTTCAGCGATAAATGCATCGGTACACCCGTAGGCATTGCATTCAAATCACTCAACCCATTATCCACCAATACCGTATGGGATTTTGGAAATGGGTTGGTAAATACCGCCCGCGACCCCATCGTTCAGTTCCTGCTACCCGGTGATTATACCATTAAATACAGCTCCGCCATTGGTGGTGTGAGAGATACAGTAATCAGGATCATCCGGATTGAGTAGGAAGTACCGTTACTACGCTGTTGCCTCCGTTATTTTTTTCTCCATAATTATAAAGTGAAGGGGTTGTACAGGTGTGCCAAACCGGGAATCGGCAGGCATGGGTTTGGTTTCGCCCGTAGCGGCATAGCCAAGCCGTTGATACCAGTTAATCAGTTCAGTTCGTACGGAAATTACATTCATAAAAATGCACGCACACCCTTCCCGGGCTGCGTGGTCTTCTGCTGCGCCCATGAGTTGGCGGCCAATACCACCGGCCTGTAATAAGGGGTTTACGGTGAGCATACCGAGGTACAGACCTCTTTCCTGTATGTGCAGGTACACAGAACCGATGATTTCACCCGCAGCGTTGGTATATTTTAATAATACTGCACCGGGTTGTGCCATCAATTCAGCGAGGGTGGATGCATCCGTTCGGCGTTCACCCAGCAGCAGATCGGCTTCGGTGGTCCATCCTTTTTTGGAGGCTTCGCCCCGGTAAGCACTGTTGATCAGAGAGGTTAAAGCAGGAATGTCGGCCTTATTGGCAATGGAAACAGACATAGAGAGGCGTTTTTTTACGAAATAATGTCATTGATTTTTGAGTTTCTGGAAATGTGGCTGGTAAAGTGGTTGGTGTATGGTACGGCAGCGGGCCGCAGGCAAAACAACATCGCGAAATTATATAATTATGTGGTTATGCCAATCGCGATCGCCCCAAAGGTGACCATAAACTATTTTCCGGCAACAGAGCCGTTAATATTCACCTCCTGGCTTGTATGGCACTGTTTTTGAAAAACAGGTACGAGCCACTACAGTTGACCCACCCATTATTTTTTACACTTAAATACTTTATTATGATGAAAAAATGGGGCCTGTATTGGAGCCTTCCCGTATTTGCAGTCGCAATTATTTTAGTCGTTGCCGCATGTCAAAAAGAGGTGTCGGAAAGAGGAAATTCCATGCCTCCCGGTCAGGCTAAACTTTCGGTATACCTCACGGATGGCCCGCTGGATTTTCAGCAGGTTTTAGTGGATATCCGAAGCATTGAAGTCAAAATCGATACCTGCCGCCGGCACGATGACGATGACCACGAAGGGCCGGGATGCGATGATGACCACGATTCCCTCAGCAATCATTGTGAATATTGGGATACCCTGCCCATTAATCCGGGTATATACGACCTGATCCGTCTGCGAAACGGGGTGGATACGCTGCTGGGATCTGGCTTTATCCTGAACGGAAAGATCGAGCGGATCAAGATCACTCTGGGTACGAATAATAGTGTAATGGTGGATAGCGTGGTGCATCCGCTTCGGTTGATCAATAACCAGACTTTCCTGTTTGTGAATATCCGCCGCGAACACCTGGACTCCGTGTCGGCGGGTAATTTCCATTTGTACCTGGATTTCGACCTGGCCGCTCCATCAGGGTAATAGGAGGGCAGTACTGGCTGAAACCGGTATTAAAACCATTTGGCCGGCACAGCACCGGGGAAATAGAAGGCAAGGTGAAACCGGTACATTCCTTTGGCCTGATCCGGGCATACAACAACACGGATACCCTGATGGCCCATCCCGAAGAAGAGGGGGAGTTTAAGATACGGGGGCTGCGCGAAGGCACCTATTCGTTGTTCATAGATGGCATCAATGGGTACCGGGATACCACGATCACGAATATTGAGGTACGAAGGGGCTGTGAAACAGAATTAGGAATAATCAGACTTCAACAGTAACGCTTTTCGATAGCAGGTAAAGGCTGAATGTATGTTCAGCCTTTTTTATTGATTATTATTATATTGTATTATTTATTTAAAATTAATAATGCTATAAAATCTTTTCCTTATTAGGTACAATCAAGTGCAGTTATATAAAAAATTCGGAATTACGGGCTGATAGTACCGAAAGTGAGGAAAAATGAGGACAAATCGAATGGCACTGGTGGGAAATCGGGGAAAATTATTTAATTATATTATTTAAATAATAATTAGAATTAATTATAAATCAATTTGTAAGACATTTCAAATTAAATGCTTTTTGTTTAAACCTTCGGCGCGGGTTAGCCACTAATAATACAGCCGAATCCACCTGTACCGCGCAGCGGTAAAAATCCGTTCTGATCCAAATGGCCGCGACGCAAGCAAGCCGTCCAATCCGTGTATCTGTATAGGCCTGCCTGGCGGGAGGTAAACCTTCGGCGCGGGTAAGCCACTAATTACACTAATGCCACTAATAATACAGCCGAATCCACCTGTACCGCGCAGCGGTAAAAATCCGTTCTGATCCAAATGGCCGCGACGCAAGCAAGCCGTCTAATCCGTGTATCTGTATTGGCCTGCCTGGCGTGAGGTAAACCTTCGGCGAGGGTTAGCCACTAATTACACTAATGTCACTAATAATACAGCCGAATCCGCATGTACCGCGCAGCGGTAAAAATCCGTTCTGATCGAAATAGCCGCGACGCAAGCCAGGCCGTCCAATCCGTGTATCTGTATAGGCCTGCCTGGCGGGAGGTAAACCTTCGGCGAGGGTTAGCCACTAATTACACTAATATCACTAATAATACAGCCGAATCCGCCTGTACCGCGCAGCGGTAAAAATCCGTTCTGATCGAAATAGCCGCGATGTAAGCCAGGCCGCGTTATCCGTGTGCCTGTATTTATTCTGCACATTAGCAAATTTGTAATCACCAAAACACCAAATCAAATCATCCACCCTTCTACCTGTATTTCATTTTCACATTTCCACATTCACACATTTCCACATCATAAAATTCTCCAATTTCCAAATCAACTATCCGCGTAGCTGTATTTCATTAGCAAATTAGCATTGTATATTTGTGACAAACCCTTTTTCATGCAACCCATCATCGAATGTGTTCCCAACTTCAGCGAAGGAAATGACCTGCACCTCATACAACAGATCACCAACGAGATTGAAAAAGTAGAAGGCGTACGCCTACTGAATGTTGACCCGGGTAAAGCCACCAACCGCACAGTAGTTACCCTTGTAGGCCACCCGGAAGCAGTGATTGAAGCGGCGTTTCAAGCTATAAAAAAAGCTGGCGAACTCATCGACATGAGCAAACACAAGGGCGAACACCCCCGCATGGGCGCTACCGATGTATGCCCCCTCATTCCCATTGCCAACATTACCATGGAAGAAACCGCAGCCTATGCCCAACAACTGGCCGAGCGGGTGGGGAGGGAGTTGCAATTGCCCGTATACCTCTATGAAGCCGCCCAGCCCGATAAAACACGGAGCAACCTCTCCGTGATTCGCGCCGGTGAATACGAAGGCTTTTTTAAGAAGATACAACTGCCCGAATGGAAACCCGACTTTGGCCCCGCCATATTCGATGCTAAACGTGGAGCTACCGTCATCGGGGCGCGCGATTTTCTCATTGCCTATAATATCAACCTCAATACCACTTCCACCCGCCGGGCCAATGCAATCGCCTTTGATGTACGCGAAGCCGGCCGGGTAAAAAGAGAGAACGGTAAAGTGGTGCTGGATGCCGATGGCAAACCGGTGAATATACCCGGCACATTGAAATCGGTGAAAGCCATCGGCTGGTTCATTGAAGAATACGGTATTGCACAAATCTCCATGAACCTCACCAACACCCAAATCACCCCTGTGCATATCGCTTTCGACGAGGTGTGTCGTAAGGCAGAAGCCCGGGGCATACGCGTTACGGGTTCCGAACTGGTAGGCCTGGTACCCTTGCAATCCCTTGTTGATGCGGGTAAATATTTTCTCCGGAAGCAACAGCGTTCCACCGGTGTTTCGGAAAAAGAACTGATCCGCATTGCCGTAAAATCCATGGGCCTAGATGAACTCGGACCCTTCAAACCGGAAGAACGCATTATCGAATACCTGCTGCAGAATAAAGCGGACAGCAAGCTGGTGAGTATGAGCCTTACCGATTTTGCCAACGAAACGGCCAGTGAAAGTCCCGCTCCGGGTGGTGGTTCCATCTCCGCCTATGTGGGTGCATTAGGTATTTCACTCGCTACCATGGTGGCCAATCTCTCCTCCCATAAAAAAGGGTGGGACGATCGCTGGGAAGAGTTCAGCGATTGGGCCGATAAGGGCGAGCAATACAAAAATCAACTCCTCCGCCTCGTAGATGCCGATACCAAAGCCTTCAACCTGATCATGACTGCCTTCGGTCTTCCCAAATCCACCGACGAAGAAAAAGCAGCCCGCCATACAGCCATTCAGGAAGCAACGAAGTTTGCCATTGAAATTCCCTTACTCGTGATGGAAACTGCCTTTGCATCCATGCAGGTGATCAAAGCCATGGCCGAAATCGGCAACCCCAACTCAGTGTCGGATGCGGGCGTGGGTGCTCTCTGTGCCCGCAGCGCCGTGATGGGTGCCTTTATGAATGTGCGCATCAATGCCGCCGGCTATGAAGATAAATCCTATGTGCAATCCGTGATTGAAAAAGGCCAAACGGTGGAACGAGAGACCATCGAATTGGAACGTGCGATCCTCGATGTGGTGAACGGTAAGATAGGGGTGTGAGGGAAGGTTGAATAAGTTACATAAGTTGAATAGGTTGCATAAGTTCGTTCAAGAGGTTGAAGAGGTTGAAAAGGTTCAAAAGGTTCAAGAGGTTTAAGAGGCGTGCCCGCCGTGGCGGGTTGCATAGGCTTGCCTGCCTACCTTCATTTCATTACGGTGGGTAAACCGTAGCTTTAGCGTAGGTAGGTTGAATATAGTTCACTGTTGATGGTTGCTCACCCAAAAGAGGCTTGCCTTCTTTTGGGCTGGCTGTTTGCTTGCCCCAAAGGGGTAAACAGCTTGCGGCTTGTAGCTGTTATCTGGCTGTTTTGCGGCTGTTCAAAGCTCGCGGCTCGTGGCTCACAGCTCGCGGCTAGTTTAGAGCTTTACTCACCTGCCCAATCATCATTCCATTATGGTAGACTTGTAAATTATAATTGCCGCGTTGGTAATCGTCGGCATTGAGGGAAAATTGGAGGTGTTTACTTTCTCCTTTCAGGTAGTCGAATTTAATCTTGCGGGTGTAGCGTTTCAATCCTTCACTTTTGGTTTGAATAGTGGAAGAAGATTCCCACGCATCGGTGGTGAGGAGATTGCCATCGGGTTGCGTTACGATCACGTATACTTCTGCATTTTGATAATCGTTGATATTATTCTGCAAGGCAAAAGACACCACGAACTTGCTGGCTTTTTTGGCCTGGTTGGTTTCCTGCTCTTTCTCATTTTTCAGCATTACGGGTGTGAGCTTCAGTTCGGAAGCCATAAAAGTGGAAGCCAGGCTCACTTTTTCGGTGAGCACTTTATTTTCTTTATCCAGTTGCTGATTGGTGCTTTGCAGGTTCTCCATTTGTTTATTTACCTGATCAAGCACCCCGGCGATCTGTTTTTTCTCTTCTTCAATGCTGGAATTCCGGTTTTGCAGTTCGGCTACCAGTTGCTGCAGTTCGATGGATTTGCGACGGGCCAGGTCGAGGTCTTCTTTCTTGAAATTATTCCGTTTTAAAATAGAAGCCAGTTCTGCACGCAGGCGGTTGATCTCCGATACTTTATTTCCCAGTTCACCCTGCAGCGCCCCGGCGGTGGATTGCGCTGAGTCGAGTTGCGCATCAAGGTTATTGATGGTTTGCGCGTAGATCTTTTGCAGCGAATCCTGCACCCCCTGCGCTACTGCCATGGAGTCTTTTACATAAACTTCATTGCGACGGCTGGTATATACCGTTTTATCATAGAGATGATACACCCAGGTACCCACAAGGCCCACCGAAAGCATAGCCAGTAAAACAGTTTTAGTATCTCTCAATGGTTTTTTCCTCCTGTGTTCGTGTTCCGGTTTTAGAAGTATGGTGGATGAATGATTGGGTTAGTCCGGTATGCGTAAAAAAATATCGGCCATAACACGTCATTATCAATAATCATTAATCAATAATAGTAAACAGGGTCGCGGCAAACCTATTCCCCCAGCGTATCATCCACATAAGCCGATACCCAACCCACCTGGCCATTCTTCACGAGGTAGAAGGCTTTGGTTTCAAAAGCCGTAGAAAACTGCCGCATGATCTTTAGCAGCAAACCGGTACCACCCATCAGTGATTTTTGATCGAATACCTGCAATACTCTTTTTGCTTCGCGAATGATATCTTCTTTATCGCCTGCCCGGTTTACATTGGTGGCCAGGAAATTCGGGTTGAAAGCATCCATGTTATTGAATAGTTTTTCGCTGAACTTCAGCACCTCATCATAGCTTACGGATACAATCGGGTTGTCGATCAGTTCCGGGTGCAGCAGCGTAGCCACGGCCCAGGCGATGCCGCCACTGATAGCAATATTATCACTCAGTGAATAAGCACCGCTGGCATTGACCGCATAACTGATCTCAGTGTTTTCAGCGCTCAGTAATACCCGTTGCAACTGACGGCGGTAGTTCTCCAGGCTTTTATCATCTTCCAGGCGTTTATCTGCTGCATTGGTAGTACTCTTGGTGCCCCAGTTGATCTGAAAGAGTTTGAATTCATTGGTATTGCCATACGGAAAATAACCACCCTTGGTATTACCACTCCCGATATCCACGAGGAAAGTAGAATAGCGGCGTGCTTCCGGTACAATACCAAGATGCGACAGTTTCGCTTCTTTCATTACATCCACCACTTCCACTTCACGACCTGGTTCGCCAATCCGGAGGCGGAAGGAATCGATCAGTTGTTGTACCATGGCATTCCTTCCATCTTTTTCTGCCTGCATTTTCACACCACTGCTGATTACGGTAAATACTTTGCCTGAGGGTACCAGGTAATCTTTCACCGCGGTTTTATACATACCACACAATCCATTGAGGGTGGCCGTGAAGGTTGCGGGTGAAAAAGTAATGAAGTCGGTATTTACAGACGTGTCTTTCAGAATATAAAAGGCCCCGTTCTTTTTAGCATTTTTTCCGATTTCGATCACGCTCATCTTTACGCCTTTGGATCCCACTTCAATGCCGGTGTAGAGGGTGGAGTTGGCATAGCGGGGTTTGATACTGTTTTGCGCCAGTGCAGGCAAGCTGCATACAAACAGCAATACCATTGCGGCACTGTATTTCAGTGATCGGGAAGTAAGCATGATTACAAATTTATTCTGCCGTAAAATTACTGTAATAATCAGCCAGTTAGCTAAGTAATAACCCGGGTCTGGGATTATGTGTATAAATGGTGAATAGTGAAAAGTGAAATGTCAATGGTCAATGGTGAATGAAACAGCCGTCGTGTTTGTCTGGTGGCTGATTATTTGGCTAGGGTATTTGCAATAAGTAAAACATGTTGTACCAAAGGATTCTATCCCACTTCTCCATTTTTGGATAGCGGGTTAGGGGGAGAGGTCAAACCAACAAAAAAGCCCCTCGCAAAAACGGGAGGCTCTCTCTTTTCATCATCTGTGTTCGAACGATTTTATCCTAAAAACCCGGGCTTCTTAAGGCTTCTTACACCTTCACCAATTTTAAACCCGTTGTGATAGATCTCAATTTTATAGTTACCGGCAGTAAAATCATTTTGTTGAATAGGGAATTGTACCGATTGGCGTTTGCCCTGCTCATAGTTTACCGGAATCTTCGCAGTAAAACTTTTATCACCGTCCGTGCGGGTATTCAGCAGGCTGCCGTCGGATATTACTTTACCATCGGGGGCCGTTACGATCAGGTACATATCAGCCGGTCCGGATTTAGCAATTCGGTTTTCCACGTCGAAGGAAACCACCAGTTTGTCCACGCGCTTGGCTTTGGTCGTGGTCTTTTCCTTACCGTTCTTGCGTTCATCCACCGGCGTTACCTGTATATTGGAAGCACTGAAAGTAGAAGCTACATCAACCGTTTTCTCCAGGCTTTCTTTTTCTGTTCTTGTAGTGGCCAGGTTGGTCTCCAGATCTGCTTTTTCCGTTTTAAGGGTCGAATTAGCAGCGGTAAGTTCCTGGTTTTCGCCAGTCAGTTTGGCTACTTCGGCTTCGAGTCCGGTGATCTTATCATTCAATTCGGCGATCATAAGGCGGGCTTTGTTCAATTCCGCATCCGATGCATTTTTCTTATTCAGGATACTGCGGATCTCTGCTTTTTTAGCGTTGATATCTTTTTGGTATTGGGCTTTCAATTGGGCATTTTCGCCACTCAGGTTGTTGTTGGCACCTGTTACAGAATCAAGACGGGCGAGCGCCTGGTCAAAATCATGCTGAATGTCGGTGATTTTCGCATTTTGCGAAGTGATTGTTGTCTGTTGTTCGTTGAGCTTCTCGCCTGACTTGTTTTTATCCCACAACAGGAAACCCCATGAACCAAGCAGACCAGCGGCCAGCAGACCGATGATGATATTCTTACTGTTATTGGCCTTGGGAGCCGGAGAAGGTGTGGGCGAAGAGGCAGAAGGATAATTCGTGTTTGTCATACAAAAAAGGATTTGAATTTGACGTTAATATAATGTTTGTGGTTCAGAATTTCAAACGGACGCAAGGTATGCTGATCGTTGCATCCTTTTTCTCTAAATCCTGTTAAAATCCCGTCCGGCACTACGAATTCCGAAAACCGTGCCAGAATCTTTTTTACATCCTCTTAAACGTCGTATTTTGGGGTATATTGTTCCGGGTGAAAGCCTGTATCTTAGCAGCTTATGAGTGTGGAAAAGATAATCAGCGATTGGAAAAAAGGTTCCTTTAAACCCCTCTACTGGCTGGAGGGGGAGGAGGATTTCTATATCGACAAAGTGGTGGAGTATGCAGAGAAAAATATTTTATCCGAATCGGAAGCTTCCTTCAACCTCACGGTTTTTTATGGAAAAGATGCCGCCTGGGCCGATGTAGTCACGGCCTGCCGCCGGTATCCCATGTTTTCCGAGCGCCAGGTGGTGATCTTAAAAGAAGCCCAGCAAATGCGGGATGTAGAGAAACTGGAGCCCTATGTCGAAAACCCGCTTTCCTCCACCGTCTTTGTTGTATCGTACAAAGAGAAAAAACTGGATGCCCGTAAAAAATTCACCAAACTGGTGAAAGAAAACGGGGTGATGCTCACCACCAAAAAGATGTACGACCGCGAACTGCCTGAATGGACACAGACACTTGTACATTCCAAAGGACTTACCATTACCCCCAAAGGACTGGCCCTGCTCGTGGACCATATCGGCAATGATCTTTCGCGGATCGAAAATGAAATTGATAAACTCTCCCTCAATCTGGGCAAACGGACAAGTATAACCGAAGATGATATTGAACAATACATCGGTGTCAGCAAGGATTATAATGTATTTGAATTGCAGGCAGCATTGGCAGCCAAAGACCTGCCACGATGCCTGCAGATCATCAGTTATTTTGAAGCCAATCCCAAAGCGGGACCGGTGCAACTGATCCTTCCATCGTTGTATTCGTTTTTCAGTAAAGTATTTATGGTATTCGGTGCCGGTGCCAGCGATGAAAAATCGGTGGCCGCCGCCCTTGGTGTCAATCCGTATTTTGTAAAAGATTATATGCAGGCCGCCCGCCTCTATAATTATCCCGGCGTGGAGCGGGTACTCCTTCTCTTACATCAATACAATCTCAAAAGCATTGGTATGGGTAGTGTGAATACCGAAGATGCATCGCTGCTGAAAGAAATGGTGGTGAAAATGCTTACGAAGTAGAAGCTGCATGCTGCAAGCTACAAGCATAACAGCCAGCTACTAGCTGCAAGCATAACAGCCAGCTAACAGCCGCGAGTTGTGAGCTATCAGCCTTGAACAGCCAGCTGCAAACAGCCAGTGATAAGCTACAAGCGGCAAGCTATTAGCTGCAAGCTTAACAGCCAGCTACGAGCCGCGAGCTGTGAGCTGTCAGCTGTCAGCTTTGAACAGCCAGCTGCAAACAGCAACCGCGAACTGTATTAAACCTACCTACGCTAAAGCTACGGAAGGCAAGCCTATGCAACCCGCCACGGCGGGCACGCCTCTTAAACCTGCCTTCGGCTACGCTCAGGCAGCGGGCCTCAACAACCTATGAAAACTCTTAAACCTATGAAACCTATTCAACCTATGCAACCTTTTAAACCTTTTGAACCTCAAAGTACCCGAAGGCTCTCCACCTTATCCTTATCAATCTGTTTCACGAGTGAATCGAGGCCATCGAATTTGATTTCTTCACGGAGGTATTTGATCACGATCACTTTGAGGTACTGGTCGTAGATCTCCCGGTCGAAGTCGAACAGATTTACTTCCACCACCCGCTTTTTACCATCTACAGTCGGGCGGAAACCGATACTCATCATGCCTTTATAGCGTTGTGGGGCGCTATTTTCATCTATGGGCGCTGTTTCTGCGTACACCGCATAGATACCATTAGCGGGAATGATTTTATCTTCCTCCGTCACCTTTAAGTTGGCGGTGGGGTAACCCAATTGGCGTCCCAGCTTATCACCATGCACCACGAAGCCTGAGAAGAAGAAGGGATAGCCGAGCAGTTTATTGGCTCTGTCTATATCATTGTGCAGAATCGCTTCGCGGATATTGGTGGAACTGATGGAGATATCTTCCAGAATATGTTTGGGTATTTCTTTGAGCCGGTAATTATATACAGGGGCCATTTTTTCGAGCAGGCGGTAATCACCGAGGCGGTCGCGGCCAAAGCGGTGATCGTACCCGATGATGATGGTATGCGGGTTAAACCGTTTTACGAGGAAATCGCTGATATATTCCTGCGCGGTTTGGTGGGCAAACACATCGGTAAATGGCACCACTACCAGGTGGTCTATACCATGTGCGGTCAACAGATCGATCCGCTCCTGTAAGGTATTCAGCAACCGGATACCCAGAATAGCAGAAGAAACCACTTTTCGCGGATGTGGGTGAAAGGTAATGATCACCGTTTCCCCATTTTGTTCCCGGGCTTCCGATTTCAGTTTATCAATGATCTGGCGGTGGCCCATATGCACTCCGTCAAAGGTGCCAATGGTGATAATGGCATTCCGGAAGGCGGGCAATTGGTCAATATCGTAATGTACCTGCATAAAAGTTGGGCAAAACTAAATGATAATTCACAACCAGCCTTTGCGAATTGCGGAGTAGATTTGCCGGGCAAAACAGACTATGAGCCTATACAGTAAAAGAGGCGTATCCGCCCAGAAAGAAGAAGTACACGCTGCCACTAAAAACCTGGACAAAGGGCTATATCCGGCCGCATTCTGTAAAATATATCCCGATGTACTATGCGGCGATGATGCCTGGGTGAATGTGATGCATGCCGATGGGGCGGGTACCAAAAGCATTCTGGCCTATCTGTATTGGAAAGAGACCGGCGATACATCCGTATGGAAGGGAATCGCGCAGGATGCCATCGTAATGAACCTCGATGATCTGCTTTGCACCGGTATTTACGATCATATTCTTTTTTCGTCCACCATCGACCGCAATAAAAACCTGATACCCGCCGAAGTGCTCGAAGCGGTAATCAATGGCACGCAGGAATTTTTCGACACCATGAAGACCATGGGCGTGCATATCCATTTTATGGGAGGGGAAACCGCCGATGTAGGCGATGTGGTGCGCACCATTGCCGTAAATGGCACCATGACGGCCCGGTGGCCAAAGTCCAAACTTATTACCAATGAAAAGATACAACCCGGGGATGTGATCGTGGGGCTGGCAGGCTTTGGTCAAACCAATTACGAAACCGCTTACAACAGCGGGCTAGCGAGCAATGGCCTCACCAGTGCCCGGCACGATGTATTGCATAAAACCTACGGGGCACGCTTTCCGGAATCGTACGATAATGCATTGGATGAATCAGTGGTGTATATCGGTCCGCACCGGATGACCGATGAAGTGGATACAGACAAAGGAAAAATGCAGGTGGGTAAATTATTATTAAGCCCCACCCGTACGTTTGCACCCGTGATGAAACAATTGTTCGAAGAACAGTTTGATGCGATACACGGACTCATCCATTGCAGTGGTGGCGGACAAACCAAATGCATGAAATATGTACCGGATCAGGTACGCATTGTAAAAGATAATTTATTTGCACCGCCGGTGATCTTTCAATTGATACAGGCAGCCAGCGGGGCCGATGATCAAGAGATGTACCAGGTATTCAATATGGGCACCCGATTGGAAATATATACCACGGTAGAAGCGGCTCCGGCCATCATCAGTACTGCACAATCATTTGGGGTAGACGCACAGGTAATCGGCAGGGTGGAGGAGAGTGCGCAACGCGAACTCCATATCACTACGGCCAACGGCATCCTGCAGTATTAATTCACCACTTTATACACCCGGGATACCATTTTTTTATTCATTCCGTTCTCTCTGATCAGTATGCGGTCTAAGGATATAATTTTACCGGCATTAGCTCTCATGATCAGGTCTTTGGTACCGGAAGAAAAATAGGGACCGTTGTTCGGGAATTCCATTATCCGGCCATCATCGGTATCAATAGTGAATGTATAGCTTACGATTACCGCATCGGCAGGCAGTGCCAGCAATTGGTGTACCGTTGCTTGTCTCAATTCTTCTATGCTGATTTTCGGAATGGTTTCACCAGAAGCTTCCACCCATTGAGAGGTACTGGGCAGTTGGGTATTGGGCGAAACAAAGATCACCGCCTGTCGTTTATAGGCATTCACCGGTCTGCCGTTTTGTACACCGGGGTTCCAATTCGGACTATTTTTTATCAACTCAACTGCCGCTGTAGCATAAGCAGAAGAAGGTGTACCAGCCGCCAGTTTAACATCGGAGATACGGCCGTCTGACCTTACGATGAATTCCACCATTACCGGTTGGGGGCTGGCTGGTGCGCCAACTTCCTTCGCATGATTTTTTTGATAGGATTGCACATACTCCCGGAATTTGATTTCTCCCCCGGGGAAATAGGGTTCAATTTCTACTTTGCTAAAAATCCGGTTATCATCAGCAGTTGCAGGAGTGGGAGATACTGTTCCATCTTTTTTATTTACCACAAATGTCACTGGTTGTTTATGAATGGCTTTCACGATCTGGCCGTTTTGATTGGCCGGATTCCAGATGGGGCTCAGTTGTATCACACGCATCGCTTCTTTTTCCATACCATAGCCGTATTTCGTAAGCGGGCTGATATTGGAGATGGCTCCGTTTTTATCAACCGTAAACATGATGATGACGGAGTAATTACCAGTCGGCGCATTATTTTTTACCGGTATGGAAGCATCCAGATTTTTCTGTAGAAAATTCTTCCAGGCATTATCACCACCAACAAAGGAGGGCGCTGTTTCTACTTTGGTAAAGATGATATTGGAATTAACATCGGGGATGGTTTGCAATCCATCGGTCAGTACTGCATTTACAAAAACCATAGCACCATCTCTGGCTTTTTCACCATAAAGGGAGATGGCTTTGGGGTTGTCTGATCTATAAATAAAGATACTGTCTGCATTGACTGTTTTGTTGCGAAGACGCTGTATGGTTGTGGTCTCACCATTAATGATCACCAGCGCTTTTTCCTGATCTGTTATTCGTTTTACAGCATCGTTGCTGATCCACAAATGTCTGGCATTAAGCTGTATTTGCTGTCCCGGTTTTGATCCCCATAAAAAAGCTTGTTTGGTTGGAATTGTTGTATCTGATGATAGCTGCGGTGAATTTCCGGAGTTTACCGCTTTCTCATGATAGCTGAATGCAAATAAAGCAAATGTGATAACAGCAATAGGTATCACGAGCAGCTTTCGCGCATATTGGTGACCGGTAGTTGCAGGTTTTGTAATCATGGCTATACGTCTTTTTATTTGAGTATGAAAAAAAGGATTGACCAGTGAATGGTTGGTTTGCAGGGCATGCATCAGTAAGAACTCGGCATATTCCCATTTTTTATTTTCATGCACGGCAAACTGATCGGCCAGAAATTCATGAATGGCTTTCAACTCTTTTTTCATGAGATGGAAAAAAGGGTTGAACCAGCCCAGTGTGGTGAGCAGTTCCGCATACATAATATCATAACTGTGCTTTTGTGTAATGTGAAACAGTTCATGACGGAATACCTGTTCACCTTTCGCAGAATTCAATTCAATATTCCGGTTCCAGAAAAGCCAGTGGAAAAAGGAATAGGGGGTGCCTGGCTCCGTGGTATTTAAAAAACGGATTTCACCCAACTGTTCAGACGGGTACTTTCGGATGATGCGCCGGATCTGCAACAGAGAAAATAAAAAACGGAAGAGCAACAAGGCTATCACGAGCAAATAACTATACCATACAATAGAAGAAAGCGAAAGGCCGGATGATTCCTGCGAAGGGGTGTATACCGGCACATCACCGGGAGCTGATGTTGCTGGTGATATCACGGTGATCGTTTGCAGCAGGAATGATGATTCTTTTTCTTCAGCGGTGAAATAAAAAGGGATATTCAGAAACGGTATCACCAAACTGATTACGGTGGCGGCCAGCAGGTAAAACCGGTTGTATTGGTGAAATTTATTGTTGCGAAGTGCAAAATGATAATACCCATACAATAATCCCGACACCGCGATCATCTGGACCAGGTAAATAAGAATTGCTTTCATGACTGTTGGTTTTGTTGTTTCTTGATCTGCTTCAGCAATTGCTCCAATTCACTCACCGAAATATTATTTTCCTTTACGAGATAGGACACCACATTGCTGAATGATCCTTCAAAATAATTTTTGGTCAGTTGCCTGATCCGCTTACCCGAATAATCCTGTTTGGATACAACCGCAGAATAGCGATGTTGCCTGCCCAGCACTTCGGCTTTCACATATTCTTTTTCAATGAGTATTTTCAGGAGCGTGGCCACCGTATTCTGGTGCGGCTTGGGATCCGGCATCGCTTCCACGATCTCGCGTAAGAAAGATTTATCCAGCTTCCAGATCACTTGCATTACCTGTTCTTCTGCTTTGGTCAATGGGTTCATAGCTAAATTTGTAAATCGAATGTATAACTAAATAATTAGTTTGACAACTAAATTTTTAGTTAAAGAGGAGTTAAGCATTTAAAAGATTATAAACCAATCGTTTCAGATAAACGGTTATAGCAAGCTTATTTTACGGAGCCAGATGACATGTAACGCACAGCAACCTGCAATCAGCATCAATACGGGACGCAGGCGATTACCTGATAGGACCGGTTACCCACACATAGCCCCGCTGGGGCTAAATGATGCTGCATTTACCACGATAAAATGGAGAAAGCGTGTGCAGGACTTATTGATACAATATGAAAATTTCATTGTTTAGCGGATTGCTCCAGTGGGGATGCAAATGCATTTAAAGACAACCATTCATTGCAACAGTATTACTCTGCGGGATGCATGCAATATAAAGACCATCATTCATTGCAACAATATTGCCCCAGCGGGGCATTGTGTGGGTAGACATTAATGTCGGAGTCGTGGTAGCGTCCCATAGGGATGCTGTGTGCCAGACCTTGTGAGTAGTGAACCTGCCGGCAGGCAGGAAGTGAATAATGAATATCCCTGAATAGTGTAAAAGCCCGACTTTACTTGGTTTTCCTTGTTCTAACTGCCACTTCAATCAAGCAAAGTGCATGGCCTATATCGTCTATAGTACCGTAAAAGATACACGTCCTACCTCTTTATTTTTCTTTTTATTGCGTACGGTCAGCAGCACGGTTCCGGGCTTATCCACTTTTATTTCATATTTACCTTCCGATACCCGGTTTATTGTACCGGCTGATAAACTCATTTCCAAGTCTTCATCTGCGGTTTTATCTACTGTTACAGTGATAATGTTAGAGATACCTGCTTTGAGTTCGTATGGTTTGCCTCCCTCTACCGTTACTTCAAAGCCATCTGTTTCTACAATGAATGTTAGCATTTGTTTACGGAGCGATTTCACCGGATTGCCATTTTGTTTGGCCGGAAGCCACAAGGGGCCTTTAGTCAATAATCGGAATAATTCTGCTTCCACACCGTAACCATGGCTGGTCAATGCTTTGAAATCAGATAAATTTCCTTCTTTGTCAACGATAAACTGCACAACCGCTTTGTAAATGCCAGTGGGTGCCCCTTTGTCGGTCGGAATTTGGGCGTTTGCATTACGTTCCAGATACCTCCTCCAGGCTACATCGCCCCCGGGAAATGAAGCATCCTGCTCTGGTTTTTCGTATACCACTTCATAATTATTCTGCGCTTCACCAGGCTTTACCAAATTACTCATCCCTTTTTCTGTCACAATTTCCAAAGCCCCGTTAGCGGCAGGCTTTCCGTATTTTTCGATGGCTTGTTTTTCTTTTAGTACGTTTACCTGTTTGGGTTGTTGCGCCGTAATCAAACTGTCTAATTGACCTGCGTTTAGCGGGGTACCCCATACTTTCCCATCAATGACCACAAGGGGTATCAATGTGTTATTAATCTTGGTTTCTTTTGCCCGTATATAGTAAGTGCCTGTGTCACCGGGAGGTGGTATTATTTGCGCAGAAACGGTTTTCACCGAAAGTATGCATAGGGATAGGAGTATTCTTTTCATAGCTTTAGTTGTAAAACATTTGTTAGACTATGTTTTGCAACCCGAAATAAAATAAAAAAACTGGTTTATCCCGCACATCTTTCTTTATTTTGCACCAAACCCCGATACAGATGGCCGAACCGATCATAGAACTCCGGAACGTGAATATTTACCAGGGCAGCAACCTGGTATTGCAGGATGTAAACCTTACCGTGAACAAAGGTGAATTTGTGTACCTGGTGGGTAAAACTGGTACGGGTAAATCAAGTCTGCTCAAAACCATTTACGGGGAACTGGAACTGCGGGAAGGAACAGGCATGGTGGCCGGATTCAATCTCCGCGAATTGGATTGGAAAAAAGTACCCTACCTGCGCCGCAACCTGGGCGTGGTATTCCAGGACTTTCAGTTGCTCACCGACCGGAATGTGAATGAGAATATGAAATTCGTACTCCGCGCGACGGGCTGGACCGACCAAAAACTCATGGATGAAAAAATTGCCGATGTACTCGATAAAGTGGGACTGAAATCAAAAGGATTCAAAATGCCCTTTGAGCTGAGCGGTGGCGAACAACAACGTATTGATATCGCCCGGGCTTTATTGAACTCTCCAAAACTGATACTGGCCGATGAACCAACCGGAAACCTCGATCCGGAAACCTCCGATGAAATCATGTCACTGCTCTTCCAGATCTGCCGCGATTATAATACCGCAGTGGTTATGGCATCTCATGATTATATCGTGGTACAAAAATTCCCCGCACGGATGATTCGTACAGAAAGAGGACGCGTAATTGATAATGCTACCATAAGTATTGAATAAGCTTACGGGTATTCGCATCATTGTTGTACGTTACTTCCAGTAAGTTTTTTCGCAATACGATTTCTTCTGGCGTAAATGGCTGGTTAGAGAGTTGTGCGATGATGGATGCAAACGCATCTGCAGTACTGCCCGTATGACAGGCTGATTCCAATCCCGTTCCTTTTACCATGGGGGCATTCACTACACAATGCCTGCCTTCAAATAAAGCATGCAATAATTTGATTCGGATACCCGTGATGTTTTCGTTGAAACACGGCAATACATTGATATGTGCTTTGCGTATCAGGTCATTTAACTCACTCTCCGACGGATCGGCCACCAGACAGGTATGCTGAAAGAAATGCGCCATTTTCTCCAGACGTTTCGAAGGTTTTTTTCCCGCTATTACAAATGGCTTACGGATTTTACTGAAAACTTTTTGAAGCAACCACATGGCGGCCTCTTCATTTTCCGCTACGGATAAATTGCCGTGATAGAGACAGAGATTCCCAATCCCTTCCTCACCCGTTACCTGCTGCCAGGATGGGAAGGCCGGTAAAAAATGCGCATGGTGCAGGTGATATTCATTTTGCAGAAAGGCAGCATCCGTTTCCGTGATACATTCATACACACAATCATCCGGCAATTGTTTGCTGTATTGCTGTATGAGCCGGCTTTCGCGTTTGAAATAAATTTTTTTCACCAGCGAGCGTTCGGCTCTGGCGAGTTCTTTATAATAAGCGCTTTCTTCGTTGTGCATCCGCACCACCACTTTGCGGTTTTTCAGGTTCAGTTTCGACAAAAACCCCGTGCAATGCAAGCCTTCCAGCAATAAAGGGTGATTATCTTTTTGCAGATTGGCGACCAGATCATCATTCATACGGGAGGCCACGATGTAAGGCAGGGTGGGAGCAAGGCCCCTAAATCCCGTTTTACGGGGATATACATGAATGGATTCACAATACTGGTTTAGTTCATTGGGGTTGCCCCTTTCATTGTAGCTGAAATAGTGTAGATGAATGGCAATCCCCTGTTTCTTCAGAGCGATGATACGATTCATCATATCAATAGCACCCCCATAATCAGCGGGCCAGGGCACATCCAGACAAACGATATGTAAATGACGGTTCAATGTGTAAACAGGTCTTGATAGAATGCGGCCAGTTTTTTTTCTTCCTGCTGCCAGTTCAGTTCCAGCCGCGCTTTCATACAGTTTGCCTTCAGTCTTTCATATAAAACAGTATCATGGAGCAAATTGTTCAGTGCGGCGGCCACGGAGGTAATATCCGGGGTATCAATCAGCAGGGCCACCTCATATTTGTCGTTGATAGCCCGGTATTCCGGAAAATTCATCGTTACCTGCGGCAGCCCGGCATGAATATAGTCAAAGAATTTATTAGGAAGGGCCAGGTATTGGTTCAACCCTTCTTTTTCAGCAATCGCAATACCGGCATAGGCTTGTTGGGATATACGTCTCAGCTCGTCCGGGGGCAACATGCCAGTGAGGGTGATTTTATTTTCCAGCCCATTTTCACGGATAAGCTGTTTCAGTTGCGGCATGAAATTCCCGTCGCCGCAGATCACCACCGGGCAATCTACCTGTCGCAAAGCCGGAATCAGCGCTTCAAATCCCCTGGCCTCATTCACCGCACCCTGGTATAAAATGAATGTTTCCCTCGGTGCCTGCACCTGCAGGTCATGCAGTACCGGCATATTTCGGATGCTGGCATAGCGCACACCATAACGCCGGTTCAATTCCACAGCAATGCCCTCACTTACGGTATAACCATGCTGAAACTTCGGAACATACTTCTTTTCAATGCCCAACCATACCCGGTGTATACGAGGCCGGGTAATCACCTCTTTCATTTCGGTAAACAACTCATGCGCATCGTAGATACGGGTCACCCTCTTCAGCCTTGATACATAATAATTGGCCATCATCGTATCCAGATCAATGGCACACAGCGCATCTGCTTTTCTGAACAGGACAAAGAAAAACAATCGCAGGTTAAATTCTGCATAAAAGAGTTTGCCTTTATTGAACCAGCATTGGATTCGGCGCTGCTTGTATTTTCTTTCCGTGAGCGGGAGGGAAGCAGATAATTTTCGACCCACCAACGTTACCGCATACCCCTGAGCAGCCAGCGTGGTGCAAATGCGCTGCATACGCTGATCGTATGTAAGATCATTGGTGACGGTAAAATAGAGTTTCTTCACAGCAGCAGAAATAATGTTGATGCCTGCAAATATACAGAACCGGTACCCGCAGATGGATTTCAATACACGCAATTTGAAATAAAGACGGACTGCCTCTGGCAGTCCGTCGCTGATATCTTTCCGGGTTTGTACTTTATTGTCCCATATTCATACCTTCCATTCCACCACCATCCATGTTCTTCAGGTTTTTGCGTTTGAACAGATTGGCATCAAACTTACCAAAGCGCCAACTGAAATTCAGGCGCAATATCTGCGGGTCGCGTCTGCGGAATACTTCCTGTGTAAAATCAGGTGATGTGGAAATTATATTCTGACGGCGGGTGCGCAGGATATCATTCACATTGAGTGAAATCGAAGCCTGTTTATTTTTAAGAAACTCATACTTCAATCCCGCATCTACGAAATAATTCGCCTTGGAATATCCCTGAGCTGTACTGGACTGGCCAAACATACCGCCTCCGCCAAACATTCCACCGCCACCACCGCGACCACCACCACCGCCGCTGCCACCAGTTCCACCGGGAGGCAGAATGGTCTTCGACTGATATTCGCCCGAAAGCTGGAGGGTAAAGTTCTTCGGCAGTTTAAACGTGTTATTCAGTTTACCAAACCAGCTCACGATCGGATCCTGATTGGGTATAGTGGCACTGTTCAGATCAATCTTGGATGTAAACAGGCTAATATTGCTGGTCAGATCCCACCATTTGGCCATTTTGTTTTTAGACACCAGTTCCACACCCGTTACATAACTGGTATTGGCATTGATAAAACTGTTTACCAGTTGCTCTTTACCAGTAAGGGTATTAAGTTCTTTTTGCTGAAAACGGGCAATGAGGTCATTGGTATTTTTATAATACACCGATGCAATGAAATTGTCACGGTTCTTAAATGTTTTTTGATAAGACAGTTCCAGTGAATTGGTGAACTCCGGTTTCAGATCAGGATTTCCACGGCTGATATTGAGTGAATCAGAATAGTCCGTAAAGGGATACAACTGGAAGAAATTCGGACGATTGATCCTTCTGGAATAATTCAATTGCAGATCCTGATCTTTTTTAAGTTTTTGACTCAGGAAAACACTAGGGAAAAAACTGAGCGGGAATTTGATATCAAATACCTGGTTCTTATCCGGAAGTTTTCCCTGATAGTTGGAGCTTTCTGCACGCAAGCCTAACTGGTAACCGAAATTCTTTATTTTATTGGAATAGGTGGTATAAGCCGCATATACATTATCGGTGTTGGTATAGTTCACCGAAAGTGCAGGCTGCAATATAGCGGCACCATTGCTGATAAAATAGAAATCATTGCGTGTTTCAGATTTCCGTATCTGAAAACGCACACCCATTTCCAATTTGGATTTTTCATTTAGTGGTTTGGTATAGTCGGACTGGATCGTCAGGTTGTCGTTACTACCGAGACCCTTTTGTTGCTGGCTGTTTTGTTTCAGAAACGTATACCCGGGTACATTGTAGTAATCGGTATTGATGAGATTATCGCTGCGGTTATCACTGTGGTTATAGTTCACATCGGCAGTAAGTTCTTCGCCCTGCTTGGGAAAATTATGTTTGAAACTCAGAGACACACCATTATTATTGAAACGGCTGTTGGAGTTTGAAAACCGCTCATTATAGGATTGTGTGATGGGTGTGTACAATGAATCGATCAGGATATCATTCTCAGTAGTGGGTTTAAACCGGCCTCTCACGATATTACCGGAAAGTGATAAGGTATTCCTGTTGTCCAGGAAATAATCAAAACCACCTCGGAGGAAAACAAAATTACCGATCATGATACTTTCGTCGTCTTGATGCAGGTAGGTATTCGGCGTACCGATAAATGTAGTACGGTCGGTGGTACCCCGGGCAATGGATTTCCGCTGGTTATAATTAGCGTTTAAAAAGAAATTGATCTTATCCTGACGTACATTGATATCGCCACCCAAACCGATCCGGGCGCGGGAATCGATATTGGTACGTAAACTGCCACTGTAGCCTATCCGTTTATTTTTTTTCAACACAACATTCAATATACCCGCAGTTCCACCAGACGCATCAAATTTGGCGGAGGGGTTGGTAATAATCTCTACACTTTCGATTGCGTCGGCAGGAATCTGATCGAGGCTCATCGTTGTAGGACGACCATCTACGAATATCTGGGGCGCATTGTTACGCATCGTTACATTACCATCGAGGTCAACGGTTACAGAAGGCACATTCTTCATAATGTCAACGGCAGTACCCCCGGCAGATACCAGGTTCTTGTCTACGTTGAAAACTTTACGGTCGATACCCAATTGCAGGCCGGGCTTGGACGAAGTAAGGGTCACATTTTCCAGTGTCTTTTCGGCAATATCAATTTTAATATTTCCCAGGTCTTTATCTAGGGCTCCCATCATAGCACTCATATCGCCTCCCATTTTCATGTCGAAGGAAACCGTTTGCTCATAGGGCTTAAAACCCACCACAGAGATTTTTAGTTTAAACTGGCCAAATACGGGGATGTTTTGCAATGAAAATTCACCATTTGCCTTCGTCAGCATGCCAGCTACCACTACATCTTTCTTTTTTTTGGAAACGGTATCAAAACGATTTTGTATTAATTGAACAGAGGCAAATTCGATCGGCTTCGAGGATTTTGCTTCAATGATCTTGCCATAAAAGCTGCCGGTAGGCATTTGGCGACCACCAGCACCGGTCCTTGGCGTATTTCCGTTGCCCATCGTTGGCATTTGGGCAAACGCAACACTACCAACTATAAATGAAAGTAAAAATAACGTAATATGTCTCATTATACTGATTTGCTTTTTAGACGTTAACAGAACTCCCAACTTGCTGACAATTGCATGACAACTTGATGAGTGGCATGATTACAACCACGAAAGGAATAAGTTCGATATTCAGGCAGGAACTTTGGCTCAGGTGGTCAAAACGGTGATCAACACCTGTACGGCTCCGATGATAAAGCCGATAACGGCCCCGATGACCTCTACAAAGCGGAATTCTTTCGACATAATCTGGTATAGGATCTCTTCCAGTTTATCTGATGAAAAGCCGGACACTTTTTTGATCACGATCTGTTCCAGGTCGAGTTCCGTTTTCAGGTTGGCTGCATATTGTTTCATCACCTTGGGAAAAAGAGATTCAATCTCTTTCATGAGGGCTTCTTTCAGCTTATTGATCGTTTTATCGCCAATGAACATACTGATCACAGGCATTTCATCACTCAGCCTTGTGCGTAAGAATTCATCTACATGCGATTCGATCATGGGCATGATCTTCTTCAGGTTTTCGGGGTTGCTGATTTTTTCTTCAATATCTGCAAATGATAAAAACTCAGCACTCACCAGTCTTCCCAGTTTTTCTGCAAACTGTTGTTGCCGCTTGGGGAATATACCCTGAAAGGTAATACCCAAAATCTTTTTGGGTTCCCGCGGATGAAAAAGCATTTTGATGGCGACCCAGTTCGTGACCCACCCAATAAAAGCCGAAATAACCGGTATTAGAATCAGCCAGTAGTTCATAATGTTTTTAAATGGAGTGCAAAGAAACTGAATTATTCGTAGAGCGGGACGATTGAACAGGAAGTTTTGGTTCTAAAGCAAAATTTGATCATACTGTTTTTGGCATACGTTCAAATTTTCTCTATTTTTGCATTCCTCAAAATGGTAGCCATAGCTCAGTTGGTTAGAGCATCAGATTGTGGTTCTGAGGGTCGTGGGTTCGAGCCCCATTGGTTACCCGGTAAAAACCTCCCCCAAGGGAGGTTTTTTCATGTCTGCCACTCATCAAAAAAGCCTGTTAAAACCCTGTAAAGGCAAGAAAAACAGCTTTTTTGCGTTATTTTTGGTAGATGCAAAATGCAATTAAATACCTTTTGAATATGAAAAGACTCCCGATAGTGATCTTGATGGTGGTGGCAGGTGTGTTTCTTGCCTTCAAAACAATGGGTACGGGCACAAATGGTCCGGTTGATCCCCCTACGAAATACCAGAAAATTTTAAAACTGGTTGGTCAAATGCTTGCCGAGGCCCATTACAGCCCGCAGGATATCAACGATGATTTCTCCAAAAAGGTGTTTAAAAAATTCACCAACGATATCGATGGAGAAAAAATCTATTTTCTCAAAAGCGACCTCGCTTCCCTCAAAAAATTCGAAACCCGCATCGACGAGGAAATGAAAGGCGCATCCGTTGATTTCTTCCTGGCCGCCGGTAAGATTTTCAACACCCGTATGGAAGAAGCGTCTGCTTTGTATAAAGAATTTCTTGCAAAGCCCTTCGACTTTACGGTAAATGAAGAAGTAAATCTTGATGCCGATAAACTGGATTATCCCGCCACCGAGGCAGAACGTAAGGAACGCTGGAGAAAGAAAGTGAAGTTCATGACCCTGGAGCGTTATTCCGACCTGCTCGATATCCGTGAGAAAAACAAAGGCAAAGAAGGGTTTGTAGTAAAGACCGATGCTGAACTCGAAAAGGAAGCGCGGGAAAAAGTAACTAAAATACTCGATCGCAGTTTTGAACGCTACCGCTTCAAATTCACCGACGACGATAAATTCAATGTATTTGTGAATGCCATCACTACTACGATGGATCCGCATACTGAATTCTTCCCCCCGGTGGATAAAAGATATTTTGATGAAGAAATGAGCGGCCGATTCTATGGTATTGGAGCATCTCTGCAATATGATGAAGGCAATATCAAAGTGGCCAGCATTCTTTCCGGTAGCCCCGCTGCCAAATCCGGTGAACTGCAAACCGGGGATATCATTCAAAAAGTGGCACAGGGAGCCGAGGAGCCGGTTGATCTGACTGGATTCGTAGTCACAGATGCTGTAAAAGTGATCCGTGGTAAGAAAGGCACGGAAGTACGGCTTACCGTTAAAAAAACAGATGGCAGCATCAAAATCATAACACTGATTCGTGATGAGATCGTACAAGATGAAACATTTGCACGCAGTGCGATTGTAGATAATAACGGCTCCAAGATTGGTTATATATTCCTTCCTGAATTCTATGCTGACTTCGACCGCCCCAACGGAAGCCGCAGCTTTATCGATGTGGCTAAAGAAGTAACCAAATTGAAAGAAGAGAATGTGGATGGCATCGTCATTGACCTGCGTAATAACGGTGGAGGTTCGCTGTATGATGTAGTACAAATGGCCGGACTCTTTATCGATGAAGGACCCGTAGTACAGGTAAAAGACCGCGAAAATAAAGCGAGCGTACTCAAGGATAAAGATAAATCCGTGTTATATACAGGTCCCCTGGCCGTAATGGTGAATGAATTCAGTGCTTCAGCCTCTGAAATTTTCGCTGCTGCTATACAGGATTATGGCCGCGGTGTTGTTATTGGCAGTACCACCACATATGGTAAGGGAACCGTACAACGCAATATCGGCCTCGATCCCGAAAATGGATTCTCTATGTCCAATGCCGAACTGGGTACAGTGAAACTCACCTTACAGAAATTCTATCGTATCAACGGAGGCTCCACCCAATTGAAAGGCGTATCCTCCGATATCGTACTGCCCGATAATTATGAATACCTGAAGCTCCGTGAGAAAGATGATGCAGATGCCCTTCCCTGGGATGAGATCACCGAAGCCACCTATTCTAATTACAAAGCCGGTTACGATTTAAAGACCATTCAGCAACTCGCCAATCAGCGGGTGCAAAGTGATACCGCATTCAGAACGATCAAAGAGACCACCGAATGGCTGTCCAAACAAAATGATAAGTCTTATTCACTCAACCTCGACAAATACAGGGCTGAACAAAAAGAGGTACGTGCCCGTATCAAGGAAATGGAGAACGTACTGAAACTTAAAAAAGAATTGACAGTAAATGCGCTCCCCGCTGAAGTAAACCGCTGGGCAGAAGATAAGAACAAACAGGATCGTTTCAATCAATGGTTGAAAAACCTGCAAAAGGATATCTATCTCGATCAGGCAGTGAAAGTGGTGAACGATATGATCGGTCAGCAAAATCTGGTAAAAGCAAAACCCGGTACGGAGCCTGTGAAAAAAGCATTCTGATCCCGGATCAAATAGTTATAATGCGAAAGCCCTTCCGTATAAGAAGGGCTTTCTCTTTTATCGAAAACTAGTTTCTTTTCGTGCCGTATCATTTCTGCAGATACCGTTCCTGCAAAACATTTACATGATGATATACATGCCCTACAATGATATAACAAACGCCGAGCACATACACAGGCTTGCCACTTGCCACACCGGATGCATCCAGTTGTTTTTTATCGAAACTATCCAGCAAATACGTGGTGGACTGACGCACTGCCACAAACTCTGCGATCAGCTCTTTCCAGTCGCGTTTAGACGCTTTGGAATTGGCCGCATATTCATCTTCTTCGAAGCCAGGTAATGGCGCCTTTTCTCCACGGGCAATACAAAGGGCCCGATAGGCAAATAC
This sequence comes from Bacteroidota bacterium, assembly GCA_026391455.1. Taxonomy (GTDB): domain Bacteria; phylum Bacteroidota; class Bacteroidia; order Chitinophagales; family Chitinophagaceae; genus JJ008. The sequence goes on from JAPLEH010000039.1 coordinate 30,704, forward strand.
ACGTTCCGTGTCGATCATGTGAAGCAGCACTTCTTTGATACTCCATTTTCCTTTGGCATACCGGTAATTCACTTTGTCCAGGGGTATCTTTCTCAGAAACCGGACAAACGAAGCGGTTTGATTGGTCAATGCGGTCATCAGGTCATTTTCAGGTACCTGGTTGATATACCGGTGATAATATTCCGGCACTCTGCTAAGATCGGGGCGGGGCATAGGTAGATGATTTGGAGATTAGTTGATTTAGAAAAGAATTAATTTGGAGATTAGCTGATTTGAAATTAGTCGATTTTTTGAAACCAAAGTAAAAGCATTCAACAAAAAATTTACAACTTAAAACCATTGCTGTCCGGGGAAAGGCTATAATTTTTAAAAAACAGGGGCCTTTTAAGGCCCCTTTGGTTATTTTTAGTTTACCACAACAAAAAAATAGCCATGAGTAAAGGTAGTTTTTTTACCGGACAGCCGATTTTCAAC
>JAPLEH010000014.1 GCA_026391455.1 Bacteroidota bacterium
GGTTGTGTTTGCCAGGTGGCAGTAGCCCCTGTCCACGCGCTTTGCAGACGGCGGATGTACATGGAATTATTGGAACCTGAATTCGCATTGATTAAATCACCGTTTATCGGATTGGGATTGGAATACAGCGTGAGTTTGGCTGACAGTATTGTAGCACCGGCAGGTATCGTGCTCAGATCGAAGCGGAAACCACCCCGAATATATATAGGTGTACCACCCACCGTCCAAGCACCTGCATCCAGATCCACATCTAATGAGGAAGCGTTGGCAGAACCCAGCAGTGCAAAATTCAATTCATTGGGATTGGTTGCTGGCTGAAGGGTAATGGTTTGCTGGGGGGAAGCGGTAACTGTAATGGTGGCGGTATCCACTCCGGTAAGTCCGGCGGCATCCGTTACCATCAACTGAACCAGATACGTGCCCGCTATTAAATTACTTACGGTAGTGGTGGCCGATCCGGGGTGAGTGAACACCGGTACATTCGGCCCGGAAACAGAACTCCATAAGTAAGCGACAATAGCACCATTGGTGGAGGTACCGGTACCATTCATTGTAACCGTGTTTACCGGTAACTGTATGGATTTGGAAGGACCGGCATTGGCCACGGGTGGTTGTTGGTTTGTTTCCAGTAATTCGTTTTCTTTCTGACAGGCGGTGAAAAAAACTGCCGCCAGCAGTATGGCAGCGAAGGATCGTATGATCCGGAAAGAGTGTTTAGGTTGGCTATACATTTTATAAATCTTATTTAAACAAATATATGCGTTTTACCGGTTATATACAATGAAAACCGGGTAGAATACCTTGCCCCGGATATTATTTCAAAAGGGGTTTGGGGAATACTTTCTTGAATAGCAAAAAGCAGGCACGAAAAAAGCCGTTGCTGTCTATTAGCAAGGCCAACCGGATACTGGAAATTTTTTGCGGCTTAAAATCAGCACCGGGAGCAAGGCGGTTTGCATATCCCCGGAATCGTTCGATAAGGAGCGCAACGGTAAGTCCCTGTCTGTTTTTGGCCGGGGTGCGTAATAACCGATGGCAAAGACCTTTGCAATAAAAATTCAGGAAGGGAACCGAATCAGCCTGTATTACATTTTTCCAGGTTTCCTTTTCCGTTCGCAAACGCTCCAAATAATTTACCAGTTGTTCGAATGCCTGCAGGTACTTGCGGTCATGCGAAATAGTAGTGGTACTCTGATGCACGCGGAATGAAAAATGGGTTTCCGGCGAAATGACCATATAGGAAAGGCTGGTAAGCCGGAGCCATAATTCAAAATCGGCAAACAACAGATTGGGGTATGGAGGAATACCTCCAATGCGATCATAGTCCGTTGCGCGCATTACATAGCCGGTTCCCATGATATCAATGTCGGTATGCAGGGTTTTTTGCAGGAGTTCTTCCGGCTGCAACAGATTTGGCATGGGTTTGCAGGCCCGAAACGCATTGCCATCTTTATCAATGTAGCTGAAATGGGTATGAAACAAAGATGCGGTGGGATGGTTTTGTATCAACCTGTCGATCACGGAAAGAAAATCAGGATCGAGTACATCATCATGCCCTATTAATGTGATATACTCGTTTTTTGATACACCCTTAATTCGACCCCAGTTTTCTTCGATGGTCAGATCGTTGTCCGATTTGTAAATGATGATTCGTTGATCCTGCAGTGATTCGAGCCATTCCCGGCTGCCATCGGTGCTGTTGTTGTCCAACACGATCAGGTTGAAACCGGTATACGTTTGGGAAAGGATACTGTTTACACATACCCGCAAATATTGCCCCCCGTTGCGAACGGGTAAAATAATACTGAACTGATTCATGCAGGTTTATCCTTCCCTTTAAATTGTTTTTTCAACCACACCAGAAACCGGTGAATACCCGGAGATTTTTTCTTTAAAAAGTATTTGAACCGGTATCGCTTTACATAATCCAGCGCAAATACTTCTTTTTCTGCATCCCGCAGGCTTTTATCTTCTATCCCGGATTTAATATAATAGTGATGCAAAAATGCCATATGTTCCACCATCCATAGTGCAGTGAAGCGGTACACATCATCTTTCACTTCATCCCATGGTAAACGCGGGGCTATTTTACTTTCCAGGTAAGCGGGAAACTGCCGGCCGGTAACCGCGATCTGTTCGTTTTGCTTTCGTCCAAAATTTTCATTGTGCAATGTCTGGCATCCGATTGATTTATTAATGATCACACATCCGGAATGTGATGCCATTACACTCATATAGGCATAATCGCCGAGAAAGGGTGTTCCGTATTCCGGTACGCCCCCCATTTCAATCAATACAGATCGCCTGATGATAGTGGTTGACCAGAGATAGTGGGGAAAAATTCCAAAATTGAACAGGTGTTTGATAAATTCCTTTGATCCGTACGCTTTTTTATAACCAACATCATGTACACCGGAAAGACAGGAATTCGTACCCACTTTCATATTGTATAATCCTGCCACTTCATGATGGAGACAGTACCAGTCGCACCCACCCATATACACACCATAACCGGGAAATTCCTGTTGCAGATCAAAAAGCGTTTTCAGCATGTCGGGATAAACGGGATCGTCGTCCGCTATCATGACAATGTATTCGCCGGTGGCGCGTTCCAGGCTTTTGTTGAAACTCTTTTTCATGCCCAGGTTGGCCCCATTGGAAAAATAACGAAAACGGGGATCATTCATCCCTTCTACGGCTGCCCGTCCCGATTCTTCGGTATCATTATCCGATACAATGACTTCAAAATCCTGAAGGGTTTGATTCAACACACTGTGTAAGGTGTCGCGGAGAAAATCCGGCCGTTTGAAGGTGGAGAAACAAAAACTCGCAAAAGGTTTGGACATATCCATTATTTAGCCCGTTTCAAATATCCGTGTGGTGCGACACCAATGAGCAGCTTATTATCAATACTATGATCAATCGTAAACTGAGGGTTCGATTTTAAAAATTCATGCACGGCGGTTTTGGGATTATCGCCCACGCCCCAGGCTCTTTTTTGTGTAAAATAGCCTTCCGGCAGGTCTTCCACGATGGTATCAAAAACCACGATGTAGGAACCGGGTGTTACAAACGGTGCATACATGTTCAGTTCCTGAAATACATGCTCATGCGTATGATTGGAGTCCAGGCAAACCAATACGGTTTCTTTTCCTTCGGCTTCTTTTTTTACCAGTTCCACTATATCTGCACTCACTGAAGAACCTTCAATCATTTTAATGCGGCGAAACATGGGATGTTTTTCTATTTCAGCCCGGTTGTGCGCGCGAATATCAATATCAATACCGAGTACTTCACCCTTACCGATCAATTCCATTATGGATGCATAATAGATTAATGAGCCGCCGTGTGCAATACCCGTTTCTATGATCAGATCTGGCTTTAATTCCCAGATGATTTCCTGCATGGCGATCATATCCTGCGGGTATTGAATGATGGGCCTGCCCATCCAGGAGAAATTGTAGGAGTAATGGCTGGAATGCGAAGCCACATTAAAAGAGGCGGCTGCTTGCTGTAGTGCCTCATTGGTACCATTTTGCGCTATACGCTGGTTTCTTTCTTCAATAAAAGATTGAATCGGATCACTCATGCTGGATTGTTTTAAATATTGTCTTCGTTTACTTTTCCATTTATTTTTTCCTGTCAGCAAACCCGTGAAAAAGGGAAAATTTGCAGTCCGGCTGGTAAAGGACACCTATCTAAGCCAGGTTTCCTTGTCCGCTTTAAAGCCCTTTCTTTACGGGATTTGCAAAAGTAAGGAATTTGGAGCGTGGGCATGTTGACCTTACCTGCCGAAAATAGAGTACCCCGATGCAGATCATTTCTTCCATCCCTGGTATCTGTCTTCCCTTATTTATCTTGCGTATGATTCCGGATCGGCACTCACCCAAAATTTCAGCAACGCTTTTCTGTTTTTAACATAGCAGTATGCAAGCAGCCCCGGTAGATGATGCTTTGGCATACAATACATTTTGCCTTTTTATGAAAAAATGTTAGTTTCAAATAATCGAATATAATATATATATTAAAAACGCCAAATATAAAATCCGGTCATGTTACACCCTGTTAATGGTTGTGTCTGCCTTTTTATGTTGCCAGGGTCACGCGCAGGAATATAATTATGTTCACTACGACACCAAAGATGGGCTGGCGGGAAACACCGTATACTGTATCACCGAAGATAAAAAAGGCTACCTCTGGTTCGCCACAGAGAACGGTGTCAGCCGTTTTGATGGTAAAAACTTTACCAATTTCACCACCGATGACGGTCTCACCGACAATGAAGTATTGAGTATTGCTGCCGATTCAAAGGGCCGGGTATGGATGATGCCTTTCAATAAAACGCTTTGTTACTATAAAGATAGTAAAGTCATTAATCTCACGAATGACTCTTCCATGAAAAAAATAAATTTCACTGAATATATCAATCCGATCGGTGAAAATAAAAAGGGCGACTATTTCTTCATGACCAGTAAACTGGTATTTTGCTATACTACCCGCGGAGAGATTGAAATCAAAGCTGATTATAAAAAATTAGCGGAAAAATATCAAATTAATGCGGGAGACTTTTATGTTATATCCAGCCGATATAGTCCGGATCTTGAACTGGCCATATATAATAAAAACAAAGTCTTTATCGACCGCGGAAACGGTTTTGAATTCTATAAAGCATTCAATAAGGAATTCCCAGATATGGCAAGAACCTACACAGGCAAACCCGATTATGAATTAACCAGCGCCATTTCGCCGCCATTCAGCGGCATCAATTCACTCACAACCATTAAAGGCACCAAGGATATTTTGGTCAATTCAAATGCTGGTACCTGGCGGATGGACTCAAACGGGAATATATTACCCCAGCAATATTTAAAAGGGAAAAAAACGAGTTTCGCCATCAAGGACCGGGAGGGCAATTTATGGTTTTCCACCCTGGGAGAAGGGGTATACCGGCTGACCTCCGGTGCCATGCATACCTACAATGTCAATACGGAAGCCTTGTCTGTTACAAAATTCAGGGATGATGTATGCGCCGGATTTTCTGATGGCAGGCTGCTGCGCGTCCATGTTAAAGATTACACGACAAACTTTTTACCACCTCCAACGGATGTCAGATCCAACTCCATGCGATTGTTTACCCTGAAAAGCGATGGAGAAAAAACCATCTATATGGGGTATGATTCACACCTGGGCAAATATAGCGGCAACAATCTTTCCATTTCTCCGGTAAGACCCATCAAATCAATAGACATCATTGACCAGCAAAATATAGTGATCTGCACCAATTTTTTTATATTCCGGATGAACACCTCTCCACTGAAAATAGCTGACACCTTATTCAGGGAGCGGGGTACAAAAGTGTTGTACGACCGGGGCCAGTATTATTTTGGCACACTGAATGGACTGGTCATTCTCGATTCTTCAGGTCACTTATTGCGGACAGCAGAAAAAAATCCACAACTATCCGGCCGCGTGGTGGATATGCAGATGGCGCCCGACAGAAGTGTGTGGATCGCCACTAATGATAAAGGGATAATCCATTATAAAGATGGACGGGTAATAAGCCTTATTAACTACCGTACAGGACTGAGTAGTAATGGTTGCAGATCATTGTTTCTGCAGGGGTCCTATTTATGGGCGGGAACCAATAAAGGGATCAATAAGATTGACACCCGCACCCATACCGTAGTAGCGAAGTATACGGTATCTGATGGATTGCCCTCCGACAATATCAATGGCTTGTATGTGGAAGGTCCGTTCATCTGGGTCGCCTCTTCCGGAGGGCTCACTTATTACAATGAAAAAGATATTTCAGATTCTTCCATTTGCCTGCTCGACCTGCATACGATAGAAGTGGGCGGCATGCGCATGCCAGCGGATGCCGCGCTCAACCTGGGATACCGTCAAAATAATATTTCCTTCAGTTATACCGCTATCTCCTTTAAATCATCGGGCGAAATACTGTATAAATACAAATTAAAGGGACTGGACGACGATTGGAATGAGACCAAACTTACCTCCCTCTCCTACCCCACGTTGCCCCCGGGTCAGTATACGTTTGAGTTATATGCCATCAATAAATTTGGCAAACAAAGTGAACGAATAACGATCTCCTTCCATATCGCCACACCATTCTGGAAAACCACCTGGTTCTGGCTGCTGATCTCGCTATCTGCCATTGCGCTGGTATCCTGGCTCATTACGCTGCGTTTTAAAACCTTACAACGCAGAGCAAAAGAAAAGAATGACTTACACAGAAAGATCGGTGAACTCGAACAAGCGTCTATGCGGGCACAGATGAATCCGCATTTCATTTTCAATTGCCTGAATTCCATTCAGCATTTTATTCTGAAAAAAGATATTGAAAATACCAACCGCTACATTACACAATTTGCCAGTCTTATCCGGCAAACGCTCGACAACGCAGCGCGCACCAATATCACCATTGCTGATGAAATCAGGTACCTCACCAGCTATATGGAACTGGAGCGCATGCGTTTTCCTGATGCATTCCACTACAAGATAGAACTTGACCCCACCATTGAAACGGATTATACCTGTGTACCATCCATGGTTTTGCAACCTTTTGTAGAAAATGCTATACGACATGGCATACGCAATAAAACGGAAGGTGTCGGCCATATCATTATCGCCATGCGCCAGAACAACAAAGGCATCCATTTCGTGGTAGAAGATAATGGTGTGGGCAGAGCCGCCGCTTCACGATTAAAGAGTGAACAGCATATCGAATACCAATCTAAAGGAATCAGCCTGGCTACCAACCGGCTTGACCTGCTCAGCACAGACAACCCGGAAGCGATAACCACCACCATACATGATCTTACAGACAGCCATGGAACCCCATCCGGTACCCGTGTACAAATTTTCTTTCCACACTCGCTTTTAAAACAACTCAACTGATATGATTAATGCGGTAATAATTGACGATGAGCAAAATAATATTGAGGGGCTGCAGAGTCTTCTCGGGCAGTTTTGCCCGAGTGTTACTATTTGCGGCACTGCCACCAATGCCAAAGATGGTATTACCTGTATTAAAGAAGAATCTCCGCAGCTTGTATTTCTGGATATAGAAATGCCCTTTGGTAATGCCTTTACCCTGCTGGAGAAACTGATGCCCGTCGATTTTGAAGTGATCTTTGTAACTGCCTTTGAACAATATGCGCTGAAAGCTATCAAATATGTGGCACTCGACTATATACTGAAACCGGTAAATATTGATGAACTGCGTGCAGCGGTTGAAAAAATGATAAAAAAAGTAAAGGAAAGGGACTATAACCGGCAGATTGCTGCCCTGATTGAAAACCTGAAGCCTGATAATAAGCATATTCAAAAGATCGGATTACATACCCTCGATGGCATTCAATTTGAAGATATGAATAAGATCATCCGTATGGAAGCAGAGGGCCGGTATACGAAGGTCTTTTTCCAAAACAAAACCCATTTGATCGCATGCAGGCAGATCAAGGATTTTGAAGATATGCTTCCTGACACTATTTTCTTCAGAATACATAACTCACATATCATCAATATCAACTTCCTTAAGAAATATTTTAAAGGAAGGGGTGGTTATGTAGAAATGAGTGATGGCACCACCCTGCAGGTATCCACCCGGAAAAAAGACCTGTTTCTGGAGAAATTCATTCATTGATCTGCACACTTATTACCCTATTTCGCATACTCATAAGGAAAACAGCACAGATATAACATGTGATAGCCACCGGAATTTTTAGCGGGTTAATTTAGGTTATTGTTTAACCCTAAAACTTTAAGTCATGCTAAAAACAAAATGCTTCCTTCCGGCTATTTGCCTGGTTTTTCTCACAGTAAATGTATCGTCAGTTTCTGCCCAGGGATGGGTGGGCAATGGTGGAACGAATTTAACCGCCGTGAATTCCTCCCTTGGCACCACTCCGTTATCAATTGGTATTGGTACCAGTACACCCACTGCTCAATTGCATACCACGGGAACCCTCCGGTTTGATAACCTGACCAATGCCAATGCACAAAACCGGGTGCTGGTAACCGATGCAACCGGTAATGTATTCTGGAGAGATGCCTCTTCCATTGGCACTACCAATGCCTGGCTGCTGACTGGCAACGCAGGTACTAATGCCGCCAATTTTTTAGGCACTACTGATGCACAAAGCCTGTCCTTTCGCACCAACAACACCCAGCGAATGACCATACTTGCCAACAATGGTTTTGTAGGCATTGGTGTGCCAAACCCGCAGGTACGTTTGCATGTATCCGACAACCCCGGTGGCATGACAGGATTTCCTTATGAAACAGCCGTGATAGAAAGAGGCGGCGATACCAAACTGGGTGTATATTGTTCCAATCCCAACCCCGTTGGTGCCACAGGGGGCGGTGCTTCCGTGGCACTGGGTTACACCAATTATTTAAATAACAACAACCGCTACCAGGGGTATGAAATGCAATTGGGTGCTATCAGCAACAGCAGCTATTTTCTCCGTTTCAATTCTATTGAAAGAACGAATACAGGGCTTGTTACAACTTCCTTATCGAATGTAATGGTAATGGATAATAATGGCAATGTGGGCATCAACCTCGGCCCGGCTACCGGCACGCCCAATATGCCAGCGGCAAGACTACATACGGTTGGCCAGGTACGTCATCAGGGATTACCCGCAGGTGCCGGTAATATTATTGTGATCGATGCAAATGGTGACCTCCGGATCTCTTCCGCCACCTCCGGCAGAGAATCTTCCGTAGACTTACAATCGCTTAAGAAGGAGATCGCAGCATTGAGAAAAGAAATCGAAACGTTGAAAGGTCAGCAGGTTGCGACCGGAAAGCCTGCAACTCCGGAAACTGAAAAAGGCATGTTGTTTCAAAACACACCCAACCCTTTCAGCAAAAACACTTCTATCCGGTATGCTGTTCCTGCCGGATCGCAAAACATCCGCATTATCGTATCCAGTCTGCAGGGCGTGGTACTAAAAGATTATGAAGTCATCAATACAGCAGGTTATGTAGAAGTAGAAGCCAACGAACTGGCTTCTGGTACCTATATCTACTCGCTTTATTCAAACGGGAAATTATTGGATTCCAAAAAAATGGTATTGACGCATTAATTTCCTTATGATACTATTCAAAAAAATGTCGTGTGCCTGAGTATCAAATCAGGCACACGACATTTCAATTTAATGGACAGGCAAAGGAATTATCGGCTGTTCTAGCTATTGCGAATCAGGCTGATAAATTTTTCCATTCCTTTTCGCTTTCCTTCATCGAGTATATAACTAAGGTGCAATTTGTAATATTTGCCGAGATCGTAGAGCCCGGTTGCTTCCTTTTCCACGATCTCATCAATATGCTCCAATCCCATGGCATTGGCCGCATCAAATTGCGCAATGAAATCATCCGGCAATTTTCGGGTACTCACCCAGGCAGCAAACACGAATGGCAAACCGGTGATCGCCCGCCATTCTGATCCGAGATCATAAATGAAGGTGGAAATTTTACGCTGTTCCAATGCCCGGTCACCGATTACCAACCCTGCAGAGGTTCCCTTTATTTCCGCCCGGTAATCTTCTCCGGTAGCCTGAATGATCTCCGGGTTGATACCCCAATATTCCCGCATCAGGTACTTGAGCAATTCCACCGAAGTACGGCTTTGGTAATCCAGGTATACTTTTTTTATCTCCGTCATCGGTACTTCACTGAATAGCGCCACCGATGCGATCTCACCTTCTGCACCGATACAATGATTGCCAACTATATGATATTCCGGTAAACCCGGAATAGCTGCCACCGGAATAAGCCCGAGATCTATAGCGCCCTCCTTCAATAGTTGCGCTACCCGCGAGGGATAATCACCTGTCAGTTCGATCAACTCATTAACCGGCGGGCGTTGCAGCCCATAAATGAGTGGTCTGGTGTTCAGGTAATTTACAATGCCTGTCCGAATCTTCTTCAATTGATTTATTTTTGCGGGGCAAAGGTACTGAATACCAACCAACCAATTAACCCAACTACATGGAACTCACCCCGCTCACCTCCCTTTCAGCCATCGACGGACGCTATCGCAAACAGGTTCATCACCTGGATGAATATTTTTCTGAGTATGGACTGATGAAATACAGAGTGCTGATCGAAACCGAGTACCTGTTGTTTCTGGAGAAAAAGAAATTCCTCAAACTGTCCGGTAAAACCAGAAAACACCTGCAAAAGACCGTGGAAGAATTTGGCATTGATGATGCGCAGGAAATAAAACAGATCGAATACACCACCAACCACGATGTAAAAGCCGTTGAATATTATTTAAAAAATGAACTGGAAAAATCGGGCGGAGCGGATGTAAAAGAATGGGTTCATTTTGGACTCACATCACAGGATATCAACAACACCGCTATCCCCCTTTCCTGGAAACAGGCCATAGAATACGAATATTTGCCGGGCCTGCTTAACCTGAATACGGAATTAAAAATTCTGGCCGCCAATTGGAAAGATATTCCCATGTTGGCGCATACACATGGCCAGCCGGCCAGCCCTACCCGGCTGGGTAAAGAGATCATGGTGTTTACTGAACGTTTACAAAACCAGATCGAACAATTCATTGGTATACCCTTCACAGGAAAATTTGGCGGTGCTACGGGTAATTTCAATGCACACCATGTAGCATTCCCAAAAACAGACTGGGTAAAATTTGCCAATGAATTCCTGCAGCATCTGGGCATTTCCCGTCAGCAATACACTACACAAATTGAGCACTACGACAACCTGGCCGCTCATTTCGATTGCATGAAACGGATCAATACGATCCTCCTGGATTTTTGTCGAGACATCTGGACCTATATTTCCATGGATTACTTTACACAAAAAACGAAAAAGGGTGAAGTGGGTTCTTCTGCTATGCCGCATAAAGTAAACCCGATCGATTTTGAAAATGCAGAAGGTAATCTGGGAATGGCCAATGCGATATTTGAACATCTGGCCGCCAAACTCCCGGTATCCCGGTTACAACGCGATCTTACCGACTCTACCGTACTCCGGAATATCGGTGTCCCTTTTGCGCATACCCTCATCGCATTCCGGTCAATAGAAAAAGGGTTGGGCAAATTGGTGATCAATGATGCCGCCATATACAATGACCTGGACAATAACTGGGCCGTGGTGGCAGAAGCGGTACAAACCGTTTTGCGGAGAGAGAAATATCCAAACCCTTACGAAGCATTGAAAGAACTGACTAGAGGGAATAAAAAAATTGACCAAAAAGCCATACATGATTTTATTGCAGCGTTGGAAGTAAGTGATTCGCTGAAAAAGGAACTGAAGAAAATCACCCCGCATAATTATACAGGGATTTACTGATCGTAAGCGCGTTATCAGTATTACAGCGCCTTTTTATCTGAAATTGTGAGCGTCTGTGAAATACGTTTAACTTCGGGTATTACCATGAAAAAAACACTTTTCATCTTTTCTCTGTTCTTTACGTTAACAGGTATTTCCCAAACTAAAAAATCACCTGTCCGTCCGGAAAAAGGAATGCAACGCCCGTTCACTTCTGTATCCATTGGTGGCATCATCAATACCTATACGCCCGTAATATCGCTCACACCCTGTGTAAATGGTTTGGTGGTGGAAGATGCCAGTACATTCAATACCGGAGATACGGTGCTGCTTATTCAAATGAAGGGGGCCATTATTGACACTACGAACACCTCTGCTTTTGGCACGATCACCGATAATAAAAATGCCGGCAATTACGAAATCAATTATGTAAAAAGTAAATCCGGTAATACCATTGAACTGCTGAATACCATATCGCGGTCATATGACCTGCCGGGAGGAAAAGTGCAACTGGTACGGATTCCCTATTATCAAACTGCGGATATCACCACCACACTTAGTTGCCTGCCCTGGGATGGCAATAAAGGCGGGGTGCTGGTTTTGCATGCAAGAGATTCCGTGATCATGCATGCCGCAATAGACGTTTCGGGAAAGGGATTCAAAGGGGGGGCCGATCCGGTAAGCATACCATCGAATTTTAATTGCTACGAGAATCAATATTTCTATCCTCCCGTGCCTGATCTGGCATCAGAAAAAGGGGAAGGCATTGCTATCCTTTCCGTTGCGAAATCCTATGGTAAAGGGCATGCAGCAAATGCCGGAGGCGGAGGTAATTCACACAATTCCGGTGGCGGTGGTGGTGCGAATGCCGGTACGGGTGGATTTGGCGGATATAATTTTGAAGGGACACCTTGTGATGCAGCTCCATTCGACAACCGGGGCATAGGAGGTATTGCGAATGTTTATTCCGCAGCGGCCAACAAAATATTCCTGGGCGGTGGCGGTGGAGCCGGACATAGTAACAATCCACAGGCTTTTCAATCCATCGGCGGCAGTGGTTCGGGAATCATTATCCTCATTACAGATAAACTGGTTTCAAACGGTAACAATATCATTGCAGGCGGAGCACCCGGTTATTATTGTGGCAGTGGCAGCGCAGCCTGTCATGAAGGAATGGGTGGTGGCGGCGGTGGTGGTACGGTACTGATAAAATTAAACACCATCGTGGATCCCCTCGTCGTGGATGTAAGCGGCGGCAAAGGGGCCGATATGACGGCGAATGGCTTTCTTAAAGTAGGCCCAGGTGGTGGTGGTGGTGGCGGTTTAGTATGGGTATCCACTCCCACTACACCAGCAAATATGACAGTAACAAATGCCGGCGGTATCGGAGGTGTATGCACCGGATATTCCAATAATCCATGGGGAGCGGTTGCAGGCCAGGCTGGATACATGCTGAATAATCTTTCGATTCCTTTTGATAATATTCTTTTTAAACCGAATATCGATTCCGTTAGGATTACTCAGGCGCGTGTGCGTTGTGATAGCTTTCAATTCAACGGACTTGCATTCACTAATACCAATGCTATTGCAAGTTGGCAATGGTACTTTAGTGATGGCGGAACGTCCAACACACAAAACACAGGGCACCAATTCAATTCCGGAACACATACGGTAAAACTCGTTGTAACCGATATCAATGGCTGTAAGAACAGTATTGAAACAACCGTTATCACCGCTGCATTAACAGCCAATGCCGGTCCGGATGATCTGATCTGCAGCCCCAATTCTGTTGTATTGCAGGGAAGCAGTACGGGTGCCACTCAATATTCCTGGAGCCCGGCCACGTATCTGAATAATCCCTCTATTCCCAACCCCACGGCCACGCCACCAGTTACAACAACTTTTTATTTATCGGCTATTAATGCGGATGGATGTTCAAGTACCGATTCAGTGATCATCACGGTGCGTTCTCCCAATGGATTTTCCATTAACCCTCCTGCAACCGTATGCCAGAACCAATCGTTCCAGTTATCCGCATCCGGAGGCGATATTTATGCCTGGCAGCCGGCCAGTACATTGAGCGACCCAACGATCTTTAACCCGGTGGCCAATCCTACCGGCACCACCACCTACTTCGTATCAATAACAGATATTATCTGCGGAAATACGGCTAATCTTTCCACCACGATCACCATACGATCTTTACCGCTCATACGTGCAGGAAAATCTAATGATATTAATTGTATTGTATCGAGCAGTCGCCTCACAGCGGTTGGCGGCACAAGTTATAGCTGGACACCGGCTGGTACGTTGAACAATGCTGGCATTTCCACGCCCACCGCCAGTCCGGTAGTAACCACCACCTACCAGGTAAAAGGTACCGATGCAGCAGGTTGCAGTAATACCGACACCGTACAAGTGAAAGTGAATTATAATGAGAAAGGCGGTTACCTTATGCCCACTGCCTTTACACCCAACAATGATGGATTAAATGATTGCTATGGTGTAAAACTCTGGGGCAATATCACGGAAATCGAATTCAGCATTTATAACCGCTGGGGGCAACGCATCTTTTATTCCACCCGAGCCGATGCCTGCTGGGATGGCACATTTAAAGGTGAATTGCAAACGCCCGATGTTTATGTATATACGATAAAGGCCAAAACAACCTGTGAGCCGGCAGTATTCCGCAAAGGCACATTTGCTTTGATCCGATAAAAAGGAACGTTATAAACGATCATTATGAAGTTAGCCCTGATAGTAAGTCTGCTTTTTATAAACTCTGTTTCAGTAACGGCACAAGTAAATCTGAACAAGGGGCTGGTGGCCTGGTTCCCCTTCAACGGTGATACAAAAGACTATAGCGGCAATAATAACCATCCGGTGTTTGACAATACCAGTACAGCAACGGGCCGGGCCGGTGAAAAAGGAACTGCCCGCTATTTTAATGGAAGAAATAATTACCTGCGTATTGCCAACAATCCATCGGTTAATCCAAAGGAATTCACGCTCATGGCGATCGTAAAGCCGATGGGTTTTTACAATGGAAATTGTTACAATAATTCCATTATCGATAAAGGCCGGGCAGATTATATCCGGGGCGTATATGGATTGCGCTTTACCGCCGGAGAATATACCCTTGGCGATTGCAGTGATCCCAGTCCGGATCATCAGAATTTTGTGGGCACAGCATATATCAATGCGGGATGTACGTCCAAAGAGCTGTATGTACGAACCAATACCTGGTACTGTGTTATTTATACCTTCAGCCAGAACAGTTCAAAAATGTATGTAAATGGCCGCCTTATCAGCAGCTCTGAAAACGAGTATGCGGTGGGCAGCAATACGGATGATTTATTTATTGGCCGGAAAGAGAGTAATCAGTTCCCCTATTGGTTCAATGGAATAATGGATGAAATACGGATCTACAACCGGCCGCTCAGTCAGGAAGAAGTAACTGCACTCTGCGATAAAAAAAATGATCCGCCTGCACCCGATCTGTCCTGTAGTCCCGAAAACAAATTTGCTGCGAATTTCAACTATACGGTAAATAATTGTTTTAATGTAGCGTTCAAACTCACAGATTCAAAACTAAAGAAACTGAAATCCGTATACTGGACGTTTGGGGATGGCAGTTCATCTCAAAAAACAATGCCGGAACACCAGTATGTCAAGGAAGGGACTTATAAAATAACAGCTATTACCACCAGCATATCTGGCTGCAGGGATACTATTACACGAAAGATTCAACTGCAATCACTCCAGGTCGATTATACGTTCAGCGAAGAAGGCAATCCCGGAGAGATAAGGTTCAAGGTGAAAAATAACCTGGCTTACTATCGCTGGCAACTGGGTGATGAAACCACGGTTGGTGGTGAATCAACTTTCTCGCACCGTTATGCCCAAAGCGGTGAATATACGGCTATCCTTATAGCCAAAAACAATGCAGGCTGCAGGGACACCGTGCGCAAACGGATCGCCATCAGGCTTCCGGATTCCATCAACAGTATTATAGCTGCCACAACAACTGAACCTGTTGCCATCTTCAACCCGCTACCCGTTTCCCTTGAAAAAAGAGATAAAGAGGTGGCAAAAGATATTAGCGTGCAAAGTGATTCGGTCCGCCTCCTGATTTATGATAATGGTATTATTGACGGTGACAGCATTACGCTGGTATACAACAATGAAGTGATACTTACGCACCAGCACCTTACTGCCAAACCATTGGTCATTGTGCTGAAGCTGGATCCTGCCTTAAAAACAAATGAATTGCAGATGTATGCTGAAAACCTGGGGTCTATACCGCCTAATACGGCACTACTGATAGCAGACGATGGGAAAAACCGCTATACGGTGAACCTCAGCTGTACACAAAAAACGAATGGCACCGTCTATTTCAGCCGGAAATTAAATTAACCTTTTACTACCGCCGGACAATAAACACCAGCAATTCCTTCTCCCCTTCCATTTTGGATGTATGCGGTTGAAATCCGGCCTTCAGTAATACTTTTTGAGAAGCAATATTCGGTTGTTCCGTAACGCCGTATATTTCATTGAGCGGTGTTTGTTCATAAAAATAGGTCATCCCTCTTTTTGCCACTTCGGTGGCATAACCTTTTCCCCAGAAAGCCGGCAGGAAGGAATAACCCATTTGCGTTTTTTCCGGTTCATCCGGTATCGGTATAATCACAAAGCAGCCTACGAATGTGCCACTTAGTTTCTCTTCCACCGCCCAGAAACCTTTGTAATCAGTCGGGTCAGCGGCCAGTATTTTATCTCTTAAAAAAGTATCACTCTCCTCCCGGGTGCGCGGCGGACGGATATACTGCATTACATCCGGATTGCCCTGCAACGAATAATAATGATCATAATCTCCGGCTGTAAAAGTCCGCACCACCAGCCGCTCTGTTTCAAAAAGAATCATACTCTATTACTCAATTAACGAATGAGAACTATTCAACCTGCCTGCCGGTAGGCATGGCAGGCAGGCTTATGCAACCTATGTAACTTATTCAACCTATGTAACTTATTCAACCTATGCAACCTCTTCAACTTTTTAAACCTATGGAACCTCTTCAACCCGCCACGGCGGGCACGCCTCTTCAACCTCCCTTATGTATTTCACTCGTAAAATGAAATTCAATATCCGGGTTGTTTGATTTTTCCGTGTTAAGAAACCATTCACTCTGGGCCAGGTATATCATATGACCATCTTTATCTTCGCCGATATTGGCCTGTTTGAAGCGGGAGAATTCCAGCAATTTCTTTTCGTCTTTACTCGTAAGCCAGCAGGCTTTATAGAAGGGCAACGAGTTGAATACAACCGAAGCTCCGTATTCATGCAACAGGCGGTATTGAATCACTTCAAACTGCAGTTCACCCACACATCCGATGATCTTTTTATTGCCCCCAAACTGGGTGAATAATTGCGCCACCCCTTCATCCGTTAATTGCAACAACCCTTTTTCGAGTTGTTTAGTCTTCAGCGGATCTTTGTTCACCACTTCCTTGAATATTTCCGGGGAGAAGGAAGGAATACCGGTAAAAAAGAAATCCTCTCCTTCTGTAAGCGTATCGCCGATCTTGAAATTACCCGTATCGAAAAGGCCCACCACATCACCCGCATAGGCATCTTCGATCACACTTTTATCACGGGCCATAAAGGAATAGGGATTGCTGAATCTAACGTCCTTGTCTAACCGCACATGGTGAAAATATTTATTTCGTTCAAATTTACCCGAGCATACCCGGAAAAACGCGATGCGGTCGCGGTGTTTGGGATCGAGGTTAGCATGTATCTTAAATACGAAACCGCTCATCTTATCTTCTTCCACATTTATTTCCCGCTTGGTGGTGGCGCGGCTACGGGGCGTCGGGGCAATGCGGATAAATGTATCCAGCATTTCTTTTACGCCGAAGTTGTTGATCGCACTACCAAAGAATACCGGTGCTACTTTCCCTGCCCGGTAATCTTCGATGTTCAATTCACCGTGTACGCCATCTACGAGTTCCACATCCTCGCGCAGTTGGTGGGCATCTTTCTCTCCCAGTTTGTCCACCACGATCTGCTCATCAAGTCCGGATATGGCAATGGCATCTTCATCATTGCCCTTGGTATTGGCGGTAAACAACAGGAGGTTTTTATCGTGCAGGTTGTACACCCCTTTGAATTCCTTACCGCTGTTGATCGGCCAGGTCATGGGATGCAAGGCTATTTTTAATTCTTTTTCTATTTCTTCCAGCAGATCAAACCGGTTCTTTCCATCACGGTCCATTTTATTGATGAACACGATCACCGGCGTATCGCGCATACGGCAGACTTCCATCAGCCGGCGGGTTTGGTCTTCCACCCCATTTACACTGTCGACCACCAGGATTACACTATCCACGGCAGTAAGTGTGCGGTAGGTATCTTCCGCAAAATCTTTGTGACCGGGTGTATCCAGCAGGTTGATGAGTGTGTTATTATATTCAAAACTCATTACCGATGTGGCTACGGAGATACCACGCTGCCTTTCGATCTCCATAAAGTCGCTGGTAGCGTGTTTTTTGATCTTGTTGCTTTTCACCGCTCCCGCTACCTGGATGGCACCACCAAAGAGAAGAAATTTCTCTGTTAAGGTGGTTTTACCGGCATCGGGGTGAGAAATGATGGCGAATGTTCTGCGTTTTGCTATTTCCTGATGATATTTCATGATAAAAAAGTCGGGAAGTCAGAAGACGGTAAGTCGGGAGACGATTTCCGTAATGCTGGGCTTCAATAAAGCTTTTAAGGCGGCAAAGGTACGGTTTGGGAGGGAAATATAAAGAGGAGAACGGTGGCCCTTGAATCAATAGTTGACCGATTTATTTACTGTTTATTGTGCTAATTTATATATCCGCACCAGCATCGCATACAATTCCGGATGATTTTCCTTCAACCGCTCGGGTTGTTCAAAAAAGTACTCAGAGATCACGGCGAAAAATTCGGTGGTATTCGTAGCGCCATACATATCAATATCGGATCCGTACATCCGCATGTGCGCAATGGTGTTTTCCATGAGCTGTTTCCATTGAGCGGTATATTTCCGTTCCAGTATGATCTCGGGTACGCCATCCATGGTGCCATCCATTTTATCCACGAGGTGTACGAACTCATGGATGGCGGTATTGTGTGTACTCTGCTCATTGATAAATCCCTGTCGTAATTGCCATTTGGTGATGATCATTACATGTTGCATGGGGCCATTACCCACCATTCCGGCCGCGTTGCGGTCGGGCCCTGCCTGGTCATAATCGGTATTGAATGCACCAGGATAGAGCAACACTTCATGGAGGTTGATATATTGCCAGTCGCGGATCGCAAATACGGGTATAATGGCACCGGCACCGATCAATAGCCGGTCGAGGTCTTCCACTTCGGCATTTACCCCAGTGATGGTGATGGAGGACAAAAACTGTTCGAGCCTTTTTTCAAACTGTTCTTTGTCATTTTCCGGCAACCCGCGATAAAACTTTACATAGCTGTTTAATATTTCCCGGTAGTTTTCGGGAAGAATGATTGCCTCTTTGGCAACCCGTATCCTGAATACAAACAGAATAATGAGTACGATTAAACCCAATCCGATTAAAGCCTGCCAGATGGTGAACATGATGGGGTAAAGTTAATCAGTATTTGGGAGTTGGGTGAGTGGCGTGCTACCACTACCCCCAAAACGAACCTAACGCGTTTTACGTTTAAACCTGTTCCAACCCTGATACTAACCGTAGAACCCCGGGTGGGGTGTAAAATATAACAGACCCTTTACAAATACCGGTACGGATTTTACCGTTATACCCCTGAATTTTCCTTCACATGCAAAACACCTATATACTCCTGCGCAATAACGTGGAAAGCACCGCATTGACCCTCGATGACCTGAAAAAGATCGGCCTCCGATCCTCCGACCTGCTCTGGGTGGAATGCCAGAGCGTTAGCTGGAGACATCCGGAGGAAATTAAGGAGTTGAAAGACCTGGCAGAGGCCTCCGCCACGGTGGAAAAAACAGAAAGTGAAGCCGATTTGTTTTTAAAATATACCCCGGGCTATAAAGAAACGGAAAGTAAAAAACAACAACCGGTTACGTCGATAAATCAGTTGTATCAACAACAAACTAATTCCGAGCCCGAACAGGTAGATGCTGTAAGCAATACCCCGGCCACCTCCTCACAAAAAAAGAAGAATACCCCTTCCGTGAAAGACACGCTATTCTCCTCCATACCAGATGAACCGGAACATACAAATACAAACGCACGCGATAAACTGGCCATACTCGAGTCATGGTTAAACATGCCATCAAAAAAAGTGGGGATGTATGCCGGATTAGTAGCGGTGGGTGCCATTATGATGCTGATCATCACCAGTGCAGGGAGGAATACGGCACTTCCTACTTCACCGCAACCGGTAAACCAACCAGTTGCAGAAATGCAAACCCCGGCTCCCGCGCAAGAAGTTGATAGCACTGAAGAAGTAAATATACCGGTAGCCGAAAACATTATTCCACCGGACAACTTCCATATAGAGCCGGAAGAAAAGCCAGTCAATAATAAAAAAATAATAACCCCGGAACCCGAACCGAAAAAAGAAACGGTATCACGTAAGACCATTGATAAAAAACAAGCCCCCGTAGCTGTAACCCCGGTTCCGGAAACGAAAACCATAACTCCCACAGAAGCGGTGAGCGTAAAACCCGTTGCGAAAGAAAATATTCTCACCCATCTTCATCTGAAAAACAATGAATACAATGTCGCAGCTTTTGGAGGCGTGCGTAACCTCGTGCTTTCCTTACACAATGACTCGCACGTGATGGTTACCAAAGTGATGGTGGAAATTCTTTATCTCAATCCCGAAGGCACGACCGTAAAAACGGATAATGTTCAGTTCTCCTTTGTAAAACCGGGTGAAACAGCCGATCTCGCCGTAAATAAAACGAGCAGGGGTGTAAAGATCAAATACCGCATTACGGGCTTCGAAACGGAGCAGGCGGGTAATGAATAAATAGCTGAAATAAAAAAGAATTGCAGCACGATGCGTAGTTTCGCGGCCAATGAAACGCTTCAATGCACTCACGGGTTTTCGTTGCCTGGCTGCCTGCATGGTATTTCTGTATCATAACCGGAAGTACTGGCGCGACTCCCTGCATCCGGAACTATTGCGGTTGTTCAATGAATTTCACACCGGTGTTTCCTTGTTTTTTGTACTCAGCGGTTTTCTCATTGCTTATACCTATGGCGAAGCACCTTTGAAAGGCCGGGGCGCTTATGTAAAGTATATCACCATACGGATGGCCCGTATCTTACCCTTGTACTGGCTTATTCTCACAGCTTATTACCTGGATCCGGCTTTTGGCAAACATCATTTTACCTGGCTTACCTATTCATTGGTGCATGGTTTTTCTGAAACACATAACCTCGATGGTATTTCCCAATCCTGGTCGCTCACGATCGAAATGACTTTTTATTTTCTTGCTCCGTTGTTATGCCTCCTGCAACGAAAACATATCCTGTATCTGCTGTTCTTTGTCGCTTCTTTATTCGCACTGACACGTGCCGCAGGTTGGTATTGGCACTTGTACAATGGCAACCCCGGTAATTGGCTCTACCCCTGGAAATTTGTGGTACAGAGCAGCTTTCCCGGACGAAGTGCCGAGTTCATGGCAGGTATGCTCCTGGCCGCCACGATGAAAAATGAGAAGAGTTGGTTCCATAGCATCCCTTATAAGACGGCCATTGGCTTTGCAGGTCTCTTGCTTACCCTGTACGCTATGGGGTTATTCCAACCCGACCGGTATTCACATGGATATGATACAACGGCCGGTTTACTGATCCATCACTTGTTAATTCCCGTTTTTACTGTGTTAATACTGGCTGGCCTGATGATGGAAAAAACGGTAACCGGTTGGTTCTTCTCTACCCGGGTCATGGTGCTGCTGGGGAATGCCTCGTTTGCGTTTTACCTGGTGCATATCAGCTACGCCAATCAGAAACTGAAAGAATATTTCTTTTTACCCGACCGCAACTTTACTGCGCTCTGGGTTTTATCCATTCTGCTTTATTGGTGTTTCGAAAAACCTGTTTATGAACGGTGCAGGAGGTTTTTCAAACGTCAGGCCCCGGCTACAGAAAGGGTAAAAGAATAGTTGGTACCTTCAATGGCAAATTCTGTATATGGGCAAATTGCATGATTCAATTAAGCCGGCACATCAAACTTTCATTGAACAACAACATATCTTTTTCGTGGCAACGGCTCCACTCAGCGCCGATGGCAGGGTCAATGTATCACCGAAAGGGCTGGATTGTTTCCGGGTGTTATCGGAACACCGGGTGGCTTATATGGACCTGATCAGCAGTGGCAATGAAACTTCCGCACATACCAGGGAGAATGGTCGTATCACCATCATGTTTTGTTCCTTTGAAGGGGCACCGAATATCCTTCGCTTGTATGGAAAGGGACATGCCGTATTACCCGGCTCGCCGGAATGGGAAGAACTGGCCCCTCATTTTACCGTGTACCCGAGCACCCGGCAATTCATAGTGGCTGATATTGATCTGGTGCAAACCTCCTGTGGCTTCGGGGTACCATTGTTTGAATATGCCGGTGAAAGGGATATTCATTTTGACTGGGCAGAAAAAAAAGGCGCGGACGGTTTACAACAATATATACAGGAAAAAAATCTCTCCAGCCTCGATGGACTCCCCACCGATCTGGGTATTGCCGGGAATAATGACTAATTGCGCATATACTTAACTGTCAGCAGGCTTTGGATGTTCAGGTTGCTCTTTTTGAAAGTCGAACGCATGTGAGCTGCGGAGTGCATCAACCAGTTCTATGCGGTGGTGTTTGTATCCGAAGAAGCCGCCCACTGCAAAACTGATCAGGCTGATATAATACCAGATGGTGAATTTCACACTGAGTACATAATCCATAGCACCGGATGATGAAAAATCACCGCCTTTTTTCCCTGCTCCCATTTGCGAACGCAATTGTATTTTCATCTGGATCATCAAAGCCACCAGCATGATCACTCCCAGAATACCCGCACACATTACAATCAGAGAGCGCGACTTCACCTGTAGCAACCCTACTACCAGACCGATGACACCGGCAACCAGTGCAGCTATGGCAAAACCATTGGGCGTATCCTTCATTTGTTTTCCAAAATCCTTTTTACTATCTTCTTTACCAGGCATCGAGTCCATCATATCTTTCAAGCCCCCCATCATATCCGATTTCCATTGCGATCCGATGGCGATACCCAGACCGGTATTTTTGGCAAGGGTGTTGTTCATGCAGCGGATTTCCGCAAAAGGAAGCAGGAATAATAAGATGGCCACTGCAAACGCTACGGTCACATTGTGCCGGTTGCGAAAAAATGCCTCACCTTCTCGGGGAATATAAATGGCAGGTCCGGGAGTATTTTCCATGCGGTATATTTTTGGTCGGAAAGTTAATTAAAAAATAAAGCAAATGACGGTGGAATAATTCGACCGTTGTGCGAAAATCTCCGGTACATTTGCAATATGATCCGCCGTTCGCTGGAAATAGCAGGCAGCAGTTTCAAAATGGCACTGCAGGAGTTATGGAAAAATAAGCTCCGTACGTTTCTTTCCCTTTTCGGGATCACGATTGGTATTTTTTGTATCATCAGTGTGCTGGCCACAGTTGGTAGCCTGGAACGGAATATTCAGAATGAGATAAAATCGCTGGGTACCAATACGATCTATGTAGATAAATGGGATTACAGTGCGGGCGGCGGCCCGGATTATCCCTGGTGGAAATATGTGAACCGCCCCTCCCCCCGGTATGATGAAATGAAACAGATCATGCTGCGTACTCCCGGAGCCAAATATGCGGCTTTCAAAATAGAAGTGCAGGATAAGATCGATTATGGCAACAACAGTCTGTCCGGTGTACAATTGTATGGCATCAGTGAACAATTCAACAATATTCAACCCATCGAAATACAATATGGCCGGTATATAACGGATGCCGAATTTTCACAAGGCAGCAATGCGATGGTGGTGGGCGTTGATGTGGCAGAAAAATTGTTCGGTAGTCCGGAGATTGCGCCCGGGAAATTGGTTACCGTCCGTGGTAAAAAACTGCTGATCACGGGCGTGATCAAAAAGCAGGGGAAACAAATGATCGGCGGATGGAATTTCGATCAGAACGTGGTCATGCCTTACCGTTTTGCCCGCAATATCATGGATGAGAAAAAAGCAGATCCGCTGATCCTGGTACAAGGGCAAGATAACCAGACCAGCAAATCATTGAAAGATGAACTCACCGGTACCATGCGTGCCATCCGGAAATTAACTCCGGTAAAAGAGGAAAATTTTACACTCAATGATGTGAATGATTTCAGTGATGCGATCAGCAGCCTGTTTGTAAATCTCAATATCGGGGGATGGGCCATTGCGGCATTATCCCTGATCGTGGGTATGTTTGGCGTAGCCAATATCATGTTTGTATCCGTGAAGGAGCGCACCACACAGATCGGTTTAAAAAAAGCCATTGGGGCCAAAAATCATATTATCCTGACCGAGTTCCTCCTCGAATCAGCCTTTCTTTGCATCATCGGTGGCATGATCGGTCTTACACTGGTTTATCTGCTCACGCTTGTACTTACCAATGCACTCAACTTCCCGGTGTATATTTCTACGTCCAATATGATTTTGGCGATTGTGATTTGTATCATCGTGGGTGTGGTGGCCGGGTATATCCCTGCCAGGCAGGCTGCCCGTATGGATCCGGTAGTAGCCATCCGCAGTAAATAACCTAAGGCAGTGCAAGCGTATTAATGCTTAATTTCGCGGGCCTTTATAAAAGAATAATGTTGACCATTATTTTATTTAAAGTAAATGCAAGACACTGATCATTCAATAAAATATACAACAAGTTCGTGCCGGTAACCATTTTAGCTATAGAATCCAGTTGCGATGAAACCTCTGCGGCTGTATGCAGAGATGGAAAGATCTTATCGAATTTCATTGCCAATCAAACGGTACATGAACAATACGGCGGGGTGGTACCCGAACTGGCTTCCCGTGCGCATATGCAGCATATACTACCGGTGGTGGATGCGGCATTGAAAAAAGCGGATATTACCCTGGATGAAATCGATGCCATTGCATTCACCCAATCACCGGGGCTTATTGGTTCTTTACTGGTAGGTTCACAATTTGCCAAGTCGTTATCACTCGCACTCGGCAAACCGTTGATTGCCGTACATCATATGCAGGCGCATGTATTAGCCAACCTGATTGATGAGCACAAACCTTCCTTCCCGTTTTTGTGTCTCACCGTAAGCGGTGGTCATACCCAAATTGTATTGTGCGAATCGCCGGTGAATATGAAAGTGATCGGCGAAACCATTGATGATGCGGCGGGCGAAGCATTTGACAAATCAGCCAAACTCTTGGGCCTTCCCTACCCCGGCGGCCCCCTGATTGATAAATATGCAAAAGAAGGAAATCCAAAGCGCTTTTCATTTCCTGAGCCACGAATCGAGGGGTTGAATTTCAGTTTCAGCGGATTGAAAACATCGATCCTCTATTTCTTACAAAATGCAGGAAAAAGTAATTTATACAAAGAAGAATTTGCTGCCACGGAGGAGGAGAAGAAACAATTCATCGAGGAGAACCTGCCAGATATCTGTGCCTCCATTCAGCACCGGATCATTACCATCCTGCTGAATAAAGTGAAAAAGGCAGCAGCGGAAACCGGTATACATGATATTTGCCTTGCCGGTGGTGTATCGGCCAACAGCGGGTTACGTGCTGCCTTTACAGAAGCAGGGAAAAAATACAATTGGAATACTTTTATACCTACTTTTCAATATTGCACCGACAATGCCGGTATGATCGCCATCACCGGATATTACAAATACCTGGCCGGGCAGTTTGCTGATCTATCGGTAAGTGCCGCTGCAAGGGCCACCTGGTAATCCTTAGCTATGGCCAATTCCTATTTCCAGTTCAAACAATTCACCATTCATCAGGATCGCTGTGCTATGAAAGTGACCACCGATGGCTGTTTGTTTGGTGCATGGGTGGCAGAACAGGTAGAGCGGATGGGGCTGGGCGCCTGCAGTTTAATGGATATCGGTACAGGAACGGGTTTACTGAGCCTGATGCTGGCGCAAAAAAATCCAGCAGTAAAAATCGATGCAATTGAAATAGAAGGAGACGCTGCTGCACAGGCATCGGAAAATATTCGTGCAGCAAACCAGGGGGAATGTATTCAGGTATTACTCGGTGATGCGAAAGATACACCCGCTGACAAAAACATAAAGTACGATGTCATCATCAGCAACCCTCCTTTTTATGAAAATGAACTAGCCTCACCTGACAATAAAAAAAACACAGCCCATCATGCCGGTGGTCTGTTGCTCGATGAATTGTTTTCATTGGTGAACACAAGGCTGCAGGCAGATGGCTACTTTTTTTGTTTACTGCCTTTTAAAAGAATGGCAGCATTGGGCCCGTTATTTGAAAAATACAAGCTTCAGCCAGTACATTACGTGTGGGTAAGACAAACAGAAAAACACCCGTTCTTTCGGGTGATGATGCAAGTAACACATAAAAGGGAGCATACCACAACCTGTACAGAACTGGAACTATCCATTACCGGAGAAAATAGAAATTATACGGCCCCATTTATCAGGTTGTTGCATGATTATTATCTGGCCCTGTAAGCAGATACCGGCTTATCATAGCCCCGCAGCATAATCCTTCAGGTAATCATAATGCACGGTAAGTTCACCACGGGTGGCCATGGTTGCCTTTTCAATGATAGCAGAGCCCTTACCCACCAGATCTTCCAGTACATGTTTGATCAGTTGTTCTCCAAAATATCGGGAAGCATCCCGGGGCAATTCGTTGGGAAGATTGCCCACCGCCATGATGTCGATACTGTCTTTAATATAAGGCGTTGTTTTTTCCAGTGTGGTCCGGTTCACTCCGTATACCGGGTCTTCGATGGTCTGGTCGCCCAGGTTGATGGGTACGGAACCATTGGCATCGTCTGTAATATCTGCAATGGTTTGAATAATGAAGGAATCCTGTTTGACAGCCTCTTTTTCAAATAACCGTGGCACTTCTTTATCCCAATACACCCCATTCATGAGAATATCAGTTTGCGCAGCATATGGAGGAAAGATACATTCGTAATCAGCGGGATGTTCGTGAAAATCGGTTCGGTTATACTTGCCCGTTAGTTTATGCCGGTACAGGTCGGCGCCCTTCAGTTGCGTGTATACCGGGTACGAGAACCGGCGTACGAGATAATCATCGGGTTCCACCTCATGTATGCCCATCAGATTCATAACCTCGAGGATACCATGGGCCACCCGGCCCGAACCGGTTACGGCAATTTTTACATTGGGGATACGTAACCCGAAATAGGTATGGATGAGTTCACGGAAACTTCGTTGCTTATACACTCTTTCCATTTTGTACAATCCGGTACGCGCCCCATAGGCCATCATCCCATTGTGTGCGCCTACCACACCGGCAAAAAAACCAAACCCGATGATGCGTTGCCCGTCTTCATGTTCCAGGCATTCATAATCGATCAGGGTGATTTGTTTATCGAGAACAGCTCGAAGCAGGGGCTGATTGTGAGGCTGTTTCTTTTTAGTATGCGAAAAGAAGAGATAAGTCTTACCCGGTATCAGTTCGGCAGGCGGTACTTCTTTAATGCCCAGCAAAATATCACAATCGGTCATATCCTCCCGCACCTCCACGCCGGCGGAAAGGTATTCCCGGTCGGCAAAGCACCGGCCGGCGGATTGTTGCACCACCACTTTTACATCCGATGAATTCTTATGTATCCATTTACATTGGGCCGGTGTAAGCGCTACCCGGTTATCAGCAGGGATTTTCCCCTCCCGTATCAATCCGATCTTAATCATATAGCAATTAATCGTAATAATTATTTCCTGAAAACCAGGAAAGGGCCACAAAGGTGCTGTTTCTCCGTCGGTTAAACAAATATGCTGTCGCTGTTTGGCAACTTTCGGTACGCCTGAAACGATATAATAAAAAAGGAATTCCCCATATATAACCTGATCAAAATCAGAAAATCTGGCATAATAAATGTTGTAACTTTGAATATCTCAACTTTTTTTTCTTTTCGGGTTACATCTGGTTAACCGGAGTTGACATACAAAAAAGGCCTCTGTTATGAATAAAATAACGCAATCATTGGGTACAGGAGTGCTGTTCCTGCTTATCGTGCTCAGTGCCTCCTGCAAAAAATCTGCGTTAGGAGATGATCCACAGGATCCCTCCACGCCATATAAACTCAGCTATGGCGATTCTATTTTGTATCTGAAATCGGGCGGCGCCAATATCGTTTATCCCACGGTACACCGGGATGGTATCTATACGGGTTTTCCGGAGGGCATTGAGATTGATGAATTGACCGGGGCCATTAATTTGGAAAACAGCGAATCGGGTTTGCGGTATCGTATTACCCACGTTTCCACAAAAGGAGATACCACCACTACCATGGTCGTTCTTTCGGGTATTACATTTAAGGACCATTTTTATTACCTGTCAGCCGGTGATTCCATTGCACTGCCCATATATAATTCCAGCGAGTCGAGGGTATTGCCCCTTTCCGGATCCACTTTCGATGAAGGCAATGTAGCCAATGGCGGTGGATGTTCGGTGCGAACGGATAATGGCAAGATCAATCTTAAAGAAACCATCCGCAATGGTGTGTTTGGTTTTCCGCCAAGGAATGATGCGCAACAAACTTTTGAAATTAAATACCGGATCAATGATAACAGCGGCAAATCGCTCAACAAACTGAAAGTTTTATTATACTGGTATAATACGCTCGCAGATGTACCGCAATATGTGTGGGATATTCTGAATGAACGTACCGCACAGGGTGTATTCCTCCGTAATAATATTTTGGCTCCCGGCGAAGGTGTATTGACCGGAAGACCTGCCAAACCCCGTCCTCCCTGCGTGATTATTATTGCGAATTAATCGCCGGGGTTTATTTTTGGCATGCAGATATACGTATTATTGCATGCATATGGCAAAAACCGTCATCGCTTTCTTATTGACCGTGTTCCTGCTTGTTTGTTTTTCGCAGGTACCCACTGATGCACCTCCCGCAGCCATGCAAAGCAGGTATGCGGCCGCCATGGCCAAATACCGTCAGGCCGAACATATCGTGAGCACTGCCGGAGATAATGAACCTTTATTGTTGCACGCAGACACCTTGTACAGCGATGCACTGATACTTTTCCAAAGCCTCCAAAGTTATCTTCACCAACCCAAACATGACTCACTCCTCTTTATGACCCGGCTTCGAACGGGGTATATCCATTTCTATTTCGACAGCCTGGAAGCCGCTAAAACCGATTACCTGGAAGCCATCCACCTGCACGCACAACTTTCCACCCGGGTAGCGGACTCCCTGCTTTTTTTACCTTACCTCTATACCGGTGCTGTTTTTTATACACAAAATCAATTCGACTCGGCGTTGGTGTATTATAAACTGGCCGAACAACTGAACGACCGGCACCCGAAACCCTTGAAAGAATCACAACGGCTGTTCAACCGGCTTGGTGTTATGTTTTATGAAAACGGGAACTATACCCAGGCCCGTAATTATTTTGAAAAAGCCATTACGGTATATGAAAAGTCTTCCGGAAAAGATCAAACGATTGTGGCCAATTTTCAAAATAACATCGCTTCTATATTGGTAAAACTGGAAGACTATGATGCAGCACGAACTATCTACGAAAGCCTTTTGTCCACCGAAGTGTTCAATAATGAAATCTATCATAATCTGGGCATCATCTTCCTTCGCAAAAATGAACCCCAAAAAGCACTCAGTTATTTCAGGAAAGTAACCTATACGGATGAGCGTAAAAGCACCGATCTCTATTATAATTTTGCGGTAGCGCATGCAGCCCTGCAGAATACGGATTCCGCCGACTTCTGGTTGCACCGGGCCATTGCTGAAAATATTCGTTGGAACGGACACCGGAGAAACGCTATACTGGGGTTGATATTGAAATTTCAGGGGGATATGGCGGTCCATCAAAAACATTTCCGCGAAGCCGCTTCCTTTTACCAGGAATCGATCATGCAATTTGCCCCGGGTTTCAATGAATCCGATATCACTAAAAACCCATCCACATTTATAACAGCCAGTTCGTATATCAATTTATTCAATGTACTCACCGCAAAAGCCGACGCGCTGCGCAACCTGTATGAGTCAGACAAAAACATCCCCTTATTACAGGCATCGCTGGGAGCCTATGAGGCAGCTTTTCAACTGGCTGATTATGTGTCCAGCACTTATGACTCGGATGAATCGCGTTTGTTCCTGAATAAGATCAAGCATTTTGTACACAATAAACCAATCGAGATCAGCCTCGAACTTTTTGAACGTACGGGTAATAAAGATCACCTTCATTCCGCCTACCTGTTTGACCAGCGCAATAAAGCATCCATCCTCTCCCTGAATGTGCGGGAAAACGAATTGAAATACCTGCCGGGCAATATCAGCAACCTGCTCAATGAAGAGGCCCATATCAAATCCAATATCACCCGCTGGGCATTGAAAGCCTCCACACTGTCTGATTCGTCTTCACTGGAACAATTGTTTTCACAAATACGCGACAGCGAAATTGAATTGGGA
The DNA here is from genome assembly GCA_026391455.1 of Bacteroidota bacterium. GTDB lineage: Bacteria > Bacteroidota > Bacteroidia > Chitinophagales > Chitinophagaceae > JJ008. The sequence continues at coordinate 30,020 of JAPLEH010000014.1, forward strand.
AAACTCCGCGAAAAAATAAATGCAGACCCGGAATGGCAGCATAAAAATGCAACCGAACAGATTCCACCCGTCATTGATCTGCAGAAAAAACTGGACCCCTACTCGGCCCTCCTCTCCTATCATCTTTCTGAGAACGGGCTGCTGATCTTTGTTATTACCACCAATAGTTTTGAATACCACCCCATCCCGGTCAATAAAAGTTTTTATACCAATATCGAAGTGCTGAAAAGCGCCCTCCAAAACACCAATACGGGTGAACGCTATTCCGGTACTGAAGCAGCTTCTGCACTTTATCTGCAGCTCATCGCCCCGATAGCCACCCAACTGCAGCAAAAGAAAAGGCTGATCATCATTCCCGATGATGAATTGAATTACCTGCCTTTTGAATCGTTGCAGGATGCGGAAAAAAAATACCTCGTGGAGAAATTTGCTGTACAATATCAGTTCTCCACCCCGCTCGTTGTGCAATCACAAAACCAATATTCTTCTCCCGGCACATTGGCCTTTGCTCCTTTTGCTGCCCGTGGATATGAGGATTCCGCAGCACATACTTCTTTTGCTGTATTACCCGCTTCAAAAGAAGAGACCGGTTCATTGAGTGGTACGGTATTGATGGACAACACGGCCACCAAGGCCAATTTTCTGAAAATGGCCAATCATTTCGGTGTGCTGCACCTGGCCACACATGCCAGTGTGAACAATGAAGATCCCGGCCGTTCTTATATCACATTCTATCCCGGTCAGCCGGATTATAAATTATACGCCCGGGAGATCTACGATCTGCACCTGGATTCCACCCGACTGATCATTCTCAGTGCCTGCGAAACAGGAACCGGTCAATTGATCAAGGGTGAAGGGCTGATGAGTCTGTCCCGTGCTTTTACCTATGCCGGTTGCCCCAATATCATCACATCCCTCTGGAAAGCGGAAGATAAAGCCACCGCTTTTATCACCAGCCGGCTGCATTATTATCTTGAAAGAAAATATACACGGGATGAGGCGTTGCAACAAGCCAAACTGGACCTTTTGCGAAGTTCGAGTATTGATCCCCGCTATAAATCGCCCCAGTACTGGGCCCATCTGATCTGCATTGGTAACTATGAAGCAGAACACAAAGGGAAGAACTGGTGGTGGATCGCGATCGTCATGATCGGTGGTGCCATCTTATATAAACTCTCCGGCCTACGCAAGGCAAAAAAGAAAAAGGGATAAAGAAAAGCAGAATTCCATTCCTCCTTTTTCTTTATCCCCTTTTTGTTCAGGGGTGCGGTTTCTCACAGGTTAATTCGTTATTGACGTAGTGTGATCACTGGTAAATGCGTGTCTTCCCGGTTGCGTACGATTACATTATTGATGGTGGTATCGTTATATCCATTTTGTCCGTCGATGATCACTTTGTAAGTACCGGCTGTAAGGCCCACGATCTTGAACTCACCATCATCATCATCCGGAATAGCTGTTGCTGTATCCGAACCGATTACTGCTTTAATGATGGGATCTGCGGCACGGGGTAATACTTTTCCTTCTATTTCGCCGGAATTGCTGCGGCAGAATATTTTGATATGTGATTTAAGGCGATAGCCATGGCCACTGCCGGAGCCGCTGTTGTCTTCCTGAATGGAATTGCCTGCATCGAAGTCGATCCAAAAAGCAACCTGTCCGGCACTGATCTCAAAATTGGACGCATCCAGATTGGCCACTACCTGACGGTCTTCATCTTTTACGCGCAGCGGGTAACTGGTGGTGCCTTTTACCGACCGGTTTAATGTACCCAGTGTAAGGCGGATCTTTTTCAATCTTCCATTGGGTAATGTGCCGGTGGCAAATAAGGTGTCGAGGCCATTGCGGAAGCGAAGAATGTCATATACCCCGGGATTGATATTGAGGGATACCCATCCATCGTTTGGCAAAGTATCATCTTCCAGTTTTACCTCCAGCCCGCGGATATCAATAAGTACACTGTCAAAAACCGGAGTCTGATGGTCGGTGAGATAAATACGGGCCTGGTGGGGTTGGTTCAGATTACTTCCTTCATTGGTACCGCTTACATCCTTCTGACAGGAAATAAATACCAGCGAACTGATTACGATGGTGGCTAAAAAGAAACGGATTAGTTTTTTCATAACTGTTTTTTTCATGTTCACGAATACGTGGTTAACAGATATGAGTAAACGCCAACAGGAAAAATGTAACCAAAAAAAATCCTCTCCTGAAACCGGGAGAGGATCACTGTTAATGGCTCAACTGTTTACCGCCATTTGAGCATTTTCACCTGGCGAATCATTTTTTTGGTCACTTTACTGTGATAGGTATGCGCCGGGTCCTGCTTTATTTTATCCATCAATTCCAGTGCATAATCATAGTCGCGGGTGTGGATATAACTTAAAGCCAGGTAATATTCTGCATCATCGTTGAGTGTTTTTACCGCTGCCCCTTTATTCATATCCAGTACGGCCGTAAAATTATTGATGGCGCTGGTAAAGTCCTTACTCTGCATGGCGGATACGCCACTGAGAAAGGCAGCTTTTACACCGGTTTCTTCTTTGGCTGAGTAGATACGGATTACCTCTTTATAATTACCGGCGCGGTATGCTTTTTCAGTGGCTGTTTCGGTCGTATTTATATCGCGGGTGGATGACAATTCATATGGCTGGTAATTGGCACTAAAAACTTTATCCGGCGAAAGGGTAAAGAACTGGTATGCGATATAGCCCCCCACGAGCAGTAATAAACTGGCTGCAACGGACAGGGCATACCGAAGGGTACGGCGGCTGTTACTGATCGGCTTCACCGGGGCAATCTGCATTTCATTCATCATCTCCTGGTGAATGGAAGCTACTTTTTGTTGCAGGCCATAATAGCGTATAGATTCGCGGGTGAGCAGCAGGCTGTCGTACTGTTGCTGCAAGGCAGCATCAGCAGCCAGTTGCTGTTCCAGGTTGTTTTTTTCTTCCCCCTGTATCTCACCGTCGAGGTATTGTACGAGCAGTTCATTCATATCGGGTGTAGAATTATTCATGTAATAAGTTTTTCAGTGTATCTTTTAACGATGGTTTTTCGAGAATCATTTGTTCCAGTTGTTTCAGGCATTTATATTTTTTATTCCGCACTACCTGTTCATTATCATAATCGGTCGCATCCAGTATCTCTTTCATCGACATATTTTCATAATAAAAAAGCAGCAGTATTTTTTTACAGGTATCACCCAATGCGGCCACCAATTTCAAAATAGCGGCTTTCCCTTCGCGGTCGGCGATGGCCTGATGTCCATCGGGAGTGATCCGGTCTTTTTCCTGCTCGCCGTATGTGCCTTTGGCGAATTTCTCTTCCCTGGCTACTGCCCTTCCGCGTCGTTTCAGTTCATTGAGCCAGGTATGCCGGTTGAGGGAGAATAAAAAGGTCTTGATCGTGGATTCTCCCCTGAATTTGTCTTTTTTAACCAGGTCAATAAAATTCACCACCACTTCCTGAAACACATCTTCGGCATCCTGCTGGCTTCCGCTATTATTCATAATGTACCAGCTAAGTCCCTCAAAATGTGATCTGTAAATAGCTTTGATCGTCTCATCCATTCTTTTTCCGCCTTTCAGGTTGTCGACCAACTCCTGATCGGAAAAGTTCCTGATTACCTCCATGCGTTATTCGTAAATTTGTAAGTTTAAAACCCGGGTTTGTAACCCAAACTAACTATATTTTTTTAAGAAAAATTCCAAAAAAGGTACAAATGGGCCCCAATTACTTCGATTTATTTGAGATTCCGGTACAGTTGAAGGTCGATACCGCCGCCCTTTCGGCCCGGTTCTTTGCGCTGAGCCGCCAGTTTCACCCGGATTATTATGCGCAGGCGGGTCCCGAAGAGCAGGCCGGAGCGCTGGAACAATCCGCCCAACTTAATAAAGCCTGGAAAACATTCAACGACCCGGATGCCACCATAAAATATGTATTGCAGGAAAAAGGATTGTTGGAGGAAGAAGAAAAATACGAACTATCCCCCGCCTTTTTGATGGAAGTGATGGATATCAATGAAGCCCTGATGGACCTGGATGGAGATGCGGCTGGTGAACAATTGCTGCAACAAATAAATGAACTGGAAAAAGATATTTATGCCCCCGTTCAGACGGTGGTGGAACAATACCGGGAGGGCATCACCACGCGGGAGGAGTTGCTGCAGGTGAAGGAATGGTATTTTCAGAAAAAATATTTAGACCGCATCCGGCAGCAATTAAAGGGAATGGCTTAATATTGCAGCCCGAACGCGGGTTCTAAAAGTTGAAGAAGTTGAAAAATGAGTTTAACAACCTATGTAACCTCTGAAACTTATGCAACCTATGTAACCTAAATGGGCCCTGGTGGCGGAACTGGTAGACGCACTGGACTCAAAATCCAGCGGTAGCAATACCGTATCGGTTCGATTCCGATCTAGGGCACTACAAAGGATTGGCTCCCAAAAACGGGAGCCAATTTCTTTTTAGAAGGGCTAAAGCTTTTTCTGTACTCTATCTCAGGGTAAGCGCTTCATTCACTCTTTTGCCACAGAGACATAGAAACACAGAATTCCGGCAAAAGCAGTATAGGTTTATTTTATTTGTGCTCTGCCTACACAATCAACTTAATTCATTTAATCTCTCAGCGATTGAACCGGCATATTGTGCATATTCTTCTACTAAAGGATATTTAACTGATAATTCTGCCCATAGATGCAATGCTTCTTGATAATAAAAAATAGCTTTTTCATTATTAGCCTGGTCTGCTAAAAAAGTAGCAAACTGGGAGCATACAACGGCAAGATCGCTTTTGGCCAAATATCCTTCTGTGGCTTCTTTTTCCAGCTCCATAAACAATGGTATCGCTTTTGAAAAATGGTACTCGCATTTTTCAAACTGATTTGCTTGTTGGTATATGGTTGCAAGCAGGCTATATGCTATAGATTGTACCCTTCTTAATTGAACAAATTTTGGAATCCGTTCCAGTAGTTCATTGGCCAAGTTTAATGCGTTATTGAGCATAATCAAAGCGTCGTCATCTCTGTTCAGACTTATATATATTCTCCCAAGTGTCAGCAGCGCAGGCGCAAAATTAATCTCCATCAACAAGGCGTCTGGCAAACTGTACCGTAGTTCGGATGATAACCGAAAATATTCTTCATAGCTTTCGACGGCATTTGGGAGATCATTTAGTGAAAAAAAAGTATACCCTAATTTTTGAAACGAGATCGCATTCACAAGCTGGATCTCAATACTTTTGTTTTCATTTGCCAATGCTTCACTTGCCATCAGGTTGGCTTTTTGAAAGTGGATCAGGCATGATCTCAATTCATCGCTCATTGCATAAAAATCGCCCATATTGATATGGGCTTTGATCACCCTGTATATAATTTCCGGGTCTGTAGGGAAAAGGATATACAGGTCATCATATAATGCCATGTTTAGCTTCGAGTATAGCCCGGCATTACCGGTATCTCCCAGTTGTATATACGCTTCGCTCAATAATTGATGAAAGAATCCCCTTATTTTCTTCAGATCATGATCGTCAGGATATGATAAAGTTTGCGTGGTCAACAGGGAGAGCCCATCAAGGAGTGGCTGCAGGGCTTCCTGAAACTTTAATAGCCTACAGCATATGACGGCGGAACAAAGTAAGGTCATGGCTTTAACATTATCAAAATCCTCTTTATCAAACTCTCCCTGGTGCTCATTTAGCAACGTAATGATCTGGCTATTTGTTTTTTGCGCTGATTCAATATCCCCTGCATCAACATAATATCCCACATTAGACTGTAAAGTAATAATATAAAGAGAAATATCAAATCTCGTTGCCTTTTCAATAAGCTTAGCCGATTGTTCTCTGGCAGCATGATAATCCCCGGAAAACACGAAGCTTTTCTGTAGTGCCATTCGTAAAAGCATCATGCGCGCAATGCCGTCTCGTGTCATAATTGATTTTTTAATATTGATTATACCGTTAAAGATCTTTACCCCGGCCTGCTATTTTTTTCATCCAAAAGATCTATTTTGTCTGCTGCTGCTTTCGCATATTGCTGAAAACGTTCAGGGTATATGATTACTTTTCTGAGAATATCGGTAATTGTTTCTACCAAAGGTGCGCAGTTGTCGCTATCGGGACCTAATTTTTCGTAAACAACATCCTGAACTAACTGATGCATCCTATATGCCAGATTTCGGGAATCATCTTCACCCTGTAAAATTTGTTGCTTTTCCTGTATCCAGCCTGTTTGCATGATTTCATGAAGACGTCCCACGAAAGCATTTTCGGAGTTTTCTTCGATCCGCCAAAGAATTAAAAGGTCTGCAACAGGGATATCATGAGGTGGTAAAACAGAAAAAAACCGGAGCATGGTTGCTATTGCTTCATTTTCATCATCCGCCTCTTTATCGCCGGTTATTTCCACTAGATAGGCAGTTTCAAACAAGTTTAACATGTATTCATGTAATGTGGCTTTGCTGAGGCTCTTGCCTTCATAATGTGGAGGTTCTCGCCAGATTTTTGCCTTAAGGTTTTTATGGTTAGTTTTTTTTTCCAGGTAAGCGCTTATTATGCTTTTGACTGACAAACCTCTGTTATTGCCTGTTTTAGCCAATAATTCAGTAAGTAAAGTATGGCAACAAATAATCTCTAAAAGTTTCTTTAAATTTGCTTCAATGCCTTGTTCTGCAATGTATTTTTCCAGTCTATACTTTCGCTCATTATCAGGTACAATTGTCATATTCTCCTTCGTATAATAGAAGGCAAACAGTAACATAGCATCTTCAATTTCCAGTTCGCTAACATCAAGAAAAGCATACATATCCGGCGCTGCTCTTGTTGTAATGAGAATTTTCCATCCTGTTTCGTTAAAACTGAGGTACATCTCTTCCAATTCTTTGTAGTCCTGCTGAATAACATTGTCTATCACGAGAAGGTTATTCCCTTTGATTTTTTTCATTTCTGATTTGACCATTTCCAGCTGCTTCTCCAGGTCGAGATGCTTCTCCATGTCAAGATTCTTCCTTTTTTCTTCCAGGCCCAGGGCTAAGGACACTGTAAGGATGAAAGAGTATTTAAGATTTTTATTGACCGAAGCATATATTATCTTATCAAAACTATTCAGGCAATGGTCACTGTATAGATATTCCTGCACCAAAGTCGTCTTTCCCATTCCTCCTATACCTTTTAATAATAATACATCCACACGAATGGATTTGTTAGTCAGCGTATTATGGATCTCCTGTAGGAATGTTTCCCGCCCGATAAAGAATCTTGGACGAATGGGGATATTGTAATGAATACTTACGCTTTCTTTTAGCCCTAGTGTGTCGATGAATATCTTTACCTTGCTGATGAACTCGTTGCTCATATTCTCAATAGCAATACTCCTGAGGTTTGCAAAAGCATGCTGATCATATTGCAAATTTGATTCTGCTATACGTTCAAATACTTCAGGAAGAGCAGATCTTCCTTGCATATCAAGCATTCTTTTTAGCTCAAATTTGAAGTTTTTCAGAAGCAAAGATGTCATAGTCTATTTTTAGTGATGTTATTGATATAGATACCACGATAGGGTACGGGGCAAATTATTCACCCGTGAGCGAGCCAATTAATACTTTCAGTTTTACGATATAAGTATTACGGGAAGGGCTCTCCAGTGCATCATCCCTTAAATTTGCATAAGCCGGCTTATTATATTCCAGGAAAGAATTGCCGATCATTTCCAGCACAGCAGGGACTGCCGCAAATCCATTTTTGTCCAACATCTGCAATAAGTCTTTTTTGAACGATGAAAGATCGTGTACAGCCTCCTCAGATGCTTCGTGTATAAGATAATCTTCTGCCAGGTATGCTATGGTTTTGGTAAAAGGCAGTTTTATTGAAAGTTCAGGATTGATGTTGCAAATAGCAAAATCCTCTACATCTTCCGCATTAAAAACAGGAATTTGCTTTCCTCCAGTATTGTTTTTTAGGCAACGGGTAATGTCAGCAAGCGCACGCAAGATCGTAACATAACCATTGTCATTGCCGTATTCTCCATCCAAAGCTCTTATCATTGCTTCCGTAAATGCGCTGTACCGGGAACCGGGATAAATGTAAGAGAGTTGATCAGCGCGTGAGGAAGCCACCACGAGCTTACCCTTTCCTTTGTCTAAGTATTGATAAAGCTCTTCGTTTGAAGGAGTAAATTTATGTTCAAGGCTGCTTTTGGTGGCCATCCCGGCAGCATAACAGCAGTCTAGCAGGATCAAAAATTTGTTTGGCTTAATGGCATTAATTTTTTTTGAAAAATCTTCTTTCGGTATACTGGTGGTATCCCATTCTTCCCACTCGAAATCAAAACACTGTAAAATATATTGGGTATTATAATTACCACCATGCCCTGAAAAATATACTATTACCGTAGCCTGCGGGTTGTTATTTACCTGCGCCGACAGCCAGTCGAGTCCATCCAGTATGTTTTTTGTTGTGGCTTGTGCATTGGTAAGCAATCTTACCTGTTCTTCCGGGTAACCGGCCCTCGCGGGATTCGTAAGCAGTTTGTACAGCGCTTCCGCATCGTTGGCGGTAGTGGGCAGAGGAGAGACATTTGGGTAATTCCCAACACCAATGAGCAGGGCATAACCATTGCTAAATCCCATATTAAGCGTATTCATAAATAATATTTTGTATTGGCGACTTTAAACCCGGACCATTTACATGGCTTGGAATTGCAGCGTTATCATTTTTAGAAAGGCCATTACTATAACGGTAATAACCATGGCCAGTATGATACAAGTTTTTACTATGCCGGATATTTTCAGGCGCTTTATTTTACCGGTCGCATCTATCATTTTTTCCTCCAGTAAAGCTAAACCTGTTTTGTATTTTTCATTGATGGCTTCCTGGTTGACTATTTCGTCCTTATATATCCTGGCCTCTTCCTCCTGCTGCTTTATTTTGTTGTACAAATTATTCACCACTTCGTCATATGTGATGGATCTTCCCGGTGGAGTTATTGAATCGTCTAACAGGCGGCTTAGTTTTTTTATCTGCCTGCATAAGTCATCACATACGGCACTTTGTCTTGACAATTCAATGTACAGCCGGTTCAACATGGCCTCCGGGCTGTTATCGCCTGTATCCACAGCGTTTGCGATCAGTAGTTCGCCGCATGAGCATGCCCAGGTATGTTGATCATATTTTTTTAAACAGGATGTGCAGATGAACATAGCGTTATTTGGCGGGTAAGCATTTTATTTTTCGGCACGAAACAGTTGTTTTAGTTGGTCTCCGATCGCTTGCAACCTTTCTTTTTCACGCAACGAACGTTTGCTGATTGAATCCAGCTGCTTCCTCAATATATCCTTTTCGTCTTTGCTTAGTTTTTTGTCATTCTTCATTTGCTCAAGGGTATTGCGATAGCTTTGGAGATAATCATCGACCTCTTTGAAATAATCTGTTACTTCTTTATCAATATGATTTGTTACAAAAACATCCGTGAATTCTTCTGCGGTTTTAATATTCGCCTGTATAGAACCGGAAAATGCATTTTTGAGATCGGATAGGTGTACATCATAATTAATGGATTCCCGCTGGACAGCATCAAAACCGTCCAACTCCTTCTTTTCTGTTATGAAGTCGGTTTTGAAATATTTGTTGAGCCAGCCTTTTACTTTGCTAAATTGAGTGGGAACGTACCTGTACCTGGCTACTTGTTCTGTCCACTGGTATATCTTTTTATTGACAGACAAAGCATCCAGCTCTTTTCCCTGGAATAGTAATTTCCTACCGCCTGGTTTTTCAAATGATATTTTAACATCGAATGCCTTTTCCATGCGCAGTTTCACCTGTTCGAGGATAGGTTCTATGTCTTTTTCAAGACTTTCTATTATAGAAGATTGTCCCTCCACCAATATTTTCGTGACAGCATCCTCATAACCTTTCATCCTGTTCTTTAATACACTTGCTGTTTCTTCCTTCAATTTTGTAATAAAGCGTTCCGCTTCTGTTTCAGAGGAAAAGCTGAGCGTTTTTTCACCGTTGAAGTTTTTGGCCACCTGTTCCGGGAGGGACATATCTATTGCCCTTCTTGAAAGGGAGAGATTGCTTATAATCGTTCCCTTGATTTTTTCTATAATAGTAAGCTCTGCTCTCTTTTTGAGTATACTTGCCAGGTCGGCTGAAAGTGCCCGTATCTCCGCGTTTATTTCATCCATTTCCTTATCCACGCCACTTTTCCGCAGTGCCGCGTCATTATACAGTTTGTTGATGATGGCAAAACACTGGTTCAGCGCGGAGTGGATGGTCATCGGTGCGGCATCGGCGAGCAGCCTCGCGATCGCTTTTTCCAGGAAGGGCGTGAAGTTTGAAGCATTCCATACCATGGCTATGTTTTCCTTTAACTCCTGTTCTGAAATATTTTCTGCTTTTTTCTCCCAATTCAGGGGTTCGACTATTTGTAAAAGGCCGGCGATAGACTCCTTGTTCAAACTGTTCTTTTCTATCCCGAATAAGCAACTGCTTGCCGCAAATGCCCTGTTTGCGGAAATCTCGAAGAGCCGGTCTTCATAGTTATTTTCAAACCCGAACAGGTTCTTTACATAACGTTTCACGTCTGAAACTGTCATGTCGTTCCTCTTACCCCTATGATCGATTTTATTCACAAGAACAAAGAGGTTTTCTTTTCCTCTCAATGCGATGATCTTCTCCACTTCTTTCCTTACGTCTTCCTCCGCCTGATCATTAAGATGTGTATAATCCAGGACAACCATTACCACGGAACACCTCCATAACTGCTTTTGAACGATGGGCCCCAGGTGGTCCTGCCCCGCCTCGTTTGGCCCGGGTGTATCTATGATCACCAGCTTACCTGTTTTCCATTGATTGGTGATCCCTTCCCGGTACGAAGCCTCTATTCGCGGAAGCGCATCCAGGTCATTCATGCTCTGTATGGATATGCCAAGATATACGCCAATCCGTATTATCTCGTTCAGCAGCAGCAATGCGTCAACGATATCCGCGGCTCCCGTAACTTCGCCGGCGATAAGCGATTCGGAATTTCCTGCTGTAATGAACTCCATGGTTTTATCCAAGTGAGGGGCCGGGTCAAGCACCTTAAGCCTTTCACCCGGGTCATTTTTGATCCTGGCTTTGATGGCCCCGGCAATTTCCCTGTAAGCCGCGATCAACTGGTCGGACAATATAAGCCGGGCAGGCACATCATTGGCTGTTAATACTACTTCGGTAGGCAGCGTTGTCATTGCGGCATTCCGGGTAGGCAGGAGTTCCTGCCCGGCAATTGCATTGACGATAGTGGATTTCCCCGATTTCATCGGCGCAACTATGGCCGTAGTCAATTCCAGCTTTTCCAGTTTGCCACTCTCATTATCCAGTGCGCTCTTCAGCAGATTGTATTCTTTTTGCTGTTCCTCGGAAAGTGTTGCTGATATCTCGGATACCAGGTTGCTTAATGTTTTTATGCCATCAATTGTCCCGTTCTGAACAACGGCCAGGTCTTTAGCTAGGCTCATAGTATTTATTTTATTTAACTAATAAGTAAATCGTTTGTCAAAAGTCCTCAGGGCAGGCTGTATCTTAAAGAGGCAAACCAACCAATTTCGGTGGGTGGTTTTCCCCAAAAAAAGGCAACCTGTTATTTTGGGGGAAACCACTCTTTTATTTTGCCGGACCAGTTTTTTTCTTTGCCGGGAAACTTATTTCATTATTAAATTTTTTTTATGCCAGTAACAAGACCACCCAAAGCCCTGCCATCCATTTTTATCCCTAAAACCAAAGTAAATGCCCTCGTCAAAGAATTTGACCAAAAAAAACGCCCGTTGCTGGAAACGGCTATTGCCAAGGAAGAAACCAGGGCTATTTGGTACAGCCTAGAACATTTTGAAGAGATCATGCGGGAACTCTACTACCTTAATGCCGATGGCGTACGGGTTTATTTCGGGGCTTATGGCCCGGAGTCGGGTAAATATGCTGGCCAATTAAGCATAGTTTTTGTCCCAACCTATTCAGTGGGGCCTAACACGCATAGAGATGTTGTTATGGAAGAAGAAGAAAATTATAAAGAGCGTAGTGAGGTGCCACCTGCTAAAAATCTTAATTTCGGTGCTTTGTGCAAACCTGATTGTGATGGGCAGGAACTAGTGTACCCCAATGATAGCTTCTGAACTTATGATACATTTGATCTATGTGGAATAACATCTACCTGGCCGTGATCCTGATCGCCGTTATATCCAGCCTGAATGCTTTCAGGCTGGATATGGCACGGCCTTATAAGCAATTCTCGGTTTTTATTTTTTTTGTATTTGCTGTCGAAGCCTGTGCTGTTGCCTGGCCCAGGCTGGTAAGTAACTACCACTGGGATTATTCAAATGAGAATCATTGGATATACAATATTTACTTGCTGCCGGCCTACCTGTTTTACCTGTATTTTTATTACAACCTGCTCAGCAACCTGAAGATCAAAAAAGCAATATGTTATGCAGGAGTCGTTTTTTTTCTCACGGGGTTAGCCAATCTTATCTTCGGCCAGGGGCTGTTTACCCTTAATACGTATACCGTCTTAGCAGGTGGTTTGCTGGTGGTACTGCTATCCATCAGCTATTTCCTGGAAGTAATTCATTCCCAGGATATTCGTCCTCTTTCTACAAATGCGTTGTTTTGGATCAGTTCTGGTGCCTTCCTGTTCCACCTCACCGCTTTGCTGGGGCTGTTTTTTATAATCTTTCTGAATCACTGGTATGGGCGTGCCGCACATGCTACCATCATGATCATAAAAATAACCAGTATCCTGATGTATCTTTTTTATTCAATCGCATTCCTATGCCAAAAGAAAGCATCATAATACAGCTTATTTTATTCGCCAGCCTTCTGTTTGCTATACTGGCTATTGTGTTAATTACATTTATGATGCTCTACCAGAAAAAAAGAATCAGGCATAAGCACCAACTGCAGCAGATGGAAGAAAACTTCAATAGGGAAATATTAAGTGCACAAATTGAAATACAGGAACAAACCTTAGAACATGTTGCCTCCGAACTGCATGATAACTTTAACTCCTCGTTATCTGTAGTCAATCTTAACCTTGCCGGTGTGCTGCCGCATCTTTCAGGGGATACACGCGGACCCGTTGTTGAGGCAAAAACTGTTATAAAACAGCTTATGTCCGAAATGAGATCGTTGTCCGCATCTCTCAACCGGGATCATTTACTTAAGATCGGCCTGGTCCGAGCCATGGAAAAGCATATAGAACTGATAAAACATTCAGGATTGCTGGAAGTCAGGTTTTCTAAAGAAGGGTTGCCCTGTAATATTCCACCTCGGAATGAGATCATACTTTTTCGCATGTGCCAGGAAATTATTAACAACGTTATAAAACACTCCGGGGCCAGTCAGGTCATTATTTCTCTTGTTTGTACGCCAGATTCATTCAGCATTGAAATTAGCGACGATGGCGTGGGGTTTAACACCGATCAGGAGCATTTACTGACAGAAGATAAGGAAAGCACCGGGCTACGTAACTTGCGTAAGCGGGCAAAACTACTTAATGCAGATTTCGCTATCAACAGTGCACCCGGCAAGGGCACCTCGGTTATTATACATTGTCAGCAAGAAAACACATAATATGACTACTTTTCAAACAAAAGTTAAAATAGCTATTGCAGATGATCATACCATGTTCCGGAGAGGGATTATTAAGTTGCTGGATACGGAGCGATACGAATTTCTTTTTGATGTAAGTAATGGCGAGCAATTGATCAAAAAGTTTGATGTACCGGGAAATATTACACCCGATATTGTGATAATGGACTTAAAAATGCCAGTAATGAACGGGTATATGGCGGCAAGCTGGCTAAGGGAGCGTTACCCGGATATTAAGATACTAGTGGTATCAATGATCGAGAAAGAAGAGACTATCTTCCGTATGATGAAGCTCGGTATCAAAGGCTATTTATCAAAAGAAATGGAGCCGGACGATCTGCATGAGGCGATACAAACCATCATGAAGGGAAACTTTTACTATACGGATATAATTACCAATAAATTATTGCATTCCATCAACAACCTGAACAATATTGAAGTAAATGGTCATGATAAGCATGATGTGAACATATACTGGGAACAGCTGAATAAGGGACAGAAAGAATTTGTACGGCATGCATGTACCGATTTAACCTATGATGAAATAGCGCAAAAGATGTTCGTAAGTCCAAAAACTATAGATGGTTACCGCGATGCCGTTTTCGGCAGGTTTAATGTTAAAAACCGCGTTGGTCTGGTATTGTTTGCTATCAAAAATGGCCTGGTTTCGGTTTAACTTAAATAGAAGAAATAGTTTTGCTTTTTATTCAATCACTTTTTATATTATTATATACAAAATTTAGATGACTTAAGATTGGGACTTAATCGAGTAAATTTTAATTAAATCATTAATTAGCTGGTTCGATATATGCCCGATCTAGGGCACCAAACGGACAAATCGTATAGCACGGTTTGTCCGTTTTTTTTGCCCCCTTGCCCGATATGATTATGCGCAGAACTCTTCTTTACAACATACGGCAGTTGGGAACCCGTTTGAGAAAAGTATAAAGCAACTGTCTGAATTTTACCTTTCTTATGCAGCAGCCTCTTGCCAGTATTTTATAAAATCATTCTTCTTTCTTTTTGCGATATCAATGCATTCGCCATTCCGCAAAATTACTTTTGCCCCACACTTCAGTAAACAATGATCGATGAACTGCAGGTTGATCAGATGCCCTCTGTGTATGCGAATGAACTGCCGGCCAGTCAGGGCGGCTTCGAACCAGCGCAGTACTTTGGCCACCACCAGGCTTTTACCATTTTCAAAATACAGTTTACTGTAATTGCTGATCGCTTTAATGCGAACGATGGTAGTAATCTCAATCGTTTCAAGCCCTTTGCAACTGGGAAGCAATAAATAATGGATGTTGCCGCGTGTAATAATTGTTTGCATATTTTAATTTTCAGTCGGTAGGCAATCAAGAAGATGACGTACTTATGGTTTAAAAGTGGCTTTCAGTTTTGCTTAACTCCCGCAACTGTTTTTGCAGCGCTTCCATTTTGAGCAGCAATTGGTTGATTTGCTCTTGCTGTGCTTTTATGCTTTCGGTCAATAAAGGTATAACGGCGGCATAGTTCACTGCTTTATAACCATCGCTGCCGGTTTGCACTATTTGCGGTAATACCTGTTCTACTTCCTGTGCTATAAATCCAAACTGTAATTGCTCCGGGAAAGCCTTTTCGGCAAATTGCTGCCTGTTAAAATAATAGGATACACCCCGCAATTGCTGCACTAATTCAAGCGGACGCCGCAGGGGTTGAATATTTGTTTTAAAACGGCCATCGCTGGTAACATTAAATGCCATTGCATTTACAATACCAGTAAAAGTGGCGCCACCTTCGGCCCAGAATTTTATTTTGCGCTGGGCCTGTATATTGCCGCCGCCCACAATATCCAGTGTGAAGGGTGTAAACGCGGCATAACCAATTTTACCGGCATCCACCTGCTTGCCCGCTATATTGGCACCCAGTTCAATTACATTATCATCATTCACCTTGATATCGCCATTCACATGCAGCAATGCCGTGGGCCTGCGTACTCCAATACCCACCATGCCATCCTGCTGTACCACCAGCGCTGTTTTTCGTGCGTTGGCCGAAGTGCCAATGCCAATCGTAAACAAGCGGTTGCTATCTGCCTTAAACACTACACCGTCGGCTGCAATCAGGGTATCGTTATAACGACCAATGGCCATTTCAGCAAAACTTTTGGCCCGGGTAAACTCACCCGCAGTAAACGAATTGTTACCGGTGGCAATGGTAGAGCCACCGGTGGCAGTTGCCACTTCGCCATGGGCCTGGGTAGCCACACCTGCAGCCAGTGTATAATAACCAGTGGCGTTGGAGAGCGAACCTATGGCGGTAGCGGCAAAGCCGGATGCCCTGGTTGAATAACCCGTGGTTAATGTAAAGTTGCTGGATGATATGGTACCGCCACCCATTGCGGTGGAGTAATCGCCGGAGGCAATTGTTTGATAACCCATGGCAGTGGAATAAGGACCGGAAGCGTTGGTATAACTACCCATTGCAGTGGCCACCAAATTGGAGGCTATGGAAAACTCCCCCATGGCCGTGGCTTTTTGTCCGCTGGCTTCCGTTTGATAACCGAGGGTGGTGGTCATAATATTGGTGGCCTTGGTTTGAAAACCCAGGGCAGTTGCGCCCAATGCCGTGGCCTGCACACCCGACCCAATGGCCACGGTAAAGTTGCCCGATGCCTGCGAACCGGAACCTGCTGCAACGGAGGCATCGCCACTGGCGGAGACACCGTAGCCCACAGCAAAAGCATTAAAACCGCTGGCTATTGTTTCGTTCCCCAATGCCACAGCATTAGTACCAATGGCCTGATTTTCACTGCCTGACACAAGGGCATAGTTACCTGATGCGATATTATACTCTCCAAAGGCGGTGGCACTTGTACCTGTTGCACTATTGTTGTTGCCAATGGCCACTGCATACATGCCGGAAGCGGTACTGTTATTGCCAAAGGAGGTAGCCGCAATGTTCAAAGCCTTCGACTCGTAGCCAAAAGCGGTGGCGGCATAGCCCGATGCAACGCTATTATAGCCCACTGCAGTACTGTAGGTGGCCAAAGCCTTTGAATTATATCCGGCTGCAAAACTGGCGTTGCCAATACTGTCGTTGTTCCAGTTGCTGTTAGTTACCGCACCTGTCCGAAAGGCGCCCTGTTTACCCGGTACAAAAAACAGCTTGGGTTGCAGACTGCCAATAGGGCCACTGATATCATAATTGATACTGTCCGCATTGAGGAGAAAATTTTTATTGTAGCTGCCTACCATATCCCTATAGACAATATTGTTGTTGAGCGGACTTACAATAAAAAAAGCCGAACCGTTGCTGATATTCGTCCACCCGGTACCATTATAAAAATAAAAACCCGGTGCCGCATCGGTTTGATAAATCATTAATCCGATCACCGGCGTATCAATGGCCATTTTTTGTAAAACCGTTAACCGGGGTATCAGCAAGCCTTTATTGGTACTGCTGATGTCCAATGCGGCTGAATAGGCCGGGTTGTTGGTGCCGATGCCTACGTTTTGCGCCTGCACTGATATGCTGGTTATTAATGCAGCGCTGATGATAATAGAGTGAAATAGATTTTTTTTCATATGCCTGTATTTAATTTGTTCTGAATAAAATGCCGTCAAGGCTTAAGAAAGCATTGGAGGCAATGGTGGCAATCATTACTTCGCCGGTGGGCAATACATCCACCCGGCCAAAAACATTATTGGCGTTTACAGTAAATAGTAGCCGGGCGGCGGGGCGGTACCCGGCCGGCAGTATAAACAGGATGGTACTGGTGGCGGTTGTGCCGCTTTTTATCAGCCCCTGTATATGCACCATCCCTTCTTTATCTTTCCAGTAACCGGCATTGGCAAAGCCGTTGCCATGATTCACCCAGCCATTGAGTAATGTTGGCGCCAGTACAGCATCCTGCGTCAGCACGGCGGTAACAGGCCCGGTAAAAGTGGCGCCGCCTTCGGCCCAGAATTTTATTTTCCGGTTACCCCCATCCGTTCCGGCGCCTGCAATATCCAGTGCATCAGGTGTAAACAACTGGTAGCCTATTTTACCGGCATTGAGTTCTTTGTTTTCTCCTGCGCCGAATTCCAGCACGGTTGGCCTGTTCAAACTGAGCAGTCCGTTGATGCTTACTTCGCCCGATTGCTCCACCACCAGGCCCGTGGCAGGAATGTAGGTGCCATATACGGTAAACAGCATGTCTATACCTGAATAAATAGTAGAGGTGCCCAATAGGTAAGGGTTACCGTTATTGCCCAGCCAGCCGGTTGCATTAGCCATACGGAGGCTATATTTTTTCCTTGCTTCCAGGTTCACACTATTTGGAAATATTATTGTGTAAGGCGTGGGAACGCTGTATGCCGGGTAGCTCAGGGAGACAGTGCCGGTTAGAGGAAAGCCCAGAAAATTGCCCTGAGGGCTGAAGCTTTCACCTTCGTACAGTTGCGCAGTGCAAGTAGTGGACGCCCAATTCTGAAAATAGACCCGTATGCTGTCCAGCCTGCATGGTACTGCTACTTCAAAGCTTTGCCAGCCACCATTTCCAGAATAATTCGAGCCGGCCGCCGTATTATCAGCCACTATGCCCGAAGTGATGTTGCCCATTTTTGCCAGGTTCATCCGGTTGCCTGACGTATTGATGATTGTGGTACGTTCCAGGTTGCCGCCCAATTGCAGTGTATCGCCGGTGCGCTCCAAGCCGTTTCGGCCGGTAGTAATAAATGCAGGGGTCGTCCATTCGGCATCGCCGGTAGCGGTGCTGCTTAATAATTTACCAGCCGCAGCGCCGCCGGTTATCCGCAGACTATCAGCCGTAATTTTTCCGGCTACCTGCAGGCGGCTTTGCGGGTTGCTGGTGCCAATGCCCACATTTTGCGCCCGGGCGGCTCCGGTGGTCAGCAGGAGGGCCAGGCAGATAATTTTTATAAATACTTCTTTCATTGCTGGACTGTTGAATGGTTGGTTATGATCAGTTAATTCTGGCACAGTTACAGTAAATACGGATGGAGCGGGAGGCTGAACCGTTATCGTTGGTCACTATCAGCCGCCAGTTGGTGAGCGGTGCGTTAATATCGGGGCCGGAATAGTTGACGGTAATATCGGCAGCAGCTACATTAAAATCGCGGTGTCCGCCACCGCCCGTAATTAACCGCGTACCACTGGGGCAGGCAATCGTATAAAGGCCCAGGCTGCCGGAAGTAAGCGTATAATCATTATATACATACACGAGACCGGCACTGATGGTACCATTTACCGTTAAGTCCTGGCCAATAGTAGCATTGTTGAAAACCGCTAAATCTGTATTCCCAACTATATCTCCTTTAAACACGGAGCCGCCCTCGGCCCAAAAAGTTATTCTACGGTTTGTCTGGGCCGTACCTGCCCCTACAATATCAAGGCCTGTAGGGCTAAACACCTGGTAACCTATTTTACCGGCATTGATTTCCTTACCAGAAATACCGGCACCAAACTCCAGCGTATAGACACTGTCAATTTTTAGATTGCCACCCACATGCAGCCTGGCAGTGGGATTGGCGGTGCCGATACCCACGTTTTGAGAAAGGGCCCCAGTCGTCACCATAGCCAGCAAGGCCAGCAGTTGTAATTTCTTCATGTTTCTATTTTTATTATATGGTTTTGAAATAAATGTCGTTAGCTGCATCCCTGCATGTTGGATATACCTGGCATGCCTATCCCAACTAACTGAGCCGCTGTCAACAGGCATGGTAGGCGCCGGTGTATAATGGTTGTACATAAAGCGTAGTGAATGTGATGTGATCAAAAATTGTTTATCGACGGATGCTCGTTGAAATATCTTTTAACCGGTTGTTCAGTTGCCGGGTGCGCTGCCGGCTTTCATAAAGCAGATACAGTAATAATAAAAGCGAAACCAACAGCAGCAGCCAGACTATTTTGTTTGATTTATTATTCCTAAACCACATGTTACACTGTTGAAAGCCTAAAATAAAATGATGGGGAGGGGCATTCCAATTTTTGAGCGGGACATAACGGGACAGTACCCGTGACAAAGTGTGACGGACAGACCAACCGGTTGAAAATCAGTATAAAGGAAACTGCTTAATAACGTGAGTGCAAGTGGAGAAAGGTTTATGCAATACGCTTAATGAAGTCTTCGGGTTCGGCGTCGGAAGGCAGTTGCAGTCGCTGGCGAAGGCGGCTTTTGGTTTTGCGAACGGCATCGGCACCAATACCCAGCATAGTGGCAATATGTTTGTTGCCCAGATTTAATTTAATGAGTGCCGCATAGCGTAGTTCGGCGGAGGTAATGCCGGGGGCCTTTTGTTGTAACTGTGCCATAAAACCGGGATGGGCCCGTTCAAACATTTCTTTAAAATGGAGCCAGTCATTTTCGGTAAGTATAGACTGATGCAGCAGTTCTTCGTTGATCTGCAAATGCTGCTTTTGTAATTGCAGTTGCAGTTGCTCAATCAATTCGTTCTTTTCAATATTGTGCCGGGCAAATTCCTCCAGTTGCTGGCGGGCATTTTTCATTTCCATCTCCGCCTTCTCTTTTTGATACATCAGTTGTTGCTGGTGAATATAATGGCGTTGCTTTTGCCATCGAAAATAAAGCCAGCCGCAAATCAGTAACAGCCCTATGCCGGCCAGTAGCAGGTTACGTCTTTTTTTCTCGTCTTTCTTTTCCCGAATGAGTATTTGTATCCGGTTGCTAGTTTTTTCAAATTCAAGCCGCGTTTGCACCACATCGGCCCGGTTGCGGGCGAGGGCCTGATTCAGCGAATCATTGAGATGATTGTACCAGTCGGCATAATAAAAGGCACTGTCGGTGGGGCCCAACCGCCTGTATACAGCACTTACCGCCATACAGGCATTGCGCAGATAACCGGGATTTACAAAAGGTACACTTCGTACAATTTGTAACCCTTTTTTTGCCAGCAAAAGGGCACTGTCGGTTTTATTGCGGTGCAGATAAATCAGTGCGATGCGGTGCAGCGTATTGCCCGAATTGGCCACTTCTTTATTAATATTGGTGTGATAGTCTTTCCACAAAAGTGGCAGGGCTTTATCATATTCTTTTTGTTCAAAATAAAGCCAGCCGATATTACCTGCTGCAATGGCTTCCCATACCGTATCGCCACTGGCCCTTGCGGCTTCCATGCTGCGGTTGTACCAGTACTGGGCGCTGTCATACCGGCCCAACTGCTGCCAGGTAAGGGCCAGAGTGTTCATAACGCTCGCGTGAGACCGGTGATTCAAGGTCTTCATGCTAATAGTAGTACGCAACCATTGAATTGCCTGCTTATACTCCTGCATGGCATATAATAGCTCACCCAACTTACCATAATGCTGTACATTCCTGAAGTAAAAGCAGTCGCTGCCCAGTTGCTGGCGCAGTTCGGCCGATTTTAGAAAATAAAACAGGGCGGTTTCAGGTTTACCGGTACCATGACATTGGTCGCCGTAGGATTCAAAAGATTGAATCATCAGCCGAATATCACCGCTTTCAACAGCCCGGTTCACGGCTTCCTGCAGGCAGGTGCTGGTGTCGGGTTGATTGAAGGGAGGACGTATCAACATCACCCCCTTCCAGGCCAGGCTGCGGGCCGCTACATAATCGTCGCTGCTGGTGCTGTAGCGGTTGAAATTATCAAATAGTTGTACCCGGGTGGCCGAGTCGGCTTTATTGTAGGTAACCAGCATTACGGAATCATTGTACCGGAACAGGAGTTCGTTCCGGTTGCTCAAAAGGCGCAGCAAAGCTTTTTGATCTGGCGGCTGTGCGGCTGATAAAAAACCGGTAAAAAGGAAGATATATAAAAGATGGCGGGGGTTCATTACAGTTGCAAAATAGTACAAGTGAAACTAAAGTATGCTATTATACGATCATCCCAAAGTCAAATATTTCGCTTTTCATAATAATATAATAATTCAGTACGCCGCTACGAATGCTACTATACTACGGATTGTTTGGAGCGTTGAGCTTGTTCTCCCACTTTAGTCCGACCTGACGATATTCCTATTTATTTTATTGAAACAGTTCATTGATGGCCGCAGAAAAGAACTGCCGGATTTGATGTGGCATACGATCCGATATTAATATCATTGCTGTCAAAAAAAGGTTCGGGATGTATGGAAGAAGGGGCAAATCAATGCTCAGTTTATCGGAGCTATATTTGTCCAGCTCCATTTAAGTACAGTTAGCTGAAGCGATAAACAGCCTCACTAATCCGCTTTCTCCGAAGCATAATATAAAATACCAAACAAGCCTTTCCGGAAAACTATTTTCACGGTATCCTTATTTTTTAAAGCAGGCTGGTATATCTTATCAGTAATAGTCTCGTCGAAAATTATCTTATCGGTGGAAATATCATACAAAAGCAAATTCGCTTTCTTGTGCTCCGTTCCGTTCATATACGAAGCCAGGTAAGTCTTGTGAACCTCACCCCGACTTAACTGGCGATTGAGAAATAAAACTGTATTTAATACAATATCCTGAAAAATGAAAAGGTAAAATGCCTGCAACACACATACCACTAAAACAAAAATACCTGCCTGCCGAAATGACGGGGTATGGTACCATACATAGGCGAACAATACAAGACTGATACTTGTGCCCAATCCGATCAAAATAGTAGCGAGCCAATCCTTTTTAAATTGTCTGATATCATTCGAAGTATAATAAAGCTGCTGTGCGGGCCCCCAAAATATCACAAGAAAGGTCAAAGCAATGATAAAAATAATCCGCAACTTATGTTCTTTCAAAAACTTTTCCATGACTAAGTACACGCAAGTTAAACAATCAGCAGCATCCGCCAGAAAACCGATTCATTTTCATTTGCCTGAATTTACTTCTGTAAAAACACTTATTTTTTCGCTTTAATTCGAAATACTTAGTTAGTAAAAAGAAATATTCAACAACCAATTTCCATTTTCGTACCCACAATATGCCGTTTCGTCAATCAATTGTTGCGAATATGGATTCCCTTAATTTTTTTTATTAGTTTTATCGCTCACAAAATATTTTTAACCTATGTTAACTCCCGAAGAAAACGAATACAGCGACGAACTGATCCGTAAAGCACTCCAGGGGCCGCCTTTACCCGGAGACCCTGTAGAGGAACTGATTGCCACCGGAAAAGCCATCTTCATTTTAATGCGTCATAGCAAAGCAGATCCCGAACTGAAAAAAGTTTTTTACCAGTTGGAAAAACAATTCCTGAATTATGCCGACCAATTAAAAAATAGAAAGAGAGCTGAACCGTAAAGCTTCGCAATCAACTGTCTGACCGTAAATATATACGCAACAAAAAGCATCCCGCCAGTGGCTGGGGTGCTTTTTCCTTTGGAAACATCGCACGTAAAAAAAAAGGTGAAAATACCATTGGCCATGTAATTGTTTCATTCTTTCTTCGCTCCAGTACTTACAACGGGCTGCATGCACCGCCCCCATCTCTACCTTGGGAAAACGAGTTTATTCATTTAATAACTTATTAAAACATTATCATTATGCCCATAACAGGAATTGGCTGGGAACTGCATGTTATACGCAAAACTGAACAAAAGCGATCATCAGATGGAAAAATCCGAACCGTAGGCAGGTACCAGGTCTACCACGACGGCGTTGCTCAAACTGGTGCAGGCTTATCCGGCACCATGGCAGAAACCCGGGGCCCCGGAGCGAATAAGCCAACGGGCAATAAAAAAAGGATCGAAGAGGGCCGCTACCCGCTGAATACACAGGATGGAGATAATTATGTGACGCATAATTATAAAGAATCCGAAAGCACCACCGCCACGCCCAAGCCGGGCCTTTTAGTAGCCAATACGAATCAGCGTATTGGAATACTGATTCATCCGGGCAAAAATTTCCTGGCCAGTGTGGGTTGTTTCAACCCCTGCACCTCCCTGTCCAATGAAACAGTACTGATTGATTATGTACCCAGCCGCAAACGGGTGATCGCTATGATCAACGACCTGAAAAACTATAGCGGCACAGCTTTTCCTGCCACCAACGGCAAACGCATACCCAATGCATTTTTAGTGGTAGAAGGCGAACCGGCGCTCTGACCCGTACAGCAAACATTACCCGTATCAGGAGCGGATCAGCATCAGTTACCCGCTCCTGATTGCGTGTAAACTTGTTGCGGAATTATGTGAAGAAATATTCTACCGGATAAGCATACCTGCGTTAGTGATTTCTGATTAATTTAGTTGAAATCACTAAAGATCATGTGCAATTTCTACGGCCATAAAGTAAGCCGGCTTGAATATATCCGTTTACAGCAAATAGAGAAACAACTGGGTACCCTCGCGGCGCTCGATGAACTCGCATTGCTGATAAGCGGTTTTGCATATGGCAATGCGCCCGTATTGCGAAAAACCAGTTCCACCGATTTTGAAGTGGTACCCATGCACTGGGAGTTTATACCCATTTGGGTAAAAACGATGGAGCAGGTAAAGGAAGCCCGCAAACAGGGTATCCCCTGGCTCAATGCCACCAGCGAAAAACTGCTCGACAGCAAAATGTTTCGTGATGCCGCACTGAAAAGAAGATGCCTGATACTGGCCTCCCATTTTTTTGAATGGAGAAGTTTTACGCCCGAAGGCTCCAAAAAAGAAAAAAAATATCCCTATGCCATAGAACTTACCCATAAGGATTATTTTTACATGGCGGGAATCTGGAATCCGTTTACCGACAGAGATACCGGTGAGACCTTTGATTGTTTTGCCATCATCACCACACAGGCCAATGAACTGATGGCCGGCGTTCACAACAATAAAAAACGAATGCCCACCATTCTGCCGGAAGAACTGGCCTGGCGCTGGCTCATGGAAGACCTCACCGAGCCAGAAATTAAAGAACTGGCCGCTTACCAGTTTCCCGCTGCACAAATGGATGCTTACACCATTGCTAAAGATTTTAAAACCGCTTATAACCCCCTTGAGCCCTTCGAATACGAAGACCTGCCCGGGCTGGAGATGATGAAATGATAGAATGGGAACTGATACTGAACTATAAGCGAAAACGCTACCGGCAAAAAGCCACAGTGGAATATGTCAGTAAGCAGATTCTCCGCATACGCGTTACCGGCTCCAAAAACTCGCTGTTGCTGGAGAATGATTATCCCAAACTTTATTATGCCCGATCCAAAAGAGGCATGAAATGGAAGATACGTGATGGTCAACTGACGGCTTCTGCCTCCGATCCCGATGCGGCCCTGCTGCTTAATAATATTTTTGCCAACCTGGAATACCTGGTCAAGAAAGATATCAAACTCATTTTTCCCGAAGAAAAATGGTTGCAGGATTAAGCGATCCTTCCGCCTGTCTGTAATAATCATATCCCCCACCCTGTGACTAAACGGCCCCGCTATAAAGTATCGCGCTATTGACGTTAGAATCACGACCTTTAACAAAACACTTTCTCATGAATAAATCACGGATAGAACAACTCTATGATCTGGAAGAAGAGCAACTGGGAAAACTCAACGACATTGTACATACGGCTATCGAAGAAGAGAAACTGCTCTCCGATAAATTACTCGAATTCGAAGACCGCCACCCCTCCTTTACCAGCAAACTGGCCGATAACGTAGCCAGCTTCGGTGGCAGTTGGAAATTCATCATTTCCTTTGGCGTGATCATGCTCATCTGGATCTTCGCCAATGTATACCTGCTGTCAAAACCCTTCGATCCCTACCCCTTCATACTGCTCAACCTGGTACTCAGTACCATTGCTGCCCTGCAGGCACCCGTAATCATGATGAGCCAGAATCGCAAAGAAGAAAAGGACAGACAACGTGCCGTAAATGACTATATGATTAACCTGAAATCGGAAATAGAAGTGCGCAACCTGCATGGCAAACTTGATCTCCTCATCAAAGAGCAAATGAAAACATTGTTTGATATACAAAAAACACAGGTGGAACTGATGGAAGAGATCAAAGTGCTGCTGAAAAAGGGTAGTTAAGGCATTCTGTTTCACTCCTGCTGCAAGGTTCTTCCACAAGCATACTCCTTCCACTGAGTTTAATCAAAAGACCTGGTGACGCGTGTCAGTTGCATGGCATTTTTATAGTCGGAAATTTGAAGTACAAATCTTATCCCGGCTATAAATACCGACATGAACGTTCAGTTTTTCATTGCGCCATTATTCATACCTAAACAATTGCAACGTGAAACGACTCCAATACAAAACAGCCATCGTTACGGGTGCTGCCGGCGGAATAGGTAAAGCCATCGCCATCCTGTTTGCCCGTGAAGGGGCCGCCGTAATGGCCACCGATATTCAGGAAGAAGTGCTGCAACAATGGGTGGAAGAAGAAGTGTCCGGCAGCGGACTTGCCATCAATTATATGCGCCACGATGTAACCAAAGAATCCGAATGGAAAGGGGTATTAGAAAAAACTACCGGTCTCTATGGTCAGTTGAATATACTGGTGAACAATGCGGGCATATTCCCCGGCTTCGCCGATGAAGAACATACAAGTCTGGAACAATGGAATAAAGTGATCGGCATAAATCTTACCGGCCCCTTTCTGGGATGTAAATATTGCGCTCCCATTATACAAAAAGCGGGTGGCGGTGCTATTGTCAATATCGCGTCTATAGCCGGATTAGTGGGTGGAAATGGTCCTGCTTATTCTGCTTCCAAGGGTGGACTCCGTCTATTAAGTAAAGATCTGGCTGTAGAATTAGCCAAATACAAAATAAGGGTCAACAGTATTTGTCCGGGTGGTGTGCTTACTCCCATGACGGAATCACTGATCACCCAGCCCGGTATGGAAGATATGGTAAAATCCATGTCGCCACAAGGCCGCATGGCCGATGCCGAAGAGATTGCGGAAGGAGCCGTGTTTCTCGCTTCCGAAGAAGCTTCATTTGTTACCGGCACCGATCTGGTAATGGACGGAGGCGCGGTAGCCCGTTAAAACTAACAACAACATCTTATGATCGGACAGTTGAACATTGAGCAAATAAAGGAATTCCTCCACACCCATACACTGGGCAGAATAGGCTGTTCTCATGAAGGCAAACCCTATGTAGTGCCATTGAATTATGTATATGATGGCAATCATATCATTTGTCATTCCCTTCCGGGCAAAAAAATTGAAATCATGCGAATAAATCCGCAGGTATGTTTTGAAGTGGATGAAATGACCGATTTCACACACTGGCGTTCGGCGATCCTGCAGGCGCAATACCAGGAATTGACGGAAGAAAGAGAACGCCTGGCTGCCATGAAACTATTTGTGGACCGGATGATGCGGCTGAAGGTAAGCGAGACGGCCATATTACCGGAAATGGCAGAAAACCGTGTACATCCCCGTTCCCCCGGACATATCAAACCCATCATCTTCCGCCTGCTGATACAGGACATGACCGGGCGGTATGAGAAATGATAGAGGTTAGATGATAGATGTTAACTGCCAACCGTAAACTGCTAACCTGCCTTCGCTTTTGCTTCGGCAGGCAGGCTGCTAACTGACAACTGATAGTGCTAACTGCCAACTACTAACTGTCAACTGCCAACCGCTAACTATTGTTGTCCGGTAAAACTATTTATTAGTTTGAAAATCAATTCAGACCCCTCCCCAAAGGAGAGGGGCTAGAACCCGCTCTGGGGCAATGTTTCAGGGTTTTGCAAAAACTTTCCCCGGACAATAATGACCGCTAACTGCCAACTGTTAACTGCTAACTCCCAACTGTAAACCATTGCTGTCCGGGGAAAGGCTATAATTTTTAAAAAACAGGGGCCTTTTAAGGCCCCTTTGGTTATTTTTAGTTTACCACAACAAAAAAATAGCCATGAGTAAAGGTAGTTTTTTTACCGGACAGCCGATTTTCAAC
>JAPLEH010000066.1 GCA_026391455.1 Bacteroidota bacterium
CGTGGTGGAACTGGATGATGCATTGCTGGTGAAAAGTTTCCAGGAAAAAAAATATTATGAAGAAGGGATCATCAATGCCGGATTGTACCTGCTTCATACCGGTAAATTCATGGATGAAGAATTCCCGGATAAATTCTCTTTTGAGAAAGATTATCTCGAAAAAATGTTCCCTGTACGACGCATTTACGGGCAGGTGCAGGACCATTATTTCATTGATATTGGTATTCCCGAAGATTTTCAGCGGGCACAGACCGAATGGGCCCGCCCTCCCCTGTTGCTGAACCAGGTGGATAAAAGCTGGACCCTCTTTCTCGACCGGGATGGCGTGATCAATCACGAGAAAAAAGAGGAATATGTGCGGAACACTGAAGAGTTTCGCTTTTACGATGGAGTGAAAGACGCCCTTTATCAGTTCGGCCAGCGATTTGGGAAAATCATCGTGGTCACCAACCAGCGGGGAGTAAGCAAGGGTTTGATGACCGAACAGGACCTCACGTCTATTCATGCATTCATGGTCAGTGAAGTGGAAGAGGCTGGTGGCCGAATAGATGCTATTTTTTACTGTACCAGCCTCGATAATGCACATCCTGACCGCAAACCCAATCCCGGTATGGCCTATCATGCACTGAATCAGTTTCCGGATATTGATCTTTCCAAAAGTATTATTGCAGGAAATAAGCCCAGTGATATGCTGTTTGGCCGGAATGCCGGAATGTATACAGTATTTATTGCCAGTACCAACCCGGAACAGCCCTTCCCCCACCCCGATATGGATGCCCGTTTTGATTCACTGGCCAATTTTGCGAAAGCTTTATAAAAAATAGTAAAATTTATTGCGGCTTTTTGCGTTACAGCCCTGTTCCTGTTGGGAGTGCAACCCCATCGCGGACAAAAACATCCTACTAAATTGTAACTTAGCTTAAACTATTTCGGGTGAAGATATCTATGACTCGCTTCCTTTTTATCCTTTCGTTAGTATTTGGGCTGGCCCTGCAATCCGGCGCCCAGAAAATAAGTGCATCCGACCTTAAAAAACTAAGGATCAAAGAGGATTCCCTGAAAGACTATGCTGAATATTTAAATACGGATTCCCTGCCGGAAGACCGGATGATATCAGACAGCTTTTTCACCAAAACCCTTGTAAGGGCCCTTCAGATCAAACATTCCTTTTATTATCCTTTTGATTCGGTATGGGGTATATCTAAACTTTACGCCCCGGATACCAGCTTTCGCATCATCACCTGGTCACTCCTTTACGACGAGAATCATTATGTGCGGCAGCGGGGTGCTATTCAGTTCCGCACTCCTGATGGTTCATTAAAACTGCTTCCGTTGAGAGATGTGTCTGAATTCACTGATACACCGGAGGATTCTGTTCGGGGTCGTGGCAATTGGATCGGGGCTATGTATTATAACATCATCAAAAAACAATACAAGGGCAAGAACTATTATACGCTTTTTGGCTTTGATCATAACAGTTTCAAGAGCAGTAAAAAATGGATGGAAGTGCTCACCTTCAATGAAAAAAACGAACCGGTATTTGGCGGGCCTTATTTCAGCTATGCAAAGGACAGTATTCCCAAACCGGATAAATACCGTTTTAGTATTGAATATAAAAAAGGTGCACGCGTACTGGTGGATTATATCGCCGATATGGATATGATACTGGTGGATCACTTGGTATCAGACGATAATAATGCAAACCCCGATCTGCCCTGGACCTTTGTACCGGATGGTGACCAGGAAGGTTTTAAATGGGAAAATGGCAAATGGGTGCATATCGACAAAGTATTCACCTTTAAGCTCCAGGATGGGCAGGCTCCCGTTGGCGATCCGCTGATGGATTATAAAGGGAATAAGAACGAGCAAAAGCTACAGGAGAAATCGGATAAGAATAAAGGTAAAAAGGATAATTAGCCACTCGCTGACCAAATACAGCTTACCCCTGAGCAGGGTCATTTTACGGGTATGTAATCCGCTCTGGCACTTCCAGTTTCAATCTCCAATGGGTATCTTTACAGCGCATGGAGAAATTCACGACGATCATTCAGCCGGCCTCCCGGTTATCGCCCGGGTTCAGGGAACTCTGGCAATACCGTGAATTGTTTTATTTCTTCACCTGGCGGGATATCAAGATCAAATACAAGCAGACCTGGCTGGGCATCGGATGGGCCCTGGTGCAACCCCTCGCCATGATGGTGATCTTCACCTTTCTTTTTGCCCGCACCTGGCATATAGACAGTACCCCGCTTAAATACCCCGTTTTTGTAATGGCAGGGCTTATTTGCTGGAATCTATTCAACCAATCGGTATCCCAGGCGGGTGAAAGTATGCTCCGCCATGCCGGGATCATCAGTAAAGTATATTTTCCGCGGCTCATCATACCCGGATCCGTCGTGCTGGCGGCTTTATTCGATTTCCTGATGGCCTTTATTATTTTTATTGTCCTCTGTCTGTTTTTCGGTCAGGCATTACCGTTAGTTTTTTGGTTGTATTTGCCGGTGGCGATTATACTGCTGGTACTGGCTGCATTGGGTGCCGGGACACTGCTGGCCACGCTTACTATCCGGTACCGCGATTTCCGTTATATCGCCCCTTTTCTGTTACAGGTCATCTTTTTTACCTCCCAGATCATTTACCCCCTTCAGGCAATCAATGATATTCGTATACAATATGTTCTCGCCTTAAACCCGTTGAATGGAGTTATTGAATTATTTCGCGGTTCCCTCGGAGGGAATCAGCCGGATTTGACAATCGCAGGTATCAGTTTTGCCGCTGCTTTATTATCATTGATAACCGGTTTATACATTTTCAAAAAAACAGAATCCCGTTTTGCTGATCTTGCCTGATGAAACCCGCTATTGATATACAACACCTGGGCAAAACCTATACGCTGCAAGCTTCAACGCCTTATATGTCGTTACGCGATGCATTGACGGGCTCTGTAAAAAATATATTCCAGTCGGAGAAAAGAAATAAAGAACAATACCATGCACTGGATGATATCAACCTGGTGGTACAACCGGGCGAACGGGTGGGCATTATTGGGCGTAATGGTGCCGGTAAAAGTACCCTGTTGAAGATCATCAGCCGCATCACCCCTCCTACCACGGGCAAAGCCATTATTCGCGGACGGGTGGGAAGCCTGCTCGAAGTAGGAACCGGATTTCATCCTGAACTTACCGGGCGTGAGAATATTTACCTCAATGGATCCATACTCGGTTTGAAAAAAGCAGAGATCAAAAAGCAGGAAGCTGCGATCATCGAATTCAGTGGTGTGGAGAAATTCATCAATACTCCTCTGAAACATTACAGTACCGGTATGGAGTTGCGACTGGCTTTTTCTGTGGCAGCACACCTCGAGCCGGAGATATTATTGATTGATGAAGTGCTGGCGGTGGGTGATATTGAATTCCAACAGAAATGTATTGGCAAAATGGAAGAAGTGAGTAAAAGCCATGGCCGTACCATTTTATTTGTAACCCATAATATGGACAGTCTGCGAAAATTCTGTCCTCAAACGATGTTACTGGATAAAGGCAAACTGATCGCGCTGGGGGCTACGGAACAGGTCATAGCTCAATACGTATCCAAACATTTGCAGACCAATGCCACGATGGAATGGGAAAATGGGGTGGCCTCCCCTAACCGGGATGTGTTACTGCACCGTGCTATTTTGCACGATGATAATGGAGTAAGCCGCTCCCGTTATGATACAACGGAAAAAGTCGGCATCAGTATGGAATATGAAGTGCTGAGCGAACAGGTACGTTTCACACATGGCATCAATGTATACAACCAGGAAAATGTGAATATTTTTAATGCACATGATGTACAACCCGATCATCATCCATTGAAGAAAAAAGGGAAGTACAAGGCTACGGCCTGGATACCGGGGCATTTGCTTCCGGAAGGTATCTTCAGTATCAGTTTAGCTTTATTCCTGCCCAACCCGGTGGATATACTCATTCATGAACAAAAAGCACTCAGTTTCGAAATGTATACCGATTTTGCAAAATTGACAGCACGTGGTCAGTATGCCGCCGATTTTCCGGGAGTCATCCGGCCCTTGTTGCAATGGGAATTATCATCACACTAAAACAATATGCTGGGCTTAACCAAACATACCAACTATAAACTGCGTGATATTGATGCCGGCCATCACCGGGTCACGTATAAAGGTATTCCGGCCATCAAGTGCCCGTTTGATTATGTGCTGTACCAGATGCTAATCATGCAGGTACAGCCTGATCTGATCATTGAGATCGGTACTAACAAAGGCGGAACCACGCTTTACCTGGCAGACCTTTTGCAACTAAACGGAAAGGGCGAGATTCATACGATCGATATTTCCACCAATGAAGAAGACGCTTCACTCCATCAGCATCCGCGCACCCGCGTTTTCAAACAGGGTTACGAAGGGTATGACACCTCCATTCTTTCCGCGTATTCAACGATATTGGTGATCGAAGACGGTTCGCATATGTATGAAGATGTACTGGCCAGTTTGAAGAAATTCGGTCCTTTTGTTACACCCGGCTCCTATTTCATTGCTGAAGATGGGATTGTGAATGAACTGGGAAAAGAAAAATTATTCAATGGTGGCCCGCAACGGGCTATTCGTGAATTTTTGCAACAGGAAACCAGCTTTGAGACTGACCGCTACTGGTGTGATTTTTTCGGCCCAAATGCCACATTCAATGTAAATGGTTATTTAAAAAAAATAGCAACAACCCGATGAGCAGGCAACCACAATGGACTGGCGAAAGGTTGGAGACATTCATACAGAATGAATCCACCATAGAACACCTGCATCGGTATGCACTTGCTGCATCGCTGGTATCAGGGAAGGCCGTACTGGACATTGCTTGCGGATCGGGTTATGGAACGGCCCTGCTGGCGCAACATGCCGCAGAGGTTACGGGCATGGATATTGACCCGCTTACTATAGAAAAAGCTAAGACAACTTATAAACATAATAATATCCGTTTTGAAACGGCATCGACAGAGCAAATACCGTCTGCCGATGATAGTTTTGATGTGGTGGTGAGTTTTGAAACTCTGGAACACACCGATGCACAGGAAGCGATGCTACGTGAAATAAAACGCGTACTCAGGCCGGGAGGTTTACTGATACTTTCCACACCGGAGAAAAAAAATTATTCGGATAAGACCGGCTATCAAAATCCTTTTCATAAGAAAGAATTATACCGGCATGAACTGGAATCCTTACTCCGCGGTCATTTCAGCCATTTCGCTCTTTACACACAGCAGATGACTCTGTCTTCTGTTATCACCGGCGCATCAGGAAACGGATTTCAGCAATACAGTGGCAATTTTTCATCGGTTGAAAAAATCACAGCACCGGAAGCCCTTTATTATGTGGCGTTGGCGGCAGATAACGAATTGCCTTCATTACCCAATAGTGTATTCACCGGTGATTCAGTATGGGAACAGGCATTGCTGCAACGGGAAAAAATGGTAACAGGTACCATCACCTACCGGTTGGGCCATGTGTTATTATACCCTTTTAAATTGATCAGGCAACTGTTTAAAAAATAAAGCCGTCGCATGATCCGTATTTCCGTCATCATACCGAATTATAATCATGCTCCTTTTCTGCAGCAGCGGATCGAGTCGGTGTTGTCACAAACCAATGCACCTGCTGAAGTGATATTGCTGGATGATGCGTCCACGGACGAAAGTGTTTCGATCATTGAAAAATTCCGGCAGCATCCACTGGTCAGTCATATTTGTATAAATGAAAAGAACAGTGGCTCCCCTTTTCAGCAATGGCAAAAAGGAGTAAGTATCGCAAAATATGAGTGGGTATGGTTAGCAGAGAGCGATGATCATTGTCAGCCCTATTTTTTGGAAAAGGCGGCGGCGGCAATACTTGAACATCCCGGTGCAGGAATTTTTTATTGTGATTCTGTAAAAGATCCTGGTAACACCCTTTTTTCAACGGAGAAAAACCGGTTTTTTCAAACAGATAAATGGAATGAAACCTATTCGATCAATGGAAAAGCGGAGATCGCATCCTGGCTGGGTCTACGATGTACCATCAACAATGCGAGTGCAGTATTGATCCGAAAAGATCTGTTGCTGGAATGTATCAGGGAAGTTTCCCAATACCGGTATCATGGTGATTGGTTTTGCTACCTGTATGCGGCATACCGGTCGGATATCCTGTATTCGCCGGAACCGATGAACACATACCGGGTGCATAGCAGTGGCATTAGTGGAAGCCTTCCGGAGGATGGCCGTGACCAGACAGAGTGTTTTCGTATTCTATCCTATATTCAATCGCTGACAGATATCGATACGAAACAACTGATCAAACGATTTACATTGGTGCATTTACGTTCCGGATTGATATCCGGGCGTAAGCAACGACAACCATTTTACGGAATTAATAATAAGCTGGCGCGAAGGGTTTTTGCGATTTTATTAAAAAACCGATTTTCGTTTAACACCAAAAAGAACGCATGACCATTTGTTTTGTTTCTGATGGAAGGCCCGGTCAGGTGGGAGGAATTGCTTCTTTTCATACCCATATCGCATCGCTGCTTACCGGGGCGGGTCATACGGTGATTGTGCTGTATATTTCAGATTCGGGTGAAGAAACGAAAAAGGAAGAAGGTTTGCTCACTACCGTGATCACCGGTAAGCATTATGCAAGTCATTTGGCAAAATGGAAACCCTATTTCCGGCCCGGTGGATTCAATGCGCCAAACTGGATCGCCATGGGAATGTGTGTACGTGAATGGCTGCTCACCAATCATATTCTTTACCAGGTAGATATTATTGAAGTAACGGATTATGGCGGTTTGGGTATTTTTCTTTGCGATGCTGAATTGCCCCCTGTTATCGTCACCGGTCACGGAAGTCTGATGCAATTCCGAACATTTAATTTTATAGGACAGGATGATAATGCGCAGGTAGTACAGAATTTAGAACGCTTGTCATACCAATATGCAGATGGCGTAATCGTACACAGCCAGTTGAATAAAGAAAACCTGCAACAGCTTTTTCCTGATAATTATATTGCTGAAGCATTGATGCCCTGGGTACACACCCGCATAACAAATGTGCCGACAGCGTCAGGAAACCTGCTCACCATTGGCGGACTGCAGCCTGTTAAGGGAGTATATACTGCTTTGGAAACCTTGGAATTACTGAAGAAGAAATCAACACCCTGCTTATGGCAATGGATCGGGGGCAATACCTGGCTTGCGAAAGATTACCGGTCCGTGGCCGATGATCTGGAGCAACAATATCCGGATAGCTGGCAACAACAATTTCAATGGCTCCGTGAATTACCGTTTGAAGAAACACAAAGAACATTAGCTGCTGCTTCGTTGGTGGTAATACCAGCTTTGTTTGAGACCTTCAATTATGTTGCACTGGAAGCTGCCGCTAATCGTAAAGCGTTGCTCATAACGGAGGGCACGGGTGCTGCGGCCTTCTTTAAACATGGACATAGTGCCTGGATCGTACCATCCAATGATCCGGCGGCCATGGCTGAGGCAATCTCCTATCTCATGGAAAGACCAGATTTGCGGCAACAACTGGGAGAAAATGCATTAACACAAATACAACAACAATTTACAGCGGCAGCGATCGTGGTCAGCCGTTTACAAGTGTATAAATCCATTCTTCACCGAACCAGAAAGGGGCAGCCAGGAATACATCCTTCGCTCCAATTCCTGAACAAGTACCAGACATTTAGCAGAAAATTGTACTATTGTACCCGTCGTGTACTTAAAAAATTAGCAGGGAGAAAATAATGTTACCATTTTTCAGAAAAAAGAAGAAAAGCCTGGCGGATATATTCCATCATATCTATTACAAAACAGATTGGTGGAAAGCTACTGGTACAGGTTCGGGCCCCGGCTCTACCCTTTCACATACTCAAAATATCCGTACACAACTACCAGCTTTATTGCAATCGATACAAGCTGGCTCTTTGCTTGATGCACCATGTGGTGATCTGAACTGGATGAGTCATGTGGACCTGGGTGCTATTCAATACACGGGTGCTGATATCGTAGAGAAGCTCATACGGGATAATCAGCAGAAATTTCCGGATAAAAAATTCATCGTAGCCAATATTATCGAAGATGACCTTCCTGTCGCAGATGTGGTGCTTTGCCGGGACTGTTTTATTCATTTATCAAATAAAATGATCGTCAGTGCCATTCAGAATTTCAAGCGCTGTGGTATCCGGTATCTGCTTACGAATACCTATCATTTTATTGGTGAAAATAAAGATATTGAACCCGGTCGTTTCCGGATGATCAATCTGGAACTTCCCCCCTTTTCAATGCCCAAACCGCTAACAGAAATAGCCGAAGAATATACCAGTGGTTACCCGGATAAACAACTTGCTCTCTGGAAACTATAATAATGCTTAAGACCGGTTCACATATTTTGTTGCTTTGCTCCAGGCTCGATCTGCCGGGAGGTATCGAACGTGCCGTGGTGAATACGGCTGGTTTATTTGCAGAAAAAGGTCACCGGGTTACGTTATTGATTCTCGATGAAACAAAAGATAGTTTTTATCCCCTGCATCCTGAAGTGGAATTGGTACAGTTGCCTCTATCCTTTGGAATTACCCAGGAAGGGAATGTGATTACCCGGAAAATAAAATTACTCAGTGATGTTTTGAAACTGCGGCGTACTTTGAAAGCGATGATACCTGACCTTATCAT
Source organism: Bacteroidota bacterium (assembly GCA_026391455.1). Classification (GTDB taxonomy): domain Bacteria; phylum Bacteroidota; class Bacteroidia; order Chitinophagales; family Chitinophagaceae; genus JJ008. The sequence continues at coordinate 8,715 of JAPLEH010000066.1, forward strand.
TGCATCTGAATATCCTTTTGCGGCGGCTGCGATATTGGCCGGTTCAAACAAATTTGCCAAAGTGGTATCCTGGGAGCATCACCATTACTACGAGCTAAAACGAAATCTGTTTTGGAATAAGATTTTCCGGCTCACTTATCCCAGACTTCATGGTGTGGTTTGTCTGAATAAAGATGAGCAACGTTTATTCGCCACCATCAACAACCATCCGGTGGTGATTCCCAATTTTATCCGACCTGAAATTGGACAACGAAACAGTAACAAAATCATACTTACAGTGGCAAGGCTTACGGCTGTAAAGGGAATAGCTCATTTACTGATTACAGCCAACGAAGTGTTGAAAGCTAGGCCCGACTGGCAATGGAAAATCATTGGGGATGGTGATTTACGGGAAGAATTATTGAATTTTATTGAAAAAAACAAATTGACTTCCCGCCTGATTGTTCAATCCCCTTCCAGTCATGCCATCAGTAATGAATATCAGCAGGCTGCGATTTATGTAATGACATCGGTAAATGAATGTTTTCCTATGACTTTGCTGGAAGCTCAAATGGCCGGTTTGCCCTGTGTGGCATTTGATTGTGAATCAGGTCCCCGTCATATCATTGCTTCCGGTACTGGTTTGTTGATCCCGAAAGAAGATACAGTAAGCATGAGCCAAGCAATACTTAATTTGATCGATAATGACTCACTACGTCAAGAAATGGGTGCTGCGGCCAGAGAAAATGTAAAGCAATTTGCCCCGGACAAAATCTACTCGCTTTGGCATGAGCAGGTTTTTACCCTTTGATGAGCAGGCGACCGGTCCAGTCAATACGTTGCAGGTATACGGGCAAATTTTGTTGGGCAAAATATTCATCCGTGGCTTTACGCGCTCCCTGCCAGGCTCCGTAATCGTCGATCAATAACACTCCTTTTGCAGACAATAACGGATAGAGATGTACCAGTTCGTGTTTGGTGGATGCATACCAATCGGTATCAAGCCTTAGCATTGCCAGCGAATCGGGCATTGTACCCGGAATAGTGTCTTCCACTTTTCCTTTGATCATACAAATATTTTCCAGTGGATAGCCGGTACTGAGCATATTACGTTGTACTTCCTCAAATGGAGAATAGCACCAGTCACTCACATCCTCATTCTTTTTTCTTTTTTCCCATTCTTCATTTTCGAATGCGCCGTCTTCCTGCCCGGGGCGGGTCATGCCTTCGAAAGTATCATACAGCCATATTTTCCGGTTGGTGATGCCTGCTTCGGAGAGACAGAGTGCCATGAGCATGGCACTGCCCCCTTTCCAAACCCCACATTCTGCAAAATCTCCGGGAATATTATGCCGGATAATATATTGCATGGATTGATAGAGTGCATAGCAACGTTCCGGCTCCACCATAGTAAAAGGTTTTACACGTTCGTATATGGCCTGGTATGCTTTATCCTGCTCCATATCATCACGGTTCACCAGCCGCTTGTGCAACTTTGATTTGCGGAGCAGTACCAGTCCGAAAAGACTGAGCGGATAATTGATGAGTTGTGATAATTTCAATGATGATAATTGATTATGCAATGATAGTGTAATTTATCAAAAACTGCATGACTCCAACCAGCCCCCTTCCAACCCTGCTCATAATACTTTGCATATAGACAGTCCGGTATACCAGGCCGCCCTGATACGTTTTCTCCATTGCCGAAATGAAGATTGGTTAGTACCGTAGCTATTTTTCCCGGTTTGTTTACTTGCATACTCCGAGACTTTTGTGTTTGTTGTATAGAGCCCGTTTAATGAAGCATCCGTACAACCCTGCATCCATTCCGTGGTAAAGCTACCAGCGAGCGGCGCAATATAAATGGAATCCTGTGCATATTGTGGTGCCAGTTCAATGAATCCATCTACCGGATCGGCTATGAGCGTGATTGGTACATTTGGGTTCATCACAACTGAACCTGCTGACCGAATCCAACTTGCCGATCTGAAATTGGGTTCACTGAAATATCCGGATATTGTCCTTTCAGCCTGACAAGCTGCTTCTCCGGATACAAGGAGTGAATAATCCTGCTTTTGTTGTACTCCTGTTGATTGTAAAACAGATTTATGCGATATGGTAATGGTATAAGTTTGTCCCGGTACCGGATCGGGTATCTCAATTTTCTCCAGGTTATCCAATGTATTATCACCTTGAATGGCTGGCCCAGTAATGTTTCCCGGATCCAGCTTCCATGGAAACCAGGTTTGGTTGCAACCATTGATGCGGATATCCAGATCATTTACAAGGCGTGAACTCAGGTCCGCCGGATTGGCAACGGCTATACCGGCAGGATCTGTCCAGCAAATGGTGACAGTGAGGGGACTGTTGCCATTTGCAGTGACTGTTTTCACATATACCTGACCGTTAGTAAGCGTATTTTCAGAAATGTTGACGGTGGATACACCATTGGAGATCAATTCTGCGGCTCGTTGTGCGTTCAATAAACCCCAGCCATAGGCAATGTCTGGTCCCGGGGAAGCCCCCGCCTCATCAGCAGTATGAATGGCCAGGGCTTTTAATGTGGCTGACCGCATGAAACGGCCGGTTCGATTACGGTAATGCTGCTGCAGTAATAATAATGTACCAGTAGCACTGGCACTGGCCATCGAAGTACCCCAGCCATAGGAGTACGTAGTATTGTTGCTGTTAAAATTACAGGATAACACAGATTCTCCTTTGGCACAGATATCTGGTTTGATTCTACCATCACGGGCGGGTCCCCGGCTGCTGAATGACGATATCTGAACACTGGATGGTCCGGTATATTCATTCAATTGAAAAACGGAAGCTACCGCAATCCCATTTTTATTGGCGGCTTCATTGGTCAGCCGGTCGGTATATGGACCTCCATTGCCTCCGGCCCACACCACGAGATAATACGGGGCATTGTACATGATCTGATCCCAACTGGCGGTACGAGCGATATAAGTCCCCCAATACGTAATGGGCTGCGGAGCCATGGAATACGGGTGACAGGAAATCAGTAATCCATTCGCAGCGGCATTGGCGGTTTCGCTAAGGTCATTGTACCAGTCATAAGCATGAAGCCGCGCTTTAAACGCCATACCTCGTATGTTTCCATTTTGTGGCAGATCAGATGCAATGATGGTACCGGCCACATGCGTGGAATGGTTGGCTGTAACGGAAGTATACATCGGGTCCATTTGTGATACACGGTTTCCGAATGCTTCATGACTGCGTAAAATACCCGATACATCCCATAAGCCGGCAATCATTCCTTCTCCGTGTACGGCCAGGCCCAATCCGCCACCGGAATACAGTTTATCTGTCCGGAGGGTAATACCTGCTCCCCTGTTCAATGTTTGAGCATACAATGGAAGTGAGTCATCTGTTATGCCAACCAGGGCTTTCATGCCACCCCCTTCCTGCGGTATCATAAGGGGCCATTTATTTTTCGTTGCCAAAGCCGATGCAATATCTCTATTTTGAAAATAACGGGATGCAAAAGAATCGCTTAATACTTTTAACCGTTGAATGTTTGTATGCTCACCAATCCGGCCAAAATCATCCGGCGATTGTGCAAATGCAGATTGAAACAGGCATAGTAAGCCGGTCATTAATGCGAACCTTTTCATAGCTGGTCAGTTGTTACGGAACTATTTTTAGCGAATAATAATTGTATTAATTGCCTTTTTGAGTTGTTTCATTTCTTGATCCATGCGGATCAGATACAGGGTAAGTTCTTCGATCTTTTGCAGCAACAGGGATGTCAGTTTTGAAACATCCAGCCCCTCCTTTTCCATTTCCTGTGCGGAGGGTATATGGGGTAAATGGCTGTATTGTTGAATATAGCTGGCCACTTCTTTAAGAGAAGGTAACCGATACGTTGTGTGAAATACATAATCCGGCCAGCCCGATGCCAGCAATTTTAATTTTAGTTTTTCAGCAATGATCCCACCTTTTACCGCGAGTGAATAGCCATCAGGCACCTGGCTGACACCTATGCTGAGCCGGGCGGAATGGTCATTCCAATTTAGCATACTTGGGTTTTGTATTAGTTTGCCGGTACTGTCTGGAAATACCAACCCTCCTTTTACGAAATCAGTTGGATAAAGGGACGCATGAATTTTGTTTGCATATAAGGCAGACCATCGTTTTGTTGGAGCGCCCAGGTCACGACTGGTATCTGCTTCTGGCCCAACATTTCCAGCCACTTCCAATTTAAAACTATTGGGGTGTAGCGTTCCAATGCCAACGTTGCCGGATTCAGGGGAACCAGATCGCTGATGTGATGCGGAAGATTGTGCGAGTAATGCCATGCTTCCTAAGAGGCATAAGCCTGTCAGTAATAAAGTTCTCATCGGGTTTGATTTATATTCTTGTTCCTGAAAAAACAGGAAACATCTTGCGGAAGTGTAATGCTTGCGGTTAAAAGATGGATTCAAAACTACATCATCTTTTAATCCGATCGGATTCTTAAACGTAATTCGTTTACTCGTTATACGTTTAAAAGAAAAGGCGCCCTTTGGGACGCCTCTATGAAATATGATACATGAAATACCGGATCAATCATCCAATTTAAGTACAGCAAGAAATGCTTCCTGTGGTACTTCCACGTTGCCGATTTGACGCATCCGTTTCTTTCCTTCTTTTTGTTTCTCGAGCAGTTTACGTTTACGGCTGATATCACCACCATAACATTTGGCGGTTACATCCTTGCGCATCGCAGAGATGGTTTCGCGGGCCAGCACTTTAGCCCCAATGGCTGCCTGTATCGCTATCTGAAACTGTTGTCTGGGTACCAGTTCTTTCAATTTCTCACAAAGTTTGCGGCCAAACTCCTGCCCTTTGCTACGGTGTATCAAAGCACTTAAGGCATCCACTTTATCTCCATTGAGCAGGATATCCATTTTCACAATATCCGCATCCCGGAAACCGATGGGATGATAATCGAAAGAAGCGTAGCCCCTTGTTTGAGATTTTAATTTATCGTAGAAGTCAAATACGATCTCTGTCAAGGGCATTTCAAAGATGAGTTCAACCCGGGTGGTGGTCAGGTAGCTCTGGTTCATCAGCATTCCCCGTTTGCCCAGGCAAAGTGTCATGATATTACCGATATATTCCGGTTTGGTAATGATCTGTGCTTTGATAAAAGGCTCTTCAATACGATCCGTCTTTACCGGGTCGGGAAACTCGGTCGGGTTGTTCACTATGATCTTCTCGCCTTTGGTGGTGTAAGCAATAAAGCTTACGTTGGGCACCGTGGTGATCACGGTTTGGTTGAATTCCCTTTCGAGGCGTTCCTGAATAATCTCCATGTGGAGCATACCAAGGAATCCGCAACGGAAACCAAAACCCAGGGCCTGGGATGTTTCCAGTTCATAGGTAAGAGAAGCATCGTTGAGTTGCAACTTGTCCATGCAGTCACGCAACTCCTCAAAGTCATCGGTATTCACCGGGAAAATACCCGCAAATACCATCGGCTTTACTTCCTGAAAACCTTTGATTATTTCTTGTGTGGGGTTGGCAGCCAATGTGATAGTGTCACCCACTTTAACTTCTTTTGCGTTCTTGATACCGGTGATCAGGTAGCCCACATCGCCACAGAGTACTTCCTTTTTCTCCGTCATTTTCAGCTTGAGTATCCCCACTTCGTCGGCCTCATATTCTTGTCCGGTGCTAACAAATTTTACCTTATCCCCTTTTTTGATCTTACCATTTCTTACCCGGAAGTACACGATGATACCTCGGAAAGAGTTGAACATACTATCGAAGATCAGGGCCTGCAGGGGTTCTTCCGGTTTGCCTACCGGTGCCGGAATACGGCTCACGATGGCATCCAGCACTTTGTCCACGCCTAATCCGGTACGACCGGAAGCATGCATTATCTCTTCTTTTTTACAACCGATCAATTCGATAATCTGGTCTTCCACTTCTTCGATCATGGCTCCGTCCATATCGATCTTATTGATCACAGGAATGATTTCGAGATCATTATCAATGGCGAGGTAGAGATTGGAAATGGTCTGGGCCTGAATACCCTGTGTAGCATCCACGAGCAGCAGACAGCCTTCACAGGCGGCCAGCGCACGGCTCACTTCATAGCTGAAATCCACGTGGCCGGGTGTATCAATCAGGTTGAGAATATATTCTTGTCCGTCGGCTGCTTTGTAATTGATCTGTATAGCATGGCTTTTAATAGTAATGCCTTTCTCCCTTTCCAGGTCCATATCATCCAGTACCTGATCCATCATATCGCGATCGCTGATGGTATTGGTGATTTGTAAAAGCCTGTCAGCCAGGGTGGATTTACCGTGGTCGATGTGTGCGATGATGCAAAAATTGCGGATATTCTTCATGTTCGTTAAGCCTCCTGCCCGGTTTTTACGGGCATTTTCGGGAGCCGCAAAGGTAGGCTTTTTAGGCGAGGAAATGGCAACCTTTGGGGCGGGTAAATCAGTGGTTTTAACCGGCTTTTACACAACAACAGGCTGCCTGTTTCCGTTCCGGTTTTTATATGCGTAACCGCAATAATCCGTGAGACCCTGCGTTGAAGTATGAACCCACCTCAAAAGGGCCATGAAATCACTATCTTGTATGCTGAATAAAAGTCATTTTTTGGTTTTGTTGCTGTGTATTTCCATTCCGAAACTCTCCTATTCACAGAAAGACACTACGCCATTCCGAAGTGATGTTTATAGCTTCATCAAGGGGCATCTGCATGAATCTTATATAGACCTGAACGTGTTGTTGAATCCCTTTATCCTTCAACTTTCCGATACGTCTTTTACGTTTGAACGTGCAGTGGTATGCTGGGATAATCCTGATGGGCAAATTTCCTGTGCGCCGGTCTCATTGCCAACAGTGGATCTGAGTAAATATGATTCCGTTATTCAACCACAAGCCAAATCACTGGTTACGATCGATAATATCCGGGTGAAAAAAGAGGGTCGCCGGTATTTCATAGCACCCTTTTATTTCTATCTGGTATCCGGCCATGAACTCCCGCAGATATATGATACGCTTGCAAAGACCCGGGCTTTCATACCGGGATATGAACACGAGTTTAAATTGCCCCGTTCATTGCTGGAAAGTGAGTTTACTGTCCAACTGTATGATACATCGTATCAGTTGCTGAGTTTTATCGTATCTATCGACCTGCCACATAAAGATGAGCCGTTGTCTTTTTATTTTACCGGAAACAAAATTGACCATAGCGTAGCGGGTTATTTATCTGCTATTCGGCAAATGACGATCAGGTGTACCCTGGGTATCGAATCAATTTTTGTGCGGAGGAATGGGAAGGTGTACCGGGTGCCGGACCGGAGCTTTACCGTAATGCAGTAGTTAGATACGCAAGCAAATTGATTTTGGGAATATTTAATATATTTGCTATATTATTTAATTAAAAAAGTTAGCTATGAGTTTTGCCGATCGTATCTCCAATGGCTGGAATATTGCCATGAACAGTTTCAAAATATTGCGTGAAAACAAACAACTGGTCATTTTCCCCATACTGTCCGGAATTTCTATCGTGCTGATCATTGGTTCCTTCTTTACGGCACAGTTAGCCGCAGCCGGATGGGATGCTGAAAGTATAAACCTGGAGGATAAATCTCCGGTGTTTTATTTCCTGTTGTCTTTTGCTTTTTATGTAGTCAATTATTTTGTAGTAGTGTTTTTTAATATGGCGCTTATCCATTGCACCCGCCTGTATTTCCGCGGTGAGGAAGTGACTGTGCGCAAAGGCATTCAATACAGTATGAGCCGCCTTTCTGTAATTTTTTCCTGGGCATTGGTGGCTGCTACGGTAGGCGTAATTCTGCGGACCATTCAGGAAAACTCTGGTCTGCTTGGGAAGATCGTTGCTGGTGTTATTGGAATAGTTTGGAGCGTGGCCACCTTTTTTGTTGTACCTGTTATTGCCTATGAAAATGTAGGTCCAATTGATGCGGTTAAGCGCTCTACGGCCATGATGAAAGAAAAATGGGGTGAAAGTCTGGTGGCCAATTTCAGTTTCAGTATTATATATTTTTTGGGTTCATTGTTAGCTGGTATCACCTTGTATTTTATCGGTTCAATATTTAGCCCGGTATTGGGTGTATTCCTGGCAATTGCCGGGGTATTGTCAATCCTGGCGATCATCAGTGCTGCGCAAACGATTTTTGTGAGTGCAGTATATCATAATATTACCGGCGACCCCGTAAAGTATATCAACCAGCAAATGGTGGATGATTTGTTTGGGAAAAAGTAATAACAACATTCATTTTATAAAAAAAGCATCCTTAAAAAGATGCTTTTTTTGTTTCCCGCGGCCGGTTATTCCTTGAATCGATCCGATGTGAAAACACAAAACCCATCAGTAATAGATGGGTTTTGAAAAATTTATCTAATTGAACGTTTATTTCTCAGAAGTGGCAGCGCCGACCATGTATTCCCGGTTGAGGCGGGCAATATTTTCGATCGAAATCTCTTTCGGACAAACTGCTTCGCAAGCACCGGTATTGGTGCAGGAGCCAAATCCTTCTTTATCCATTTGGGCTACCATGTTCATTGCTCTTGATTTTCTTTCAGGAGCACCCTGTGGTAACAAGGCCAGGTGTGATACTTTGGCAGAAACGAAAAGCAAGGCGGAAGAGTTTTTACAAGCGGCCACGCATGCTCCGCAACCGATACAGGCAGCAGCGGCAAAGGCAGCATCTGCTTTATCTTTTTCAACGGGTACTGCATTTGCATCCACGGCATTACCGGTGTTCACAGAAATATAACCTCCGGCCTGAATGATCCTGTCAAATGCAGAACGATCCACTACCAGGTCTTTTAATACAGGAAATGCATTCGCGCGCCATGGTTCTACCACAATCGTATCTCCATCTTTGTATGCCCGCATGTGCAACTGGCAGGTGGTATTGGCATGCCAGGGTCCGTGAGGGCGACCATTAATATACATGGAACACATACCGCAGATACCTTCACGGCAGTCATGGTCAAAAGCGATGGGCTCTTTACCATCGCGGATCAGCTCTTCATTCAAGACATCGATCATTTCCAGAAAAGACATCTCCGAAGAAATGTTTTTTACGGGGTATGTTTCGAAGGCTCCTTTACTGTCCTTGTTTTTTTGTCTCCACACTTTGAGTGTAAGATTCATTGTATAGTGCTCCATTCTAGCTTAATTTATTAAAAATCGTATTTAAATTTTTCAAGTTTTACAAGGGGCTTTTTATTTAGCCGCTTTTTCTTGTGAACCAGTAACCGGCAGTTTTCGTCTTTCTCGATTATTTCTGTATCACCTGTAACACAGTTCACATCTTTGTATTTTCTTCCAGACTCCCCTGCTCCCTTACCATTACAATCTGATACATTCCAGAAATAATCAGAAGTGGTGCCGATAAGGTAAAAGCCATTCTCCTGATACCTGAATTTCAATAGTTCAGTCCATCTCCATGCGCTGCCGCCATAATGAGATATCATTAAAATACCTTTTTCAACAGCTACACCAGAAAACGGATCACCGAATATTCCTCCGCAATGGCGGCACATCAGGGCATTTACGGATTTCCCTTTCAAGACATACTCATTATTCTTTTTTATGAGAACTAATAATATCCTTTTAGGTTCTTCATCCATGTCGAAGCTATCTTCGCTGAAGTTTTTTAAACAAAGAACTACATCTTCAACCCCGTCTTTATTCAAATCTCCTTTGGCAGTCATCATCGTGTCGTAACCTGAAGGGATAAAAACGCTGATATCAGAACCGGATTTCGAAATACTATTTATTTCTACATTTTGCGCCCCCATGCTTAAACACATGAGCAGGCTAAAAAAACAAAGAAAATGCCTTATTAAATTACGAGCCATTTTTGCGCAAACAGACTATGCTGTTTTTTTACTTTTCAGGTAATTAAAATAATCCTTATACGGTATCCTTTTCTTTCCAACCGGCTTTTGGCCATACCAGTAAATCCATGCATTCAAGGATTTACCAGACCTCAATTTTACCCGGTTTTTCTCTCTGACAAACTCATTGCCTTCATATTTATCGAGTACTTTAAAAACTTTTTCAGGGTCATCCACCACAAAAACATCGCCAACTACTTCATCCGCTGAATTTTCCTTTCTAGCCCCGGGATACTTTCCAATATCATAAAGCGAAGCGGCTACTTTTCCCTGACCCACGTATTTAATGCTTGCAGCTACTTTATCCTTCAACTTAAGATTGTAGTTTCTTCTTAATGTACCGTAAACAAATAAATAATCTTTGCGTTCCATGCTCCTCAGATTTTATTCAGCAGTAGTTGCAATTTCTCAAATCCAAATTTCTTTATCCATATGCTGCAATCCGGATCGTCTTTTATTTTCTTCAGATAATAATCGAAAATTTCATTTACCTGTTCCAGAGAAAGCTCCCCGCGATAATGCAATACACCAATAAACTCGAAAAAATTTAAAAAATCAGTAAACCTTTCTTCATTTGAGCGTTTCTCGACAAAATCAGAAACGTTCAGTTTTGCATTTAATTCCCCATAATCCACCCAGCCCCGCACTTCTTTATAATGTTGATTTTCAAAAAACTTCTCAAATAGTGATTTTAACCATTCGGCTTGCTTAAGCCTAACCTGTTTTCTGTAAAACCATGCCGCAAATAAAACGCCTACTGCACCTGCTGTTTTTGTAATGATATCTATCCAATCCTTGACACAAAAGTCCATTCAAAAAATAAAGTTTATTTATAGCTTCTTTGACTCGGCTTCGCCACTTCAAATGTCAACTGCTCTTTATGCAGTTCCCATTCACTATCGCCTTTGTATTGCCAGGCAGCCACATAAGCATAATTCTCATCATCGCGTTTGGCTTCGCCATCTTCCGTCTGGCTTTCTTCGCGGAAGTGGCCTCCGCAGCTTTCGTTGCGGTTCAGGGCATCGCGGCACATTAATTCTCCCAGCTCGATGAAGTCAGCCACACGGCCTGCCTTATCCAGTTCCGGATTCATTTCACCAATAGAACCGGGTATGCGCACATCCGACCAGAATTCTTTTTTCAATGCCTGTATTTCTGCTATTGCCTCTTTCAATCCTTTTTCATTTCGGGCCATGCCGCATTTCTCCCACATGATCTTACCGAGGCGTTTATGGAAGCTCTCCACGGTTTGTTTTCCCTGAATGTTCATCAGCGTTTCCAAACGTTCTTTTACGCCTTTTTCTGTTTTTTCAAACGCCTCATCCGTGGTGGGTATGGGTTTAGTGGCAATATCATCGGCCAGGTAATTACCCATGGTGTAAGGAATTACAAAATAACCATCCGCCAGACCCTGCATGAGTGCGGAGGCGCCCAACCGGTTGGCCCCGTGATCGCTGAAATTGGCTTCCCCTAATGCATACAATCCTTTTACATTCGTCATTAATTCATAATCCACCCACAGGCCACCCATGGTATAGTGTACGGCAGGATAAATGCGCATCGGCACTTCGTACGGGTTTTCACCTGTGATCTTTTCATACATATCGAACAGGTTGCCATATTCCTCTTTCACTACTTCTTTACCCAAGCGCATTAAAGTTTCGATGTCCGGATTTTCGATGCCTTGTTTGCTGGCTTCGGCCCGGCCATATTTATTGATGAGGTTAAATTTAAAATCGAGGTATACGGCTTGTTTGGTAGTCCCTACTCCATAACCTGCATCGCATCTTTCTTTCGCAGCACGGGAAGCCACATCTCTCGGCACCAGGTTACCAAAGGCAGGATACCTTCTTTCGAGATAATAGTCCCTTTCTTCTTCGGGTATATCGTTGGGTTTACGTTTATCGTCTTTTTGTTTGGGAACCCAAATACGTCCGTCGTTTCGCAATGATTCGGACATGAGGGTAAGTTTGGATTGGTGATCGCCACTTACCGGTATACAGGTAGGGTGTATTTGCGTGAAGCAGGGATTTCCAAAGAAAGCTCCTTTTTTATGCGCTTTCCAGGCGGCAGTAACGTTGCTGCCCATCGCATTGGTGGACAGGTAAAAGACGTTGCCATAGCCACCGGTACATAACAGTACCGCATGACCGAAATGTCGTTCGAGTTCACCTGTTACGAGATTGCGGCAGATAATACCTCTGGCTTTGCCATCGATAACCACTACATCCAGCATTTCATGCCGGCTGTATTGGTGTACATTTCCGAGAGCGACCTGTCTTTCCAGGGCCTGATAAGCACCTATTAATAATTGCTGACCGGTTTGACCGGCTGCATAGAACGTTCTTTTTACCTGAGTACCTCCGAATGAACGGTTATTAAGTAATCCGCCATACTCACGGGCAAAGGGAACACCCTGGGCCACACATTGGTCGATGATATTCACACTCACTTCAGCAAGGCGATGTACGTTGGATTCCCGGGCGCGGTAATCACCGCCTTTAACCGTATCATAGAAAAGACGGAATACCGAGTCTCCATCATTCTGGTAATTCTTAGCGGCGTTGATGCCCCCCTGTGCAGCGATACTATGCGCACGACGGGGAGAATCCTGAAAGCAAAACGCTTTTACTTTATATCCCAATTCGCCGAGTGAAGCTGCGGCAGAAGCTCCTGCGAGACCGGTACCTACAACGATAATCTCCAGTTTGCGTTTGTTGGCAGGGTTTACCAGCTTGCAATGGCCTTTATAATCTGTCCATTTTGACTCTAACGATCCGGTTGGAATTTTTGAATCGAGCATATATCAGTTTAATAATGTGAAAATTCGGTAATGTGACAATTCGATAATCTGCTAATGTGATAATGAAACAGCCACTTCATTCATCTGACATCGTACATCTAACACCGTACATCGTACTTCGTACATCTTACTTCACCCAACCCAAATACATACTCACCGGCATCATGGCAAAAGCCAGTGAAATGATCACCGAATAACCGATGCCCACATTTCGAATCAGTGCCACATATTTGGGATTGCTTACTCCAACGGTACGGAAGGCACTCAGAAAACCATGTATCAGGTGCCAGCAAAGTGAAAAGCAAGCCAACACATATACAATCACCACCCAGAGTTCCTGAAAAGTAGATTGCATCAGCGCATACATATTATGTACTTCCATATCACCGGGAAGGGTCATTTCGGGACCAGGTATACCGGTGATGCGGGATGGCACCCAAAAATGTTTCCAGTGTATGATAAAGAAAATCAGGAGAATGGTTCCTAACAGGCCCATGCTCCGGCTGTACCATTTGCTGCCTTTATTGCCCATGGGTACGGCGTAGCCCTGTTTCCGTTTGCTGCGGTTTTGCCATTCCAGCATATAGCCCTGTGCAATGTGCAGGAAAATGCCAAGGAAAAGCCCCACTTCCATGATACGAATTACCACGGTGGCTCCCATAAAATGAGCGGCCTTGTTGAACATTACGCCTCCGTCATTGGCCCAGATACAGGCATTGATACCGGCGTGCACCACTAAAAAGCTGATTAAAAACAAACCCGTCAAAGCCATTATCCACTTTTTGCCAACTGAGGAGGTAAACATTTCAGACCATTTCATATATAGAATCTTAAAGAAAGAAATCAGGATTTTTGCAAAAATAGCGCCGCCGGGTCAAAATCGTATAAAAGATTTATCTGCTGGCTCGTTCCGGCTTTCTTTAGTTCCACGCTACACCTGCCAATTGTCAAAGGGAAAGCCGGGCCGATATTTCGTTATCAATTTTCTTAAACAGATGAAAGGGCTTATAGGTTCGCCAGTTCAGCAATTCCATCAGTTCCACATACCGGTTGAGGCGGGCTTTTTTGAAATCATACTGTGTTTGTTCGGGCATATTCAGGCATACCACCCAGCCATTTTCTTCTGTTACTTCTTCGTATAATTCTTCGTAATAATCGGGCCCATCACTATGATAATTGAGCACATTTTCGCCGATTAATATGAATTTAAAGATCCCCTCCCCCATGAATTTTTCCAGTACTTCCCGTTTCAGTTCCATGATGTCGTTCTCAATGGCATCATTCCATTCGCCAATCAGTTCGATGACCGCGTATTTTTCTTCGTAATCGGCTATCAGAACTTTAAGGTAAAGGGTACGGCTGCCGAATTCATCCCATTGGGGATGGATATAATAATTATATACGGTTTGGGAAAACTCAAACTCAGAATAAGTCCTGCCGAAAAAAGGAGAAAGCCGGTCTTCTTCGCTGATGTAAATATGCCGCCAGTTATAAAAGGGTTCGATGTTTTGCATAGTGCATGCGCTTCCCGGCAAAGATACGATGATGTAAAAAAAAGCGGCCCCGTTTGGGGCCGCCTATACTTGTTTTTTTTATTTTTTAATTTTTAATAAAGCGCTGCGTCAGTGTTTCACTGTCATACTGCACCTGTATTGAATACAAACCTTTGGCGAGATGTCCGACACCCAGGTTCACCACATTGCCGGTAGCTGTGGTCTCATAAGCAATGGTTCCGTTGCTACTGATGATCCGGATGCGGGCATTTCCACCAGGCAGGCTCAGCGTGATTCTGTCTGAAGCGGGATTGGGATACACCATCAGGTCTTTTGTTCCGTCTTTTTTAAGGCGAAGCACGGCACTGTAACTGAAGCGACCATCAATATCCAGCATTTTCAACCTGAAATAGTTGATACCGGTCTGCATCGGATACATGGCGCTGTAATTGGTAATACTGCCACTCGTTCCACGTGCAGGAGTAATACCGGCCTGCTGCCAGTTAATTCCATCGGCACTCCATTCTGTTTCGAATCGGAGTAAGGATTGTTCATTAGCCGTTTTCCAGGAAAGTTGTGCGTTATTGCCTGCTAACTGACCACTGAATTGCATGAGTGTAACGGGCAGTGTAGAGAGGAAAGGCCAGGTAACCGCACCGGGTGTGGCATCTTCGCGGCCTGCATTGTCAATGGAAGCAAATGGTATTACAATATTATAGGTAGAATTGTTGGCCGGATCGATGAGTATAGGTACAGATGTTCCAACCCCATCGGTAAAGGGCACCACCACACCGCCACCGGGCCAGGTAACACAGGTTGTTGCCGGCGGACAGGTACCGCCATTGATATATACAGTACCATTAATAGTGATCGTATTTACATTAGACGGGAAACTGGTGATTCGAATGCTGGTAACGGTTCCGCCATTATAATCCTGGGTATTGGGCGTAACACCCACGTTGTTGATCCGGAATGCAGAAGCTGGCACGGTCACATTTACAAAACCGTTTACATTGAGTTGTGTTGGTTGCAGGTTGAACGACGATTCTGGTGCCTGCTGGATACCGAAGTTTTGTTGGATGATATTGGTAGTGGCGGTATTCACCACAATTTCACCATTGGCCAGTGCATCAGCCGGGCCACCCTGTCCATTTTTATTTTCGCCGGTATTGTACCATGCTGCAGGAATGCTGGTCGCAGGTTTGTTTAATCCAACTGTTCCCTGATTTGAGCTGAGTTGAACAGTAAGACCGGTTGTGTTCTGCGGTACATTCGGGAAATTATATGTACCGGTCGATGAAACGGGTACAGCAGCAATGATCTTACCGGCAAGGTCTACCAGGTTAGCATATAAAACGGCACCGGCCAATACGCCGCCTCCGGCATTGGTACCATTTACCACTGTTTCGGTACCATTCTGAGAAAGATTACCATCCAGATCATTCCATACCGTACCACTTAATGTAATCGTACGGAATGGTAATGTAACCGAGCCTGGTGTGGCATCTTCTTTACCCGCATTATCAATAGCCACAAAAGGTATTACCACATCTATATTGCCTTCTACTGGGTCAACGGATATAGCTTGTGAAGGGCCGGTACCATTCGTGTACGGTACAGTTACACCTCCACCCGGCCAGGGTGTACATGATGATGCCGGGGGACAGGTACCACCGTTGATATAGGTAACACCGTTGATGGTAATCGTATTTGTATTGGTGGGGAATGCGGTGATGCGAATATTCGATACCGTACCTCCATCATAATCCTGTGTATTGGGTGTAATACCAATATTATTGGTTTGAAAAGCACCGGCAGGAACGGTTTGACTATTAAAACCACCAGGGTTACCCTGACTCAGCTGCAGGTTAAAAGCAGACTCAGGCAAACGCTGGATACCGAAATCGTTATTTGGATCATCAATAGCACCGAAACGCGTAGCATCTGCACTGTTATACGTACCAGTATTGATATCACCGGTGGTATTGGTGTTGGTGGGTGAAGTGGACGTCCATCCAGCGGGCAGACTGGCGGCGGGAGGAGCACTACCGGCAGTGCCAGCGGTGGTGCTCAGTATCACCTGCAAATTGGCGAAAGAAGGTACATTGGTGAAACTATACGTACCATTCGCAGCTACTGCCACAGACGCTATCACCAGGTTGGTAACGGGATCAATGAGGATGGCATTCAAACCGCCTGCATTGGTTCCGCTCTCGCCTGCTGTAAATATATTCGACAATGTATTATTTGCACTGTTATTGATATCATTCCATACTGTACCGCTAACGGTGCTGCCAAACCTTATGGGTGTAGGATCTCCTTCTCCTGCATCATCGGCTTTGGAATTGGCAGTGCCGGTTTCAACGGCCGTTCCATTGTCGCTATTATCCGTTACTGTTGTATTATCAAAAGCAGTACCTGTGCCCGTTGCTGTATTGTTGTACGTGGTGGTGCCATTAGTAGCCACACCCGCTACGTCGAACGTAATGTCTACCACAGCGAAATTACTTCCGGCTGTGATGTTGCCACCACCGCCATTCAGGTTAGCACCATTATAAATTGAACCGTATAATGTTTTGGTACCATCAAATAATGTATTGGTGCCTGTACCTGTATAGCCGGCATTTAGTACCAGTGAGGCCGGATTATTTACAAATGCAGCGCTAACGTTGCTGATTGTAAGTGCCGGAAATGCTGTGGATAGGTTTTCTGAAGCCTGTACATTCTTGAGAATGGAAGTACCGATATTTTCTACCCGAATACGATAAGTAAGGCGGTATCTGTTATTATAACCTAACCACTGCACATTGGTCAGTTCCTTGGCTACACCAATGGAACTGATTACCTGAGTAAGATCGGCAAAGTTGGCCGATGTGGGAGTAGCCAGGCAATTCACCCGGAAAGAACCCGAAATGGCACCTGTAGCAGGGTTTACATTATAGCTGCCATCTGAACCATCGGAGGTACGGCTGCTGATCACCATAATATTATTATTGGTATAATCCCAACTCAGGCCATAGGTACCGGGGCCCTGGGTGGTAAAATTAAAACCCACACCAGTAGGTAGAATATTTCCCACTTCCACAGACGGAATCAGTGCGGTGCCGGTAATGGACTGGTAGTTGGGAACCCGGATCAGCTTTTTACCAATGGTCATGTACATCGTATTATCCGGGGCCACCACCAGGTCGCCGTAACTGGCACTTCCTAATTGTGCTGCATAAAACGGTGTGGTAGTAGCATCGGATGATGACCAGTAGTTACCATCATTATATGGGGCCGGCATGGTACTGGCATAAGCAGCAGGGCATTGTATATTTCCTAGTACTGTAAAGGTGTTGGTAGAAGGATTATAGCGGGTGAGCTTCACGGTTTGGATATCAATACGCGGAGCACTGGCAGATAATTGTATCACCAGTGCAGTAATGGTTCCATACACATTACCATCCTGCCCCACTCCCATACGGAAGTATTCACCACCTGTGATAGTGGCCAGATTGGTGTTGGTGGCCACTGCACCTGTATTGTTATATACATTAAATACACTGGTGCCGGCGGTAGTACCCGCTTTAGAATAATATAATTTTCCCTCTGTGGGATCGAATGCCGCACCGTAGGGCAGGTTGTTATTACCTGCAGGAATACCGTTGGTGGTGGCAATGGTAGAACCCAGACAACCCGTAGTTCCGTTCAAAAAACGGATCTCATTACCGGTAGCGTTGGGATTACCCGAAAGAATGTTGAAGGATTTCCAGGCTTGTGCGCCTGATTGTACGCAAATAATGATTGCGCAAAAAAGTAGGAAGTGGTACTTTCTCATATAGGAAATTGAAGTGTTTAGTTAAGATCAAAACATGCAAAACCGGTTATGATATTAACCTTATTTGTAAGTTATAATCGTGTAGGCAAAGAAAGTGTTTTGCCATATTCTGGTATAAAAAACGGAAAGCTAATTTTTAAAAATAGGGGTATAACCCTATACGTGTACTTAGATAAATAAAGTAAACTTACGAAGTAATATCCCCCGCAAACGATTACGCTGGCATCTATTTATGCCTAAGAAGTTTATCTCAGCAAAATTCCTTGTTCGCCATAGAAAGCTTCGCATCGAAAATGGTAAAATGAATCAGCCGAGCAGGTAATCTTTCAATTGCGTATAGTCTGGCTGAAAGCGAATGGCTTTTTTCTCCTTCTGCATAATATGAAGAATGGAGGACGGGATCTCTATTTTCACTCCTGTACTTTGTTCAACAGCCTCCGGAAATTTTACCGGGTGAGCCGTCTCCAGGAAAAAGCCTTTCGCTGATGCATTTGTGGCTAAATGCCGTTCAAGGGCCAGGTATCCCACCGCTCCATGCGGGTCGAGGATATAGCCAAATTTCGCATATACATCACTGATAGTTTGCATGGTTTCGGCATCGGTAATGCTGCATGTGGACAATTTTTCTTTTAATGCAGGTACCTGCAGGCCGAAAATTTCGAGTATACGGATAAAATTACTCGGGTTGCCCACATCCATGGCATTACTGATGGTGGGTACTGCCGGCCGGGGTTTCCATTCACCGGTAGAAAGAAAGTCCGATACCATATCGTTGGCATTACAGGCGGCTATAAAATGACGGACCGGCAATCCTGATTGCATGGCAAGCAGGCCGGCGCATATATTGCCAAAATTTCCACTCGGTACTGCGATCACCGGTGAATGGTCTTTTTCCTTCCATTGGCGGTATGCCAGAAAATAATAAAATTGCTGGGGCAACCACCTGGCCACATTGATGGAATTGGCCGAGGTTAAAAATAGTTTTTCATTAATTGCTGTATCGGTAAAAGCCTGTTTCACCAGTTGCTGGCAATCATCAAACGTACCTTCTATTTCAATTGCCCGGATATTCTTGCCAAGCGTGGTCAATTGTTTTTCCTGTACGGGGCTTACCTTACCAGCGGGATATAAGATCACCACCTCCACTCCTTCCACTTCATAAAAACCACTGGCCACCGCCCCGCCAGTATCCCCGGATGTAGCTACCAGTACGGTTACTTTTTGTTGATTGACAGACTGGCTCATAAAATAGCCAAGGCATCGGCTCATAAAACGGGCCCCTACATCTTTAAAAGCGAGTGTGGGGCCATGAAATAACTCCAATGAAGATATGCGTTCGCTTACGGGCACCAATGGAATAGGAAATTGTATGGCCTCTGAAGTAATCTGGTACAATTTTTCATCCGGTATCGTTTGACCTACAAAAGGATGGATAACACGAAAAGCGATTTCCTCGGGAGAAAAAGAATTCAATTCACTGATCCATGCCGGATCCAATTGAGGGATACGTTCCGGAAAATACAATCCCTTATCCGGAGCTTGTCCTTTGATCGTAGCAGCTTTAAAATCCACCGCCGGTGATTGTCTGTTGGTACTATAATATTTCACGTGATCGTTAAATTAATTCAATAATAAAATAAGGTTCGACAGTAGGGAATGTAAAAATGATGAGCCTGTATTTTACGATATACAATCAAATCCATTTCAATTCACTTTGCTGGGCATGAAAGTTATCCGTTTACGATGGTACATCCCTCTTTATTCACCGTTGTAACATAGGTATGATAGTCAATACCAATACGATCATATATGGCTTTCATTTCCGCCTCCACTGCTCTGGCGGTGTGTTCTTCTTTACTCAACATGAATACAGAGGGACCTGAACCCGAAATGCCACCGCCTAAAGCACCTGCTTCTTTACAGTTTCGCTTTACTTCATCGAACCCGGGTATCAGTATGCTGCGCACGGGTTCGATCAAAACATCTTCGAGAGATCGCCCTATGAGATCATAATCACCTTTCATCAGCCCCGTTACCAGCCCGGCAATATTGCCCCATTGACGAATAGCGTCTTTGAGCAATACCTGTTGCTTTAATATTTGCCTTGCATCGGACGTGCGTACTTCGATCTGGGGATGCACCACTGTTACATACAGGTCTGGTGCAGGTACGGAAACAATATCCAAGGGATGTATAGATCGTATCAGGCTTACCCCACCTAATATACAAGGAGCAATATTATCCGCATGTTTTACCCCTGATGCCAATTTTTCGCCCAGCATGGCAAATTGAACCATTTCATCAGTAGAGTATCGCTTTCCCAATAGATGGTTGGCAGCCACAGCCGCGCCGGCCGCACTGGCAGCACTGGAGCCAATACCGCTCCCGGGTTTAATATGTTTTTCTATTTCCAGTTCAAAACCAAAACGGTTTTGCTCCTGTTCCATAATGGCCAGCAATACCACACCGGCTACATTCTTGAGCGGATCGGTGGGCAGATAATATGCATCCCGGTTATGAATGACTACACGTGGTTCATCAATCAGCGTAAGTTTCATGATATCGCAGGGTTCATGCAGGGCAAGACCCAGAATATCAAAGCCGCATACCAGATTGGCCACTGTGCCGGGGCTATGTATTGTAACGGTGTTCATTTATATGTACGATGTTTTATGTATGATGTACGATGTTTGATGTACGATGTTTGGTGTAGGATGTTCGAATTATCTTTAAAGCTAACATTCTCTTACTTTCTAATTCTCACATTTCCACATTCTCACATTTTCTAATCATTGAATTATCAAATTATCCCGCTGCACGCATAATATCTGCAAACACACCGCTCGCTGTTACTTCTGCTCCGGCGCCGGCTCCTTTGATCACGAGTGGTTGTTCTTTGTAGCGATCGGTATAGAATAAGACCACATTGTCTTTACCATACAAGTGATAGAGATCATGCTCTGGGTTGATATGCTGAAGACCGACAGATGCTTTTCCATTGTCGTAGGTGGCCACAAATTTCAGTTTACATCCGGCATCCTGAGCTTCCTTCAATAATTTATTAAAATGGGCTTCTGCTTTTTCCATCTCTTTGTAAAAATCCTCCACACTACCCTGCATACAGGCTTCCGGCATGAAAGAATGATTGGCAATATCTGTCATTTCGAGGGTTTGGCCGGCTTCCCGGGCCAGTATCATGATCTTGCGCATTACATCTGTACCTCCGAGATCGAGACGGGGATCCGGCTCGGTGTAGCCTTCTTCCTGTGCTTGTTTTACCACCGCAGAGAATTGGCGGTTGCCATCATAATTGTTGAACACAAAATTGAGGGTTCCGCTGAGCACCGCCTGTATCTTATGTACCCGGTCACCGCTTTGTACCAGGTCATTCAGGGTAGCTATCACCGGAAGCCCGGCACCTACATTGGTTTCGAATAAAAAGCGGCTGTTGTATTCGCGGGAAAGGTCCTTCAGTTTTTTATAATTGCTGAATGCAGATGATGCCGCCACTTTATTGCAGGCCACTACGGCGATACTTTTTTGCAACAACCTGTCGTACACTGCCGCTACTTTTTCGTTGGCAGTGATATCCACGAAAATGGTATTGCGTAAATTTCGCTGTACGATCTCCTCTACAAAATGGGAAAGGTCTGCGGGTTTGCCTTTTTCTAATTGTTCTTTCCAATTGTTCAAGTCAATCCCTTCTTCTTCCAGCAACATAGTGCGGCTATTACTCAGCCCGATCACCCGTACCTGCAATTTCATTTGTTCCTGCAAATACGTCTGTTGCTGTTTAAGCTGTGCGATCAGTTTGGCGCCTACATTTCCGGTACCGGTAATAAATAAATTGAGTTGTTTATAGGTGGTGCCAAAAAATTCTTCATGCAAAACGTTGATGGCTTTCCGTACATCCGCAGTGCTGATCACTGCAGAGATATTTTTTTCGGATGAGCCCTGTGCGATAGCCCGTACGTTGACCCCATTGCGACCAAGCGCGGCAAACATGCGACCGCTTACACCGGTATGGTTCTTCATACTTTCGCCCACCAATGCTACTATAGACAGATCACGCTCCACTTTGAGTGGCTCTACTTTTTTAAGAGCGATTTCATTGGCAAATGCAGCATCCACTGTTTCTTTTGCACGGGTGGCCATAGCGGTTTCAATACCCACACAAATGGAATGTTCCGAAGAACTCTGTGTAATAAGGATCACATTGATCTTTTCATTGCTGAGCGATTCAAAAAGCCTTTTGGAGAAACCCGGTATACCGATCATACCACTTCCCTCCAGGCTGATGAGGGTGATATTGTTGATACTGGAAATACCCCGTACAATATCCTGTGATTCGGCATTGGACGCTTCAATCAGTGTACCCGGGTCTGCTGGTGCAAATGTATTTTTGATCCATACCGGAATATTTTGTGTCATTACCGGCTGTATGGTGGGCGGGTAAATCACTTTGGCTCCAAAATGAGATAATTCCATTGCTTCACTATATGAAATGACAGGTATGATGCGGGCATTCGAAGCCAGACGCGGATCAGCCGTCATCATACCACTTACATCGGTCCATATCTCCAGTACTGCTGCGGAAAGTGCGGCCGCAAGAATAGCAGCCGTATAATCGGAACCGCCACGACCGAGTGTAGTGGTGATGCCCTGGGAATCACTGGCGATAAAACCGGGTAATATAAAAATGCGGTCGGAGGAAGCATTGAAATAATCACGTATTCGCTGGTTGGTGGCGGCAAAATCCACACCTGCCATGGTGAAGTCAGAATTAGTAACAATTAACTCCCGTGAATCTTTCCAGGCAACCGCGATACCGTCTGCATTCATTTTGGCCGCTATGATCTGGGAAGAAATCCATTCTCCGTATGCAGCGATCCGGTCTTTGGATCGGGGCGTAAGCTCACGTAAAAGAAATATTCCATTGCAGATATCTTCAATTTCATTGCAACTTTTCTTTACCAGGCTGAGCAACTGGCTTTGTTGTGCTACAGGTATCAGTTTCTTTACCGCTTCCAGATGGCGCTGTTCCATCGTGGTCAGTTTTTCTGTGTATACGGCATTTCCTGCAGCCGCCTCTGCGGCTGCACCGAGCAGGAGATCAGTAACGCCGCCCAATGCAGATACCACCACTACAGTTTTATTGTTTACTGATTTCTGTTGTACAATAGCTGTCACTAAGCTGATATTCTCCGCATTAGCAACGGATGTCCCCCCGAATTTTAAAACCTGCATATATCGACGTTTATATAATTGAACAATGTTGTATAAAATAAGTAAAAAAATATTACCCGTGTGTTACTCACTGGTGGAAGCGCAAAGCCCAAGGTGTGGTATGGAAATGTACAACCCTTAACGGGTTGTTGTAATAGTGGTAGTAGTGGTAAAGGTTACCACGGAAGCAAACGTATATGTGCAATGATGTACCACTATCTTAATTAGAGTGCACAAGATACTGTAAAATCTGAAAAAGAAAATCAATTCGTGTAAGAATCTGCCGCTTTTTTTACGCTGCCATGTTGCAAGAGCAACCCGCGGGCCTTTTCATAATCATCAATCTTTATCCGTTCCATCAGCATTTTGGTGCCCCTGTCAACCAACTTATCGTTCGTTAGTTGCATGTTCACCATTTTATTGTCTTCTACCCTGCCCAATTGAATCATAACAGAGGTGGAGATCATATTTAAAACGAGTTTCTGAGCCGTACCGCTTTTCATGCGGGTGCTACCGGTCACGAATTCTGGTCCTACCACCACTTCGATCGGAAAATCAGCCGCGGCACTTACCGGCGAATCGGGATTACAGGAAATGCTACCAGTAATGATGCCCCGCTTGCGGCATTCTTCCAATGCACCAATCACATAAGGTGTAGTTCCACTCGCCGCAATACCGATCACCACATCTTTGGGACTTACTTCATATTCAAGCAGGTCTTTCCATCCCTGTTCCCGGTCGTCTTCGGCAAACTCCACTGCTGTAGTAATGGCTTTGGCGCCCCCGGCAATAATACCAATGACCAATCCATAAGGTACGCCATAAGTGGGCGGACATTCGCTCGCATCCACTATACCCAAACGACCGCTTGTACCTGCACCGATATAAAACATTCGGCCACCCATCAGCATTTTATCCGCCGCCGCTTCTGCCAGTTTTTCGATCTGGGGGATGGCTTTTTCCACTGCCGCCGGTACTGTTTGATCTTCCTGATTGATATTAACCAATAAATCATGCATCGGCATCTTTTCCAAGTGCCGGTACAAACTTGTGTGTTCTGTAATTTTCTCAAATGCCATACTTCCAGTCTTTTTAACTGTGATAAAGTATCAACCCCTGCATGGGATTCTTCATTACTTTACCCAATTCCAGTTCATAACTATTGCAAAGGTGCTGCAACACATCTTTAAAACCAAATGCAACACTACCTGCAAAATGAATGGGCAATTTCCACGCCTCCCTGTATTTGCATAAATGCTGAAAAAAGAAATCATTTAGTCCGTCTTCAATAATATTCTCGATCATATAATGGCCCCTGTTATCTGCCAGAAATCGGGTGAAACCGGCGAGGTAGCGATTGGGCATCGGTTTCTTATATACATTTTCCAGGATCTCCGATGCATTTGTGGTATACGTAAGATCAAAACGGCCCCTGAGCTCATCATCAAATGTACCATAGAGATAATACTGGACCACTTTTTTACCAAGGTAGGCACCGCTGCCTTCATCGCCCAGCACATAGCCCAGCCCCGGACTGTTTTTGATGATCTTTTTCCCGTTATAATAACAGGAATTGGAACCAGTTCCTAAAATACAGGCAACTCCTTTTTCGCGGCCACAAAGGGCCCTTGCGGCTGCCATCAGATCGTGCGTTACTTCTGTATGCGCCCCTTTGAACAATTTTCCCAGTGAGGATTTCACCATTCGCGCATTATCGGGGTTGGCGCAGCCGGTTCCATAATAAAAGACTTCATCTACCTCCACGTTTTTGATACGGGGCAAGAGTTCATTTCGCAACAATTCAACGATCTGATCACTATTTAAAAAATAAGGGCTGATACCCTGCGTAAATATTGTCTTTTTCCTCCCATTATTCACCAGGCACCATTCGGCTTTGGTGGCCCCACTGTCTGCTATGAGTTGTATGGATGACATAAACTAGTTGCTCGTTACTGGTTTCTTGTTCTTATTACTCGTTGTTTAGTTGGTTGGCGTGCCCGCCTACCTGCATTTCATTACGGCAGGTAAACCGTGGCGGGTGTTTCGTTGCTGGCTAATTGTTACTGAAGGTCAGGCCAAATACCTGCAACCAAAAACTTTTCTCTAATTTGCGTCAAATTACACAATAAAGGGTTATGATGGTAAATAAAAAATTGCAGGTTTGGCTTCCCCTGATTTTTTCGTTGGTTATGGTGCTGGGTATGTTCTTTGGTTACCGGATGGCGGCAAAAGATGGCAGTAATAAAGGATTTTTCGCATCTAACAGGCGCAGTACCCTGCAGGAAGCGATGGATCTGATCCGGATGAAATATGTCGATTCTGTTCGATTTGATTCCATAGAGGGTAAAGCCATTCAGGAAATGATGACCGATCTTGATCCGCATTCCGTTTACCTCCCCCCTGTTGATTTAAAAGAAGCCAATGAAGATCTTGCCGGCAATTTTGATGGCATTGGTGTAGAGTACAATATTTTCAATGATACCGTTAACATCACGTTTGTATTTCCAAACGGGCCCAGTGATAAGGCCGGCCTGCAGATCGGTGATAAGATCCTTGCCGTCAATGATTCTTCCCTGACGCGAAAAAATATGGAGTTTAGCGATGTAAAAAAGTATATCCGGGGCCAAAGCGGTTCCGATGCGATACTGAAATTGATTCGTAATAATAAGCCACTAACGGTCACGGTTAAGCGCGGTACTATACCGGTTCCTTCTGTGGATGCAGCCTATATGATCAATGCAACAACCGGATATATCCGTCTCACCAAATTCACCGACAAGAGTTATGAAGAATTTATGGCCGCTCTCGAAAACCTGCAAAAACAGGGATTGCAAAGTCTGATTTATGATTTACGGGGTAATGGTGGCGGTTTTATGAATGAAGCAGTGGAAATGGCTGATGAATTCCTTGAAGGGGACAAACTGATCGTATATACGCAGGGGGTCAACAGCCGCAAACGGGAATACCGGTGTAAACGGCCAGGTCTCTTCGAGAAAGGCAAACTGGTGGTGCTGGTGGATGAATTGTCCGCCAGTGCGAGCGAAGTGTTGGCCGGGGCTTTACAAGACTGGTGCCGGGCCACCATCATTGGCCGCCGAACTTTTGGCAAAGGATTGGTACAGGAACAGTATTCACTCAGCGATGGCTCGGCACTCCGGCTTACCGTAGCGAGGTACTATACGCCGTTGGGTCGAAGCATTCAAAGGTCGTACGAAAAAGGAAAAAAAGTATATATGGATGAACTGTGGAATCGGTTCAGCAGCGGCGAACTGATCTCCGTTGATTCCGTTAAAAGTCATAATACCGGCCGGGCCTTCGTCAATAATTGCACCGACACGCTCTATGGTGGCGATGGCATTTCACCCAACATATTCGTGGCCTTTGATACCACAAGGCGTACACAAAAACTGATGCATATGCTCAGTGATTATGATGTGAACAGTGTGGTGTATCAATATTACCTGGAGCACAAACAGCAGGTGGACAAATACAAAAATGCAACGGAATACATCAATGGTTTTGATGCTGGAGAATTATTCAACCGGTTATTGAATACCGGGGGTGATTCCTTTCATATTAAAAATGCAGATGCCGGAGAGAAAGCAATGGTGCAGCAACGCCTTAAAGCCCTGCTCGCTCGCTACCGGTGGAGAAACTCCGGTTATTTTCAGGTATTGAACAGTGAAGATGCAGCAGTAAAAAAGGCACTGGAAGTGACCGCCCGATAAAATGATGAAAACTATTACTATACTGATCTCCGCTTTGATTGTATGTTGTTATTCCTGCGGGAGTAAAAAGAAAGAAATCAAAACGGATACCACCACTGAAGCCAGGCCATTATTTCCAAAACCGACTGGCTATGTGAATGATTTTGAAAAATTGCTGACTGCGGAACAAGTAAAGTACCTCGACAGTATCATCCGGGCACATGAAAAGCAAACAACCAATCAAGTGGTGATTGCCACAATGGAACTTGATAGCTCTTTTCTTCAAATCCCAAATTCGATAGATAGCTTTTCCCTAAAACTTTTTAACGAATGGGGTGTGGGGACAAAAGAAAAGAATAACGGGATAGGAATACTGGTTAGTGCTAACCTGCGAAAGATGCGGATTGAGACCGGAAAAGGATTGACGACAAAATTGACCAACGATGAGGCAGCCGCGATATTGAAGACCTATTTCTTCCCCCGGTTTAAAGAGCAGGACTATTTTGGCGGTCTTCGCGATGGAGTACAGGCGATCATGAAAGAGATACAATAAAAAAGCAGTGCCCGAATGAGGCACTGCCGGATAAGGTGTCTAGTAATCTGTAACGTTGTAGACTTATTCTTCACGGGAGGGTTTATTTTCATCCCACCAGGTTTTTTCCATTTTATAGGATCCAAACAATCCCATTCCCCCACCAATAGCGATCAATGCGAAGTAAATCGGTGCATTCCGTCCATCGTGTTGATGGATATTACCAGGCCCTGCCAATGCATAATTATCCAGCAAATAAGCTAAAAACAGACCTACACCGGCACCTATGAGTAAGAGTGCCCATTTCAGGTTTTTATACGGGGCCGGGCGGTTGGCAAACTGTTTCGGGTTCATACCCTTTTCGATCATTGCCAGATTCTGGCGTGTTTTCAGGTAATAAATTCCAAATACCATGGCAAAACCGCTTGTTACTATTGTTATTGGTACTAAAGCTTCTGTGCCGTCCATAATTGTAGTTTTTTATTTGAATGATGTTGTTGTCGTTTCTTTTATGACATCCCCTTTTTTAATAAGGTTACAGCCTGAAAGAACTTTTTTTGTGCCGGCCGTACTGCGCCGGTTACAAAAACTATGACTGCACCTGTTTCTGGCAGGTTACAGGCCCCGCTGTTTTTTTTGGTACCCGTCAGGATATATATAGGTATGGGATATGGGTTTAAATAATCGTAATTTGTACTGTAACCTGTTCGCCCCAACCGTAGTCTTATATCCAGAATGTCAACCGGACTTAATGATAATGAAATCATTAGCAAAGTGCTAAGCGGTGACCACCAGGCCTACGCAGGATTGGTGGACCGTTATCAATCCTATGTTTTTACGCTAGCCCTGCGCATGGTAAAGACCCGGGAAGATGCAGAAGAAGTGGCCCAGGACGTATTTGTAAAGGCCTTTAAATATCTGGCTGATTTTAAAGGCGCTTCCAAATTCAGTACCTGGCTGTACACGATTGTACACAATACGGGTATCAGTTTTTTACGGATAAAGAAACTGGATGTACACTCGCTGGATAATGAACAGGTATTTGAACGGGCTGATAACCTGGATTCCGGTATGCGGGCCAATATGGTGGAGCAAAAATCGAAGATCCGGATGGTACATGATGCAATCAGCATGCTCAGCCCGGACGATGCGCAAATCATCACCCTGTTTTATAAAGCGGAACAATCCCTGGAAGAAACGGCACAGGTATTGGGCATAGAAACGAATGCGGCCAAAGTACGATTGCACCGGGCACGAACGCGGTTGAAAGAAAAAATGGAAGTATATTTTTCAGAGGAAATTAGAAATTTGTGAGGTGGTATTAATGATAAAAGACTTGTTTGTAAAATGAATCCGGTCTGTACACCTTAAATTAAAAGGAGGACAACATGAACGATAAGAATTTGAACAGCAATGCGGGACATGACGGTATGGATAACCGTTTGTGGAGCTATATAGATGGCACCGCCACTGCGCCGGAAAAAACAGTGATCGAACAATTACTGGCTTCGGAAGCAGCCTGGAAAGCCAAATACCAGGAATTGCTGGAAGTGCATCAATTGTTACATTCAACTGAATTGGAAAAACCATCGCTACGTTTTACCAAAAATGTAATGGAAGAGATTTCCAAAATGCATATTGCCCCCGCTGCGAAAAATTATATCAACAACCGTATCATCTGGGGATTGGGTATTTTCTTTATCACCCTGCTTACTGGCTTTATCGTCTATGGATTCGGACAAATGAATTTTAACAGTGGTCAGTCCTCTCCCATTGGCAAAACCCTGGATAAACTGAATTTCAGCAACCTCTTCAGCAATAACCTGATCAATGCTTTTATGTTTGTGAATGTGGTGATCGGATTGGTACTGTTGGATAGTTTTTTATCTGCTAAACGTAAAGCACATCGCAAAGCGGCTTGAATACAAAAAAGAAAATCATCTATCACCACCATCAAATTGCTTAATGATGTAAAAATCGTTAAGTCCGGTATGCCCTTCCTGTTTTCAGGAGGGGCTCTTATTTTGTTTTAGGTTTTCGGTTGGCGGTTTTAGATTGTGTGGTGAATACATTGTAAATAGGTGCAATCAGATGTATATAACAGCCCTGTTTTTACCTTTTTATTTTTTAATTTTTAATTTTTAATCCGCTTTCACGGGTAACTTTGCCCATATTTCGCTTGCTATGGATATAAAAAATAATATATTAGAAACGATCGGGAATACCCCTCTGATACGGTTGAATAAGATCACCCGTGAATTGCCCTGTATGGTACTGGCCAAAGTGGATTATTTCAACCCCGGTAACTCCATCAAAGACCGGATGGCCCTGAAAATGGTGGAAGTGGCCGAAAAAGATGGTAAACTGAAGCCCGGCGGCACTATCATCGAAGGTACCAGTGGCAATACCGGTATGGGACTGGCCCTGGCAGCCGTGGTAAAAGGTTATAAATGCATTTTTGTAACTACGGATAAACAATCCAAAGAGAAAGCTGATATCCTGAAGGCCGTGGGTGCAGAAGTAATCGTATGCCCCACCAACGTATTGCCCGAAGATCCCCGCAGTTATTACAGCGTGGCTGCACGGCTGGCGAAGGAAGTGCCCAATTCCATGCACATGAACCAGTACGATAATCTGGCCAACCGGCTGGCGCATTATGAAAGTACCGGTCCGGAGATATGGAAGCAGACCGATGGAAAGATCACTCACCTGGTTTGCACGGCCGGCACCGGTGGCACCATTACCGGAACCGCACAATATTTAAAGGAAAAAAATCCGAATATTCAGATATGGGCCATCGACGTATACGGATCATTGCTGACCAAATACTATCGTACCGGCGAAACAGATATGAATGAAGTGCATCCTTATATCAGTGAAGGCTTTGGCGAAGATTTTGTACCAAAGAATTATGATATGAGTGTGATCGATTATTTTGAACAGGTAACGGATAAAGACGGCGCCGTAATGGCCCGCAAACTCGCCAAAGAAGAAGGGCTTTTCTGCGGATACAGTGCAGGTAGTTGTTTACAGGGACTGATGCAACTGGCCAAAGCTCCTAACGGTATCAAACCCCTCACCAAAGATGATGTGGTGGTATGTATCCTGCATGATCATGGAAGCCGTTACGTAGGTAAAATATACAACGACCAATGGATGATCGAACGCGGATTCATCGATGTAAAAACATTCCGTGATGTGGTGAGTGCCAGAGGTACCAAACGGGTAATTACCGTAGAGCCAACTCAAACGGTTTTGGAAGCCGTGGAATTAATGAAGAAATATGATATCGAACAAATACCAGTGATGAATGGCAATGGCCCGTTGGGTGCCATCAGTGAAGGGGGACTATTCCAGAAGATATTTGATAATCCCGAGATAAAGAATGCAAAAGTGGAAGACGTAATCGAGCCGGCATTTCCGTTAGTGGCATTTGATACACCGGTGGAAAAGCTCAGTCACCTCATTAATAAAGAAAATGGCGCAGTACTGGCTAAAGATGAAGCCGGTAATTTCCATATCGTTACCAAATACGATGTGATACAGTCGTTGGGCCATTAATCGATAACAATAAAAAGAAACAGAACCCTTTTCAGCAGGTAATACCGGTTGAAAAGGGTTTTTTCGTAAAAATACGTTCCGTAACGGGTACAAATTCCCGGACAGAATTGTGTGGTTTACGATAGATCAAGTAAAAAACGTAGTAAAAAAATATGGTTGTTTTGCTCTGTTTTGGTAATGAAAAGCTAATTATTTTTGACTTGTTAAATATCCAAATCCTTTAGAAAAAACGAAAAGCCAATCCTAGAAAAACCGTCCGGCTAACCACCGGTAAGTCCAATGTCCAATTTAAAAAACCGCCCGGCCATCCACCGGGAAAAGTCCAGTAGATCCTTGAAAAAACCAAATCCTGGTCACCGTGTCCAAATCCATGAAAGAAACTAAAAAGTCCGGAACCCTCCTGCTAAACTAAGTTTAGCAGGAGGCGCGGTGCAGACCTCTCCTCCCCTTCCTTTTATCCCGTTTTATTTAATTTGCAGCAAATACCTGCATGCCCCATTATACTGATCCCACGGGACATTCCATTTATCTTTCTGCTTCGCCCCAACGAATTATTTCATTGGTGCCCTCCCAGACAGAATTTTTGTATGATCTGGGATTGCGTGACGAAGTGGTGGGCATCACCAAATTTTGCATCCATCCCGATCAATGGTTTCGCAACAAAACAAGAGTAGGCGGTACCAAACAAATTCGGATGGAAACCATCCATGCCTTACAGCCGGATCTCATTCTGGCAAATAAAGAAGAGAATGTAAAGGAACAGGTGGAAGCCCTGCAACAGCACTACCCGGTATGGACCAGTGATATCAACACCCCCGAAGAAGCACTCGATATGATCCGCGAAGTAGGGATAATAACAGGGCGAGAACAACCGGCCTTATCCCTGATCCGGGAAATTGAGCAAGCTTTCAACTCCCTGATCATACAGGAAAGACGTAAGACCTGTTACCTGATCTGGAAAGATCCCTATATGTCTGTGGGCGGAGATACATTCATCCATGGGATGATGAAGGCCGCCGGATTTGACAATATGCTTATTGACAGTACTCGCTACCCGGCCCTTACACTGGCGGAACTACAGTTGCTTGCACCCGAATGCCTGCTCCTGTCATCCGAACCATTCCCATTTAAAGAAAAACACTGCACTGAATTGGAAAAAGTATTGCCAGGTACACAAGTGCTGCTGGTGGATGGGGAAATGTTCAGTTGGTATGGAAGCCGTATGCGGGAGGCTCCGGCTTATTTTCAGCAATTGCAAACTTATCTGAAGTAAACCATTAAGTGGAACTTACTTCTTAGTGCTATTCAACATTCAATAATTCTGACTAATTTACCTTTACTTATGAACACCCCAGCCCCGCCGACCACGCCAGCAGAACTGGACAGACCATCGAAAAAAAAGCCGATGTACCCTGTCAATGTGGCTTTGCGTCAATACCTGAAGCAAATTGGCCGGGAAGTAAAACTGCCGGTAAGTTATACCAATCTCCTGCATTTTACCTGGTCCACCCCCATATTGGATAAGAACGGGAAAGATACTCTCTGGGAAAAATTATCGTACGACAGTCACGACTGGAATTTTATCCGCGAAGGGCTGGTAAAGATATATGCCATTTTGAAAACAGAAGGTGATTTCAGCTTTATCAATCACCTGGATGTCGCCAGGGTTGATTACTGTACGTTTGGCAACTCGCATCCTTTCCGTATCCGCATTGTCAATAAATTCAATGACAACTACGACCATTATTATATTAAAATCGCGGATGCATCCCGTATCTATGGGCTGGAACTGGAACATACTCTCTCTCCCAACCGTATCACTTTTTTTACCTGTGGCAATACGCTGGTGGAAGAACATATTCCCGGTATACCCGGCGATGTGTTTATCAAACAGATGATGCATACTCCCGAAACCAATAAAATCAGGCTGGCGAAAGAGTTTGTAAAATTCAATGAACGTTGCTTTGTACGATTGCTTGGTGATATGCGCAGTTATAATTTTGTAGTGGACATTACACCTGATATCGAAGACTACCAGTACCGCATCCGCTGTATTGATTTCGATCAGCAATCGTATGAAGGAAGAAAGAACCTGTACCTCCCCCAGTTTTTTAAAGAAAATAATGAATTCGTGAATCTTTGTTTGTCGCATCTGAACAAAGAATCCATCGCCCAATACCAGTTTGAAGAACGCACCATGATCACCTTCCGGCTGGTATCATCTCGCTACCGGATCAAAACCCTGCTCGACATCATGACGCGCGATACCATATCTACCCCGGAAAAAACGGCGCAGCTTAAAGATGAGTTGAACCAGTATTTGCAAACCACGATCTTCAGCCGTTGCCGGACCATGGGTGATATTGTGAAAAATCAATTAAAAAACCGGTTGCAAAAGCACCTGCTACTGGTGCAGAAAACGCCCGGCAATACCAGTGATTGAAGAGTTTATTCACTCTAACACCCGTTCGCGCTACCGCTGCCATAAAACTGCTATATTAGCGGCGCTTTAATCGCATCCAGATAAGGAATGCGGCCATATGGTTAATTTACCTTTTTAAAACCAACAATATAATTAAATGAAAAAGTACAGAGCCGGTGTGCTCTTCGGTGATGAACTGAAAGCACTTTACAATGATGCAAAAGACAACCAGTTTGCCTTACCTGCGGTAAATACCATTGGCACCAATACGATTAATGCCACGCTTGAAACTGCTGCCAAAGTAAATTCTCCTGTCATCATTCAATTCTCCAATGGAGGCGCACAGTTCATTGCCGGTAAAGGCATGCCCAACGACAATTTACAGGCTAATATTGCCGGTGGTATTTCCGGAGCCCTGCATATACATAATGTAGCCAAATATTATGGTGTGCCGGTGGTGTTGCATACCGATCATGCCGCTAAAAAATGGTTGCCCTGGATCAGCGGACTATTGGATGCCGGTGAACAATTTCATAAAGAAAAAGGACAACCTCTCTTCAGCTCACATATGCTCGACCTGAGTGAAGAGCCCATCGAAGAGAACATCCATACATCTGTGGAGTTTTATAAACGTATGGCCCCGCTGGGAATGAGCATCGAAATAGAACTGGGTGTAACCGGTGGTGAAGAAGACGGCGTGGATAATAGTGATGTGGAAAATTCCAAACTCTATACCCAACCCGAAGATGTGGCCTATTCGTATAAAGAACTGAGCAAAGTTGGGCCCCTCTTTACCGTTGCGGCTGCATTTGGCAATGTACACGGTGTATATAAACCCGGAAATGTGGAATTGCGGCCAGAAATACTGAATAATAGCCAGGCCTATATTCAAAAAGAATTTGGTACTGGTGAAAAGCCCGTATATTTTGTATTTCATGGAGGCAGTGGTTCACCCCAGCACCAGATCCGGGAAGCAATCGGCTATGGGGCCATTAAAATGAATATCGATACTGATTTGCAATGGGCTTTCTGGGAAGGCGTGCTGGATAACTATAAAAAATACGAAGGCTATCTGCAGGGCCAATTGGGCAACCCTGAAGGGGAAGACAAACCCAATAAGAAGCATTACGATCCGCGGGTGTGGTTGAGAAAAGGTGAAGAGGCGTTTATTAAAAGGCTGGAAGTGGCGTTTGAAGATTTGAATTGTATTAACAGAAATAGTTAAACAGAAATTATACAGAACTAAAAGTAAAAGCTGCTCAGGCAGCTTTTTTTTGTGGAGGGAAATCGGGCAATGATCATTTCGGTAATACTACGATAACCCTTCCCCGGCATATCCCACAATACACCCGAATCCATCCCCCAAAAGTTATATAACTTTTTTCTATACATCATACAAACAACCCATTTTATTGCACAACTCACATTTTGTAACTTTACGAAAACCAAACAAATGAAAATCCTTCTCACTTCCCTCGCCTGCTTATGCAGTTCCGTTGTTTTTACGCAAAACATCGGTATCAATACGAACACCCCCGATGCTTCTGCCCAATTAGATATCGTTAGTACCAATAAGGGTTTACTTATACCGAGAATGACTGAAGCCCAACGATTGGCCATCGTAAACCCCGCCAATACACTGAAAGTCTATCAGACAGACGGCCAGCGCGGCTTTTATTTTAACGATGGTTCACCAGGTGCCCCTAGTTGGGTTCTTGAAGGATCCATACTATACAATTGGAGCATTTTTGGAAACCCGGTATTATCTGCCGGTACATTCGGCACCACCACCAACAACCATGTGAATCTTATTACCAATAATTTGACAAGGGGACGACTTTCCAATCTGGGTGAATTCTTTATTGGCACGATTAATACGACGATACCAGGCGACCTTATGGCGGCAGTCGGCAACGCCACCTTTCCCTTTGCCACAAATGGCTATTCCAGTTTCAACGGGTCTGGTGTATATGGAGAAATACAATCACCCAGCACTACTCAGTTTGCCGCTGTACAGGGCGAATATAATTCCACTACGGCTGGAATTTTCAACACGGCGGGTGTGCGTGGGCTCAATCGGTCAGGCATAGCCGGCACCGGCTTTCGCACTCAGGCAGCTACGGGCCCCCGTGCCGGTGTGATTGGCAATACTACTGCTACTAACGGCCAGTATACTTTTGGACTGCATGGCACCATGGGCAGCACGGATATTCGTTGCGGCGGAGTGTTCGGCGATGATTTTGGTATTGCACTCGGCGTGATTGCATATTATGCCTCCAATCTGGTTGACTACAGTGTATATGGTTTTGGAAATGCTTATCAGGTAGGTGTACCCGGTGGTCGTATGTCTGGTACCGGGAGAGGAACAGCTCCGGCTGAACCCAATACCCATATCGGACTGGGCATTTATGGTGGAGTAATGGGGGGCTGGATCAAAGGAATGGTATACGGGGCGCATGTACAGGGAGATCGGTACAGCCTTTATGTAGATGGAAAAACATATACCAATGAACCCATCACCGAACTGGTACCCACCGCCAATGGTACCCGCATACCCGCCTATGCTATAAGTTCATTGCAGCCCGAGATCTATGCCCGGGGCAAATCTTCGCTGAATAACGGGCAGCAATATATTGCATTCGATCCTGCCTTTATCGAAATGCTGAGCACGGATCCCGACGGGCTGATGATAACGGTTTCTCCCAATGGTAACAGCAAGGGATTGTATATCGCTTCACAGGATGTCAAAGGATTTTATGTACGCGAAAATGATAATGGCAACAGCGGCACCGCCTTTTCCTGGATCGCCATTGGTACCCGCAAAGGTGCAGATCAGATCACCCATGCCCCTGAATTATTACAATCCGGCTTTGATAAAAAAATGAACGGGGTGATGTTTAACGAAAATAATAAAACCGAGAAAGGTCAATCTATTTGGTGGGATGGTACACAGGTTCGCTTTGATACGCCTCCGGCAAAGAAAGCAGACCCCAATGTGAACCCGGTGGTAAGAACCGGAGCAAAAACGTCGGAGTAAACTTTGACCAATGTTGAAAACAAAAGAAGCCGCATTTGTGGCTTCTTTTCTTTTTTTGCAGGTAATCTTTGACAATTATTAATGTCCAGTAAAGGGTAATTTACCTGTTTCAATTCCTATCAGTCTTCTATACGGATATCGTATTTGTGTAACAATCCGGGAATGCCTCGCAATGAAAACCGGGCTTTTTTGATGCGGTTCGATTCGGGGTCGATAGAATAATTATACGCCGTTCGTAAATCCGCCATTTCCAGATTGGTGTTGTCAAAAATCGAACGTGCCAGATCACATTTATCGAAGACCGCTCCACTAAGATCGGCCTCTGTAAAATCCGCTTCCTGCAAGGGCGAATTCCGGAAAATCGTTTTTTTGATCTTTGTTTTATAAAAAATACAATTGTTCAGCTGGCAATTTTCAAATGAAAAAGACAGACCGAAATCACTGCAGGTATCAAAGCCCAATCCCAGCATTTTACAATCCCTGAATATGATATCCATGAATACCGTTTGATGCAATTTTATCAGGCTCATGTTGCATCCGCTGAAAACGCAATCTGTGAATTTGTATTCCGAAAAATCGGCATTGGAAAAATCACAATTTTTGAATTCGCAATTTTCATAATCACCCTTTTGCAGGGTATTTTCCTTATCAAATGTTCTATCCGTAATAAAAGGCACCTCCATAACTGTATAAGAATTTATATTGAGCTTTTCTTCTATTTTCAAATATCCCTAACCGCTAGTTCGCTGCAGCATTCTTTCGCAGTTCCGCTGCCATATCGATGGAATGCTTCAGTGAACCGGTATTGGTCCAGTCGCTGTGCGCAATAATGATATACCGGGGTTTCCGGCATTTCCGCTGCACATTCTTCAGCGTGGTTACGTAAGCCATCTTATTGGCATCTCCTAGATAGCCCAGCGTTTCATCATCCACTCCTTTGATGAGGCAGCCACCATAGAGTACCCTTTCTTTTTTAAACCAGATCACAATATTATCGGTGGTATGCCCCTCGCCCGGGAAATAGGTCTCGAACGTATATTGGCCTGCGGTAAATGTGGTATCCTTTGTCATCAGGTATTCGGCCCGTTTCTTATTATTTTTTTCACTGAGCTGATCGGTTAGAACGGTAGTGTAGGTTTTGATTCCCTGTTGCCGGTAGTATTCGAGCCCGTTCGTTTTATCGCTGTGCCAGTGGGTGGCAAAGCAAAGGATCACTTTTTTATTATGTCTCTGCTGTATGGTGTCCAGCAAGGGTTGAAACTGGGTGGTATCCCAGGGGGTATCGAATAGCACTACCCCATCGTTTGTTACCAGGTACATACCATTGGCAGGTGTGCGGTTGTCTTCATAAGTATTGTAGGTGGTATATACATAAAAATCGCCGGTTAGCGGTGTAATCACCAATTTTTGCGGTGCGGTTTGTGCAAAACTATTGAAGGTTATAAAAGTAAATGCAAGAAAAAAAAGGATTGAACGCATAAATATGGCAGTTGACTGGGTTTGAATCGGTAAAATAATTGTGTTACATAAATGTAGTTCAGTGGAATGGTCTGTCAAAAAAAAGCTGGTAATAATCATGTTACACGGCGAAATCCACTGCCATTGCTGAGTTTCTCTGTCTGTATAAGTATTGACTGATTGGCAAATCGTTTCCGAAAACCTATATCGTTTTCAGCTATGTCGATCAATACTGTGTAATCCGACATTTCAACACTACAAGGCAACAGCATGCAATCAATACTTCCGGCAATACTATTGATTTTACAGAGATGAAAGATTCCAAAGAAACCCGTCTTTTTGCCATGTACAGTTAAAATTGAATATGTTGAGCTGACTAGAATTGGATTAGAAAATACGAGGTAAGAATTGTCACAGTCATTTTCAAACGTGCATATAAAAAAACGGTCTGTAATGATACAATTCATTACAGACCGGTGTGTGACATGATGCTATATGATCAGGGTTAAGTAATCCGATACGGAATACAATTCATTTTCGCTTCAACTTATTTTACGATACCCGGCGATTACAAATACGCGCCAGTAATAAAGCCAGGATAAATCAGTTCACCGTATAATTTACTTCACTGCTGATACTGGATAAATAAACGGTTCCCTTTGCCGGAAAATATTGGGCAGTTACCCTGTGCTTACCGGTACTGAGTTTAGTAAGCATCAACTGCGCCTCGCCATTTTTACTGAGCGGCACGAGGTTACCATATTTTTCACCGTCCACAATAAATTGTACTGTACCTGCAGGTAACTCTTTACTGCCTGTCATAGCGGCCTTGCGTGCTACCCTTGCTGTAAGTTTAACCGAATTAAGCTGACGTTTAATTGGCGGCTCCGCAAATACTTCTGTGTTGGTAGCCCCAGCTTCCAATCTTTGTGTGAGCAGATAGGTTTTTGCAAACCCGGGGTCACCCGTTACCGCCACATCGAATACACAGCTTTGATTGCGTGTTTTACCGGTTACCGCTGCACAATATAATTTTGCTTCTTTAATCGGAAGGGGTTTAACAGGTTTTGTTTCTGGTAATTCACAGGGGGGATTTTCCATTGGCCAGCTACTGATGCTAAACGTTGCCGTGGATGTACCCGGTGCATAATCAAACAGACTGGTGGCATCTGTAACGCGCCATGCATCAGCAAATTTTTTGTACACTGCGTTATAGCGGTCGTGGGGGTCAGCGGGTTTGGAACCCAATGAAGATCCATCAGGCAATGCCGGCAGCCAGGTGGAACGAATACCCATAATGCCTTCGGAGGCTGTGGTATGGTATGCATTTACATTGAGGTACCATTTACTTTGAGATGCCCACCAGCCCGGTGTAACGATAAGGTTAGTGCCATTGGGAAAAACTATTTCAATACC
The DNA here is from genome assembly GCA_026391455.1 of Bacteroidota bacterium. Lineage (GTDB taxonomy): Bacteria > Bacteroidota > Bacteroidia > Chitinophagales > Chitinophagaceae > JJ008. The sequence continues at coordinate 48,072 of JAPLEH010000066.1, forward strand.
ACCGCCAACACCAGATTTTACTACCCTGCCTCCATCACCGAGATCAATACCACTTGCGCCCAAAGTGGTGAGCACACCATCAATTCGTAGTTGCATTCCATTCGGATCGGGATTACCATTAATATTGGGCTGATATGTAACACGGTGTTTACCCACCCGGGCAGCAACGGCCGTGTTAAGGCTTACACAGGTATTCAATCCGGTGTATGCATTCGCAATGGTGAAGCTGGTGGCTATTGGAGTTTGCCTTGTTTGTACTACAAGACCATCTCCCTGCAGGGCTATAAATTCTCCTGCCCCCTGAAAATCGTAATAGATACCATCAATTGTTGTGATATGCGGATCGCCTTCATTGGCAGCCATTCCACCGTTTACACGGTCAGTATATGCATCATATCTTGCTGCATCCGGATTGTCCATCGTGCTGTTTGAATTATCCGGCCATACCGGATGCAATACTCCCTGGAAATAAGTCATTCCTGCGTAATCACCATATTGTATGTCCACCGTACCAGCTGCGGGAGGTGATCCGCCCGTACCGGTAGATGTACCATCACTGACTGGTTGATTCACAAAAAAAGTGGGTGTTGCACCCGTGGGGGTAGCCATTGTGGCAAATACCTGCATGGTGTTATTACCGGGTGAGTTGCGGGAATCAAACCAGGTAACGGCAATATTTCCGGAGAGCGGATTCGATGCGATCCGTGGTAAAAACTGGCTGCGTGTACCCGGATCATCATTTACCTGTACGGGAGCGCTCCATGTGCCACCATTATCATCGGAGAAACGTACAATAATATTGGTATTATCACTTTCATTGATCAATTCATCTGTATACACTAAGTATAAACGTCCGAAATGCGGGCTCATATTAAAACGATCATACGCAAGGCCTGCTTCGGCATCTATGGAGCGCACATTTTGTGCAGGAATAAAATCGAAACCACCCACATTGCTGGTAGTGGCCACCACGGATGCACCAAAATTACCGGGGCCCAAACCATCAGCATCTGTATTCACCCGAATGGATACAGGCCCCTCGCCTCCCGTAGGCGTTTGACAAACCTGACATACAGCACCGCTCGGCGCGATCGCAATATCACCATAACTGCAGCCGTTTGTTCCCGGTATTGTTTGCAAGGGATTAAAAGCACCTACCATACCCAGACCGGTTACAAGAGCACCTCTGGCTACCATTTGGTTGCTTTGGTTCCATACCACCCATACTGAACCAGCAGCAGCAGCGATTGTGGGCTGATCCACGCTCGCAGGTCCAAACGTGGCCAGTGTGGTGAAGGTAGCACCACCATCTATACTTTGCAGTACAATGATATTGGAGGCTGACGCGTCAATATAGGAAAGAAAGAGATTGCCAAATTCATCCCATGCAAGTGTGGGGTCGCAACAGGCCGCAGGACCCTGGCCAGCATCACCATCAGCGATGGTTCGGTCTGCAGGGTCTGGATAGGTCCAGGTGGCACCACCATCTGTACTGCGGGATGCATAGAGACCGGGGCCGGAATTATTGCATGCACAGAAAAGTTGTAGTTTGTTGGTGGGGTTCTTAATGATCGAACATTCATTCTGGTAGTTCGCAAGTTTCGAAGTATTCACATCGGTACCCGAATTGATTTGTGTTCGGGCCGGTTGTAAACTAAAAACAAGTGAACAGGCGGTTAGTGCCGCTGCCTTTATCAGGAAGCGGAGTACATCAGTGTTGGTATGCATGATGGTTATTTTTGAGTGTTCCAAATGCCAAGCTTCGCACGCCTGGCTTCAAGTTGGGCGGATTCCATTTCGCCGTATTTGAAGTCGAAGTTTTTGTCTCGTTGAGCAAGGCCAGCCCGCAATAGCTCGATAGCCACTTCTTTTATGCCTTTATCAGGATCATCCGTATAAAGCCGAACCAATAATTCATTGTCTTTGGTACGGCCTTCCAGTCTGATGCGGCAATTCGTTTGTAAAACCAGTTCTTTTACAAACTTTGTGGAAGCCACTCTGCTTTTGTCAGGTATAATGAGGCCCACCAACCGGATATTATAAGATCCCGAATCATAGGAGAACTGCATCTGGGTGGGGCTTTTTACTTCTGTGATCTTTCCATAGATTGAATCACCATCGGTACGGATAGTAAAGCTGGTAAAAAATAGCAGCAGGCCAATCGCACAGATACCCGAAGTTATCCCTGCGAAGGAAAATGCAAGCCTTTTTTGAGTTGATTGATTTGCCATAACTATCACATTTGTTGTTGTGTCTGAACGAATGTACACTTATTGCAAACGGATACAATACTCATTTCGTGGTATATTTCGGAACAAAACACATGAAAAAGCATTATACGGAGGATACTGCTTAGTAGCAGGTATAGACTATTACTTATTTCACATAAGCATAATGCAGTACTTCCCACATGATCTGCTAAATCACTTCAATAACTGAATACGTTCGTTAGAGCAGTATGAAAAGTTAAAGGGGATTTTGTACAGTATGTTACCCTTACAGTTTATCTTATACAATTGTATGCTCAACTCCTTTGCTGTAAGAGGTGAAGGTTATAGCAGCACAATATGAAATGCATTATTAGCTAATATCCAGATAGATGAAAAAAGCAATACAGAAATTACTGTGCGGAGTAAAAAAGGGCGTGAATACTTTTCCTCTCTGATACTTTTATACAAAAAAAATAAATGCAAACTTACAACAAGCAAAGGCAGTGTGAATACACCCAACTGAAAGGAAGCACTGATCCGTCCGAGGTCATTTGCATGACGTATATTCATAATACCTGATAACAATTCAAGGTAAAATGAAGAAAACAGGAAGGGAAATAATAATTGAGAATGGGTCCTGCGGATCAGGAGGTAAATAACCGCAGATTGAAGAAGAGTCACGAACGGTCCGGTGGCACTTATGAGCGTGTAATGCCATTCTTTTCGATAAAACCCTTCCAGTGGATACGCTTTGTTCAACGTCATCTGCATAGCATATCCCAGCCCCTCCCCTGTTATCCAGTGTGTAAACTCATGTATTATAAACGTGAATACAACAGCAAGGAGGGAAAGCAGCAGGAACTTGATGTTATTTTGCAAGATGAATCAGTTGGTTTGAATTACTATTAAACAGAAGAATGTGTAGCAATCTAAATGTACAAAAAAGCCTGTAAACAACGTGCGACAGTCAAAATGTTCTTCCCATCTGTTTGGAAGACTGATTAAACTCATTCATATCTGCTCAATCCTTGAAAGTATGGCATAGAATACCTGAACCCTTTTGTAAATCGGAATCCCCATCTGTCATTGAATAGTCTGTAATTAACATGAAGAATCCTGGATTTTGATGTCGTGTCATTTCCCTGTTAATATTATTTATCGTCAAAGCAATGTCAGATTATATAGGCAAGAAAACTATTTTACACCAGCTTTTTACCAAAACAAATACTCAACTCATTGCCGATATAAGGTTCGAAATTCGGGATGACCTGGTACCTGTGTTTCTCATAGAGTCGGATGGCTTCGGTTTGAATGGTACCCGTTTCAAGTATAAATGAATGAAAGCCGGAGTCGCGGGCCCAGTTTTCCAGTGCTAATAAGATAGCTGCACCCACTCCCCTGCCCCTTAACTTGCTATCCACATACATCCGTTTTACTTCAGCGGTGTGGGCATCCACGGGTTTAAAACAGCCACAGCCCACCGGCTGATCACCAATATAGGCTATTACCACCGTGTTCAATTCGGTCATCACATTGTATTGATCAAATTCTTCCTGGCTGGAGCCATATAGCGTTTTCAATTCCTTGTCTAATCGGGTGGTGAGTTGGATAAAATGGATATCGGATGAATGGGTTCGTTCGATGCGGATCATTCAGTTTAAATTTATACCATGAAGCGAATTGTTGTTGAAGTATGCCTGTTTATCGTGTGGTGAAGGAATGCCAATAATCACGCTGTGGTGGATGTATCTGCTTGCGAAGTTTCAGCAAATTCATCGATAATATTGGCGCCGGCCAATTTCGCTTTTCGATGCATACGGTAATCCAGCAGCACCGACCAGAAATAAAGTACTACAAAAATGGTAAGAGGTACCATAAACAGCACATTATTAAAACCTGTAATCGAGAAAGTCATCAGCAGGTAGATCAGGGGAAGCAGGAGCAGCAGGAATAACAGTAATTCGATCGCCATTTTCCATCCTCCCCCCTTCTTTTGAGGAATAAAGAGGAGCACCAGCAGGGCAAAATCGGCCAGGCCCAGGAAGAGCATCATGAGGGGCTCAGCGGTAAAAATGCCCACTACCAGCAATAATCCCATTGGCACAGCTACCAGCGACCCCTGTAAAAAGATAAACAGGTAGGCAAAAATGGCGAATATGCGGATGATGGAGCTCATGGTTGGATGGTAATGTGCGTCACTTTAAGACCCAGTTCGAAACTTAATCATTTTTTTTGACTTCCACCTGTTCAAAAATTTTGGCAGCAAATAAATTAAGAAAATTATCTTGTTCAAATTTATAAGTTGGGTCATTGTATTGAATTGAGATCATCAAAGAGTAACCTCTTTTAAGCTTTTCTGAAAAAAAAACAAGATCAAACCGGCTCTGGTTTAACTGCGGTGTTTTTCTATAAAAACGCGTATGCAGTATATACGCATTTGTGTTTCCTGCTAATTTGTATGTATAAACTGAGTCCTTATAATTTTCTTCAAAAACTCTGTCAGGATTGTTGCGGTAGTTTGCCAATACTGAATCTTTTACTTCGTCAAGTGTCTTGCCTGGCCAGTTGAGCAGAAATAATCCAGTTAACAAAGGCCGGCTATTATATTGCTCCGGAAAATACAAACCAGATGCATCAAAAGCCATTTCAACAATATTTCCTAATGCACCAAGTTCGATCCAAGCTGAAGGAATCTTAAAGGAAACAGAAGCATGTTCAACTGTTTTTAATTTTTGCCAGCTTATATCAGGGGATTTATCAAACACACCAGATTTGAATGCTTCAAAATAAATAGGAAACATTTTGATCGCAATTGAATCTGGAGAAACCTTTGGTATTACTTGTGCTTGAATATGAAAAGATATAACCGCAAAAAATACTGTTGTCAACAACTTCATGAATGTAAATTTTCAAATCAACAATAAAAATAAAGAAAATCCGGCCAAATTTTTTCCGCCTTTGTTGGTGTTGCGAGCAGATAGTAAGTTGGCAAAAACTTTTTGCGCTGCTCTAATCAGCACGCAAGACGCAGTTTACCTGCCGAAAGGCATGGCAACAGTATGCTGCATTCTGCAATTTTTCTGCAGAAACCAAGTTAGTGGATATGGCCTATGTAGATGTTGCCTGCATTTCGGCATGAAAACAACCATTCACTTTTCACTATTCACTTTTCACTCCCCCCGCCCCTCTTCTTTGCTGCAATCATCTCCACCACCTCTTGTACGTACGATTTCAGATCGCCTCTGGTCTTAATAGCATTGAACTGAGATTGAATAGCGGTTAATGCTTTTGTATCATGGCCTATAAGTTCCAGGTGAATTTTATGCAGTATGCCCATCGCACCGATCAGGTTGCCGGACTCCGGTAGCAATTCCTGTTCTTTTGCTGCGAGTTGTTCGGGTGTAAGCGTGGGCCTTTTAGCGAGAGATGCATTACCGGATACAGGGTCAGGCAGATTGGTGGGGCAATCTGTTCTTGCGGTTGACAAAGATAGATTTGCCAGCACATTGTTAGCATGTTTATCGCGTTCGGTGAGTTGAAGAGAATGTTGATCGGTGCCGAATAATTTGCTGAGTGTGGCGATCACCGAAGAATGATCGTATTGGGTACTGTCCACCGTTCCTTTAGGAATAAATGGTGATATCAGCAAGGCAGGTATGCGTACACCCAGGTTATCAAATAGAAAACCGTATTTGCTCAATGAATCTTTTTCGCCATAGACCGGACTGCCATCTGCGGGCATTACGGCTGGAGGTGGCGGTACGGAATCATAAAATCCACCGTGTTCATCATAGATTACAAAGAGGAGGCTATCTTCCCATAAAGGGGAATTGCGGATCGTCTCGTATACAAATTTCAACAGTGCTTCTCCCCCGTATACATCATCCATCGGGTGCTGGGATGAGCCTCCTACATAGGTATCTACCCGGAGATTTCCATAGTGGGGCTCGATAAATGTGTATTGATATTCGTAAGGCTTATTAAGGTCTTTTGGAAAATATTCTTTGATCCCATACCAGGAATCGAGGCCGATACCGGTTAAGGAGCCCACCTGCGGAATCCAACCCAGGCCCAATGCGCCATCACCTTTTGACGGATCATCTGCAAAATCACTGGCACAGAAACTGGAAGAAAGTGGATTCCACGTAGCATCGCAATCATTGTAAATTCTGTATTTCAATCCTGCATCATCGAAGTGCTGAAAGATGGATCTTTTGGGAGCCTGAAAACCATGACCCGGTATCTGCCAGGTTGTGATCTGCTTCATAGTGGGGCTGCAGTCCATCCCGTTGGAAGAGGCATTGTGCAGAAAAAAGCGGTTGGGCCAGGTGGGACCAGGTATGGAAGAAAACCAACGATCGCAATAGGCAAACTCACGGGCAAGGGTATGCGTAACGGGCAACTGATCCGATGAAAAGAACTTCATAATATCTCCATAATGATCAGCAGTGGGTGGATGTGGATTATCCTCATCGGTATTGAGTACATAATTGGCGACAAAGGCAGTGCCGTTTGGAAAATCGTTTGGAAAATCCTGTCGTGGGTAGGGTCCCAATGGTGCATTAATCGGGGGCACAGCAGGCGGATCGGGCAAAGCTGGATTGGTGAGTTGCATCAGCACATCCGTCAGTTCATGACTGGGGTCGGTAGTCATGGACACAGGTGCCGGTGTGGATTGATTATATACGGCACCCTGATAGGTATTGCTGCCGGTCATTTTTTCCGGGTGCAGTCCGCCCAACATAAGATCGAAAGAGCGGTTTTCGAGCATGAGGACGAATACGTGTTTGATGGTGGATGAAGGCATTGTAAATAGTTTGGTGCTTTAAGATAGCGAAACAATTTAAAGAATGTTGGCGGTAATTAACAGGGGAAAAGGTAATAATTTTGATAAACCCCTTGAACCAGTAATGAAGTTCCGAATCAACTCAAAGCCCCCGGAATATAAGTTAACTATCCTGACTCAAAATGCTTTTATAACAGTAAATCCAATCTTAGACATATCATCGTTTAATCAGATGCGGCACCATAAATAAATAGTGAAGGCATACCCTCGTTCAGCAAAATAAAGGCATAGCCCCAATAGACCACGTAAAAAGGGATACCTGTTTTCCCAGGATAATAGTAGATTTTTGTCTTTTCTGTGATAAACTGTTTAATTAAGGATTTGTATTTTACCTGTTCTTCTTTAAGTCTTTTTTCTTTTTCAGGGGACAATATTAACCCTGCAGTAGGGTCTCCCCGAAAGTCCAGGCCGGAATTAATTTCTTCCCAAAATGCTGCTTCGGTATAGCTAATTTGTTCGTACTCTCCGGGGCGTATATCTTTATAAATCGTTTTTAGTTCGGCATACACATCCTCCAGCGTGTTACATTTTTCAATCAGATCGATTTCAAGGGAAATTTGATAATTGTACCCGTACATCAACTTTTTCAATCTGTCTAACGTATCCTGAAAGGGACTTTTTGCCATTGGGTTTTAATTCAATTTAAATTCTTTTTTTGTAAAATTTAAATACGAAAAAGCACTTTTAATTGTTCTGACAAAATTCATTCAAACATTTTAATTCACTAATTCAATTTTTAAAACCATCTTAATAGTCACAGTAATTTCAACCGTATACGTTTTCATATCTGATGAAGACCCATATCGCATTCGCAGGTTGAGCAAATTCGTCATGGTAGCCTCCAGTATTTGCCCGGTAGTGTTATTTACTTTTGTTGTTATTTTAAACGACTCAACGCCCCAAAACACATTCACTTTATTGCCGTCCCCTTCTCGTATAAACTGGATATTATTGAACTTTTCAAATGTTTTCTTACCCACGGTATCCATCAGCGGGGTTATGCAAAGAGAAGGAGGTGGAGAAAAATCAGTTTCCACCACCACATATTCTTTGTTACGTTCAATCAGTTTTTGTGTGACCTGTAAACAATCTGTGCCATACAAAACTTCGATACTGTCTGCAAAGTTTCCCTTTCGTAGCTTTTCATTCATAAACACAGGTGTTTGCGCAGTCAATTGTTGCGCGTTTAATGCAGGGGCTATTGCTACATAAAAGGTATTTAAATCAGTGATCTCCCCTGTCATGGCAGGAACGGTGAGCTTCGGGAGCAGTACTTTCCCCTTGGGAGAAAGTGATATGTTATAGGGTTCTATTTGCTGAGCAATACTGTCCAGGCGCACGGTATCCTTTCCGGAGATGATCATTTTATTGAGCCAGTTCACCTTTTCTGAAAAAAAGCGACCGGTTTTTACCACCACATGATGGGAAACAGATACGGACTGGCTGGTGAATTTATCATTCCGGTATACATCGGTGGTAAGGCGGTAAGTAAATTGCTCGCCTTTTTTATAATCCCTGAACCTGATTGTTTGGCCGTAGGTCGTTACAGAAAGAAAACAAAGAATGACGAATATCAATTTCATAGATAAGTTGTAGGTGGAGAAATGGGCCGGATAAAATCGGGAACCGGTATTTGCCTGGGATAAAGTTACAAAAGTTGGAAGATTTGATCGATGCTGCAGAAAATAGTCTTGATGTTCCCCTCAATTCGCCAACCGCCGGATCGATATTCCGCCTGACATACGTGAAATCCCATTAAACCCGGATATCTTCAGATCGGCCTCCACTACCGTTCCGGTTTTATTATCAACGAGGTAGTAGCCTTCGAATTGTTTGGTAAAATTCACATCCGGAGTCTTATTCACCGGAGACTGAAGGAAGATCATTTTTACAGCCAGTTTGGTATGTGTAGCAGTGATCTCCTTACAGGTATAATATACCTGTAAGCTATCGAAGATGATATCCGGTTTGGCAGAGCGCTTCACCTGCCAGGTATCATTCAATTTTATTTCGCCTTCCGGAAATTCGGCCACCAGCAGATCGGTATTAATCAGTTTTTGTGTGTGGCTGTTCGACAATATTTTTCCCCGGTTATTCATCCACATTTCCTGATGGGTACCGGAAGCGTGCTGCAAATCCCGGTTGTATGCAGCTTCATCCTTCGATCCATCTTTATACTGAATCTTCTGAATAAGCCAGTCGGCCTTTATACTATCGTTCTTATACTGAAAGGCCCCTGCTACTTTAATATCCATTTTAAAACTGCCTCCATCGATTATGATCTGGTATGCGAGGCTGTCTGCCGGGTGAAAACGGAGTTGCTGTGCTGTAAGGGGCTGACAAAAACTGTTGCATACGGAGAAGCAGATCAGAAAAAAGAAGAGCGGTTTTAACATGGCTGTACATTTCATCATTCAAAATAACCGGTATACCCGGTTTGTAAGTTTACTGCTTCAAACTTAAGAATTTTTGTTCGGCCAGCTCGCGGCTGATAACACTTCAAAACCATCTTTACTATTATTGACAATTGTACCCCAATTTTAGGGTCTATTGCTGACTTTTTACTGCCATAAAGTCAATTGTAAAAACACCAGGCTTGATTATGAGGTAGTTGCGCCTTTTTTTGCCCCGTTACAAAACTTAACAGCATGGCCAGGAAAGTAAACAGGGCGGCCACGCCCAACAACAGGCTGATTACAAAATGCGTAACACCCGTTACGAAACCATACAGTCGCGCTACGAAAGCTAACAGCGTAGCTGCAAAATAAGATTCACCCGCTACGCTGCAACACACCGTGGCTACACCAAAAAACAGGGTCGCTCCGAAAGATAACAGATTCGATAAATTACAAGAGAGGCCCGTATTTATTTACAACATTGCCATTCCGATGGCTGATACGCTTATTCCAATCCGGCGAAGGGACGTTCCGAAAGGAAAAAGGGAGGAAAATATTGGAATAAGACTGACAAATATGCATGAACGGGGGACAAACAAAGAGCTGAGGAAAGAAAATATTGATCAGCAGCAGAGGTATTTTATAAGCCATGATGATTATACCCTTATTTGCCTGCCAGGTCTAATAATCACCGTTATTTTTAACTGTGATTTCATTTCGAATCTGTGAAATTGAAAACATATACTCTCCTATTTTCCTGAATGCACCGCTATTTTTTGTATCAAAATAAAAAGTGGAGCTGTCAGCCGGAATTGGCAATGTGTCAAACTTACTATTTGTTGGAACAGATTTTTTATGCTTTGTTGCACATGAGGCTGTAAGCTGATTGAGTAATGTTTTAATTAGCAGGGATCTCATGTTTCAATTTATTGCAGAGAACCGGCCTTAATGCGGAGTTTGTATAATGTTATTCTTTAGACCTAACTGCTGCTCAACCTGTCAGCCAATAAGGATAATTTTAATGAATCTGAGGTTAAATTAAATGGCGTACTTGGTATAAATCGTTTGATCGGAATTTATAAAGTTGATCTAACTTGGCAGGGGCTTACTAGAGGAATATCTGCTTTTCGGAAAAATTATTCAGACTCATTAAATTGACTTAAGGGTTTCCTTCAGTTTCTCAATAAATACCCTATACTTGTTTTGAACATTTTCTTTATTGCAATTATTCATGAGAAGATTTTTGATATTTTGTTTTTTCAACTTATCGCCACCGACTGAATTTTCTATATTAAAAATTGCGCTTTTGTTTTTTATGTAATTATAATCAGGATTTATATTATTGTGTAATGTAGACTCTATATAATCGGAGTCAAAAAAATCCTCCATTGTTTGAACCTCAGAAACAATATCCGCATATGCTAACCAGCTATTTTTTACATCTTGAAATGTCTGTTCAAAAATCTTACGCTTTTTTTTCGAAGGCTCATCTGAATCTGTAACAATAATAAATTTCTTATTTGCAAGAAGGAGTATTTGCACTAATGTGTCAACACCAGAAATTCCTCCTAAATACACTAAGCCATAATCATTAATTTCCGAACCAATACTGTGAAATTGGCAATATTTTTCAAATAGTTTTTTATCTAAATACCCTTCAAATATAATATTCTTAGGCTTTAAACATTCAAAGATGCTTGAACCAATTGCCCTTTTTAATAATTCATCAGTAGTATATGGAGAATTGAAATCTGGCTTATTTATTGTTGTAATATCGTCTTTCTTCTCGATGATTAAATGCCTTTCGATACAATTGGGATCAATCATATATTGAGAGTGTGTGCTGTATACTATCTTGGCAGATTTGCCAATTTCAATAAGTTCATCACGAAGATATTGAGCGCTTGTCGGATACAAACTTTGATCAGGCTCATCTATTAAAATTATATCGTTACTCAAAAATTGTTTAGACCTAGACTTTGTAGATAACATTACCAGTATACTAATAAACTTTTTAAATCCATCACTCCTGTCTTCAAAAGAATACTTAGCCTTGTCAACTACTTTAATATGTATTTCTTCTCCATCCGGAAGTAATTGAATCGAAGTTCCCTTAAAATCTTTCCAAATCTTTTGAAATACTTGAGTTACTTTTTTTGATACTTGTTCTAATAAATTATAATAATCTCCGTCTTCTAACAACGCATTCTCGAATTCCTCTCTGATATTTTCTCTATTGCAAAGCACAAATATGTTTTCCAAAGCGGGATAATTTTCTGGATACATCATAAAATCTGCAATACTTATGCTTGATGGAAGAAGAAAATCACTGCTATACTGCCAATAATGACACTTAATTGGGTTCTCCAAATACAATTGTCTGACGATTTTGAAAAGCTCTACGGTTAAATTAAACTCTGTTGTGCCGGTTTCTGAAATAGTAATACTTGAAATGAATAATTTTTTTTTCAATACAAATCCAGGAGAATTTTTTTTCCAATAATAACAACTGGGACTACTATCATTAGGGATATTTAATTTAATTAGGAATTCTTGAAATTGCCACTTAATGAAATCAGACAACTTACGATCACTATGGAAAATAATTTTATCTGTTCCAGAGTATTGAGATAAAAACCTATCTTCTACTATTTTTAGCTCTTCTTCGGATAAATTTAATTCTGCTCTAACAAAATAATCTTCAATCTTTTCATTTTCAATTTTTTTTCTTTTGTCTTTGTCTGAAGTTGAATACTCACCGAAAACAGCCGCAATAGCTTTTAAGATATTACTTTTTCCGGCCTCATTTTTCCCTAATAGAATAATACAATTTGATGAAAAAAACACTTCACTTTCCTGTATTGATCTGAAATTTCGAATAGATACTTTCTTTAGCTGCATAATTTAAAAAAATAAAATACCAAAGTTTTACAATAAACTAAATTTAATTTTTTTTCTTCAATAATTTGAAATTATACTTTTGGGCTAAAAAAAATCTAAATGTGCAATTAAATTTGTTAATATTTAAATCGAGAAATAGAATTCAGAAAACCAAATAATAATTTCGGCTAACAACATACACCCCTCCCTCCACCCCCACAATACCAAAAACAGGGTATTTTCGTCCCTACAATCCGCCTGTTCGTCAATTAGCCTACTTAGTTTTTACTGTTGAATCATTTCTTTCTATACTTTTATCGCGCATTACATTTGGGTCGTGGTGGCTACCTGCCACTCAATAGTTGCAGGCATTTTTTTGCCTGCAACTTTGAACCGATAAATACGGTTCTGCACCCCCGTGCAAGCTTGTAATGGGCTTGCTGCCACGACCTGGTGTAATGCAACGGGACAGGCAGGACCGTATTTTTTTTCTGCCATTTTAAAAACCTTACTATGTGTATTAAAAAACCCACACCCGAACAGATCATGAAAGCCCTGCAGGATGGCAACCGCGAACTGAACCTGCTCGATGAACTGATCGCCACCAGCGAAGCAGCTTTTTCCCTCATCCGCTTTACTGATGTGGATTATGAACTCAAACACAGTTTCCTGCAACTGGAAAAGCGCTTCGGCTTCTATGCCCGCCTGCTCCGCGCCAATGAGGACTAATGGCCGGCCATCCTAATGAAATAAAGAAAATTATTACCCGAACAGCCTTGGTGGCTATATAAAAGAACGGCTCTTGTGCAATGGCAACACTTCCGGCGCATAAGGGCCTTTTTTTCTCGCAAAGACGGCAAATGGCACGCAAAAGAATATGAAAGCCCATCTCCACATCTTCACATTATTCACTTCACGCAAAGACAAAAAAGAACACGCAAAGCAATAAAAAAGCACTTTCATCTATGTCACTATCATCTATCATATAATCTCCTATCTTTGCAAGCTAACACTCGTTAGCTAAATTACACTCATATAATATTTTGCTATGCCTACAACAAAAATTACCGATCTGCTCGGCGATAAGGCCGACTACCTGCTCGGTCACCAGTCGAAAACCATTTCTAAAGACCAGTTGCACCTGCCCGGTCCCGATTTTATAGACCGCATCTTTCAGGCCAGCGACCGCAACCCACAAGTACTGCGCAACCTGCAAGCCATGTATGGCACCGGCCGCCTCGCCAATACCGGCTACCTGTCGATACTGCCCGTAGATCAGGGCATCGAACACAGTGCAGGAGCCTCCTTTGCCAAAAACCCCATCTACTTCGATCCCGAAAATATAATCCAACTCGCTATCGAAGGCGGCTGCAATGCTGTAGCCACCACTTATGGCGGATTGGGTATGATGGCCCGCAAGTATGCACATAAGATCCCGTTCATCGTAAAAATCAATCACAACGAATTCCTCACCTATCCCAATAAATTCGACCAGGTGATGTTTGCTTCCATCAAAGCCAGTTGGAACCTCGGCGCCGCCGCCGTGGGTGCCACCATCTACTTCGGCAGCGATGAATCCACCCGCCAGATTCAGGAAGTAACCAAAGCTTTTGAAATGGCACATGAACTGGGCATGGCCACCATTCTCTGGTGCTACCTGCGCAACCCGGCTTTCAAAACAAAAGAAAAAGACTTCCATGTATCTGCCGACCTTACCGGTCAGGCCAATCATCTCGGCGTTACCATCGAAGCCGATATCATCAAACAAAAACTTCCGGAAAACAATGGCGGCTACCTGGCCCTCAATACCAAAGAGTCTGCCTACGGCAAAAATGATAAACGCATTTATGAAGAACTCACCACCGATCACCCCATCGATCTCTGCCGCTACCAGGTAGCCAATTGCTATATGGGGCGCGCAGGGCTGATCAACTCCGGCGGTGCTTCTTCCGGTGCCAGTGATATGGCCGAAGCCGTTACCACTGCCGTTATCAATAAGCGCGCAGGCGGTATGGGCCTTATCTCCGGTCGTAAAGCCTTTCAGCGCCCGATGAAGGAAGGTGTAGAGATTTTGAATGCGATTCAGGAGGTGTATCTTGATAAGGAGATCTCGGTTGCTTAAATTAAATTTTCGTTGAAGAGAAAGCCCTCGTTTATCAACGGGGGCTTTCTAATGTACGATGTACGGTGTACGGTGTACGATGTGCATGGCCATTTATATTTTAGACCTGCCTGCCGGTAGGCAAGATTTCGATTTTAGGTTTTAGATTGGCATCATCGCGGACTATTTTTGGTCGTGGTGTGTTTCATTCATAATTCCTCATTCTACTTTTTTAATTCCTCCGGCTGTTCATTCATAATTCTTTATTCTAAATTCTTAATTTTATACATGATTTCTTACAATCCGAAAGACTGGTTCACGTTCATCTTCCGTTTTCATAAGGCCGATACGTTCCGGCAATTGTTTCCACTGCTCATCGGCGTTTCTATCTATGCCGGCATAATCAGTTGGCTGGAAATGTATTACTGGAAACTCCCGCCCGCCAGTTTTGTGCGCAACATACCGGTGATGCATACGCTGCTGGGTTTCGCCATCTCCATGCTGCTCGTGTTTCGTACCAATACCGCCTACGACCGCTGGTGGGAAGGGCGCAAACTCTGGGGCAGCCTGGTGAATAACAGCCGCAACCTCGCCCTGAAGCTGGATGCGATTTTGCCCGAATCGGAAAAGGCCCACCGCACATTCTTCCGCAAGATCATTCCGGCTTATGCATACGCCCTCCACAATCATCTGCATAAAGAGCAAACCCGTATCGAACTGTTTGAAGAGGATGAACACAAACACCTGTTTCGCCCCATCGACTATGATAAACATGTTCCCAACCAGATCGCCAAACTGATGTATCACCATGTACAGCTTTTGTGCCGCGAAGGCATTATCACCGGCGAACAGTTATTATATATCAATGCCGAACTGCAATCCTTTACCGATATCTGCGGCGCCTGCGAGCGGATCAAAAACACACCCATCCCCTTTTCGTACAGTGTGTTTATCAAAAAATTTATCTTTTTCTACATCATGACATTGCCCTGGGGCTATGTATTTCAATTGGGCTTTTATGTAGTACCCGTTGTGGCATTTATTTTGTACGTATTGGGCAGCCTCGAACTCATTGCCGAAGAAATTGAAGATCCATTCGGCGGCGATCAAAATGATGTGCCCACCGATACGCTGGCCCGGAATATACACCGGCATGTGGCCGAAATCATTTAATGATCGTACTGTTTCTGTATTTGAACATTAAACCCATACCAGGATGCATGGTCCATCTTCCCTATGCTGTTTGGTAGGGGTTTCAATTTGTATGTTGTTTGTCACAAACCCATTTTTGTGAACGCCACCCCCCGAAAGCAACCTTGAATACATTATATTCGTTATACGAAACATTACACTCAACACCTCTTAAAAATACTTATGAAAAAGGCACTGATTATTTTTGGCATTTCGGGTTTAGTATTGATCGCCGCATCCTGCAGCAAAGATGGTGGCTCCGGCGGCTCTACGCCCTTCACCGTTAATTGCGCTACCGTAACCAATAAAGCTTTTGCGGCGGATGTAAGCCCGATCATCCAATCCAGTTGTGCTATATCCGGTTGCCATGCTACCGGGAGCACCAATGGCCCGGGTGCGCTTACCAGCTATGCAGAGATCTCTGCTGCCGCTTCCAACATCCGCTCCGCTGTATCTACCGGACGCATGCCCCAATCTGGATCCCTCAGCAGCGCCCAGAAAAGTTCGATTATTTGCTGGATTGATAATGGAGCTTTGAATAATTAAGAATGTAGAATTAAGAATTATGAATTGATAGCAAGTTCTGTTGCCCCGGGTTTAAACCCGGGGCAATTAGTGGCAATATCATTAAATAGCACAGTCTCGAGTATTGATTCAAGATTTCTGCCTTGCGGAAAATGGAGATGATGTTAAAGATTCTAGCCATTTTATGAATAGCCATAGGTTTCAACCCATGGCCACTAATTGCCCCCGGGTTGAAACCCGGGGCAATTAGTGGCAATATCATTAAATAGCACAGACTCCAGTATTGATTCCAGATTTCTGCCCTGCGGAAAATAGGGATGATATTAAAGATTGAAGCCATTTAATGAAAAGCCATGGAATTAATCCCATGTCCGAATTCGCAGTATTTTTAGAAAAAGCGAATCCCCTATATTTGTAGCCTCAATAAACGGTTATGGCAAAACAAATCGAAGATTTTGACGCAAACCTGGCAGGCGAAGAAGGCAAGACAGAAGAAACTAAAACGAGCTGGTTCAAACGCATAAAAAAGGGCATCAACACCAAGACCTCTGAGAAAAAGGAAACCCCCGAAGGCTTATGGGTAAAATGCCCGAGCTGCAATTTTATATGCACCGTTACCGAACTGCGGGAACATTTATTTGTATGCCCCAAGTGTACCTTCCATCACCGCATCAACAGCAGCGAATACTACGAGATCCTCTTCGATAATAACGAATTCACCGAACTATTTGAGAATATCCGCAGTAAGGATTACCTGGAATTTACCGACCTGAAGCCCTATAAAAAAAGGCTGGAAGAAATATGGTCGAAGACCAGTCTTACCGATTCCATGCGGGTAGCGGCCGGCAAAGTAGGTGGACACGATATCGTGATTGCCTGTATGGATTTTGAATTCATCGGCGGATCATTGGGCAGTGTGATGGGTGAAAAATTTTCACGCGCTGTGGATTATGCCATCGAACACAAGATACCCTATATGGTGATTAGCAAAAGCGGCGGGGCCCGTATGATGGAAAGCGCCTTCTCCCTGATGCAACTGGCCAAAACCAGCGGTAAACTCTCCCAATTGAGCGATGCCAAACTTCCCTATATATCTTTACTCACCGACCCCACATTTGGTGGTATCTCTGCTTCCTTTGGTATGCTCGGCGACCTGAATATTGCCGAGCCCGAAGCATTGATCGGTTTCGCTGGCCCCCGGGTTATCAAAGAAACCATTAAAAAAGACCTGCCGGAAGGATTCCAACGCAGTGAATTCATTCTCGAACATGGATTCCTCGATTTCATTGTGCCCCGGAAAGAACTAAAGAATAAACTGGCTACCGTGCTGGGGTTGTTTAAAAATTAAAAAATCAAATCGGTGGTATGATCGTTTCTTGCTATCCGCACAACTGGGATGCAAAGATCATCTTGTGTGCAGACAGTGCTGATCCATGCAGGAAAGCTTAGCTTTGCACCTCATTCATTCAAACATGGCAAACGCTGATATAGAAATAAAGAACCGGTCTGTGTACCACGATTATTACATCGATGCCAAATACGATGCTGGGATGATATTGCTGGGCACCGAAGTAAAATCGCTGCGCACGGGCAAAGCCAGCTTCAACGACAGCTATTGCCTGCTGCAGGATGGTGAGATATGGATCAAATCCCTGCACATCGCCCAATATTCGCATGGCACGGTCAATAACCATGACCCGCTGCGTGACCGCAAACTGCTGCTGCAAAAAAGAGAAATAAAAAAGATAGCGGCCAAACTGAAAGAAAAAGGATATACCCTGGTACCCCTCCGCATTTTTTTTACCAACCGGCTGGCCAAGATCGAGATCGGCCTGGCCAAAGGGAAAAAACTACACGATAAACGCGAATCCATCAAACAACGGGATGTGGAGCGGGAAATGAAACGCTATATCAAATAAGAAAAATGATCGGGGATAGGTCCCCTTTTCCATTCCTTTGTATGAACCAAACGTATTGCTTTCCCTTTGCGGAAAGCTACCTGAACTTTTACCATTTCATTCACGTACTGTGTAAAACTTGATCATGATAAGGAGCGATTTTTGCCGATCTTACTGCTTTATGAAACATATACTTCTATGGTTGTTGCTGTCCATCTCCCTGCATACGGGCGCACAATCCGTATTCGGCTACTGGTATGGCAATGCCAACGTTAAAACCAAGAATTCAGCCAACAATTACCTGGTGGAAATGGTGCTGCAACCCGAAAAGGGATATGTAAAGGGATTGCTGAATTATTATTTTAAAAACACTTACCGCAGTATAGAAGTAAAAGGCAATTATAACGCCACCACCCGCCAGCTCAACCTCTATGACGTACCGGTGGTCTACTACGGATCGCTCAACAATTTTGAAGTGGATTGCCAGATGAATTTGCGTGCCACATTGCGGGTAGCACAAACCGGCTCCAATCTGGTGGGCTCATTTATCGCCCTGCCGGATCATAAATATGTATGCGCCGATATCAATTTCAACCTGCGGCTTAATGCAGATATCAGCAAAAAAGACTCCGTATTGAGAGCCATCAGTGAATTCAAAGAGACTTATCAGGTGTGGAAACCCCAACTGGAAGACACGCTGGTTGCTAAAACGGTGAAACCCAAAAAAGTGGTGAACTATGTAACCGAAAAAGAATTTGAAGAACGCGAAAGTGTGGTGACCAACGAGATCGAAGTAGAATCAGATTCCCTGCTCGTAAGCATTTATGATAATGGCGAAATAGACGGGGATATAATTTCTCTTTTTTACAATAAGCAACTGATCATGTATAATCAGAAGCTCACTCACAAATCCATTAAGATCAACCTGAGGCTCGATTCAGCACTCACCACCAATGAACTGACTATGTTTGCCGAAAACCTTGGCCTTATACCACCGAACACGGCTTTGGTGGTGATCAGCGATGGCGTAAACCGGTTCGACCTTCGCCTCTCGAGCAGTCTGGAGAAAAACGGAAGCATCCGCATCAAACGGAAGAAAGACAGTATCAAGGCAAAATCGACCAATTAATGGGGATTCAGCGTTAGCAGGTAAACGCAATCACATCTTTGCGGGATACAAAATATTCCTGGAGCCACTTTATTTTTTCTTCCATCAGCACCACTTCCACCACCACTTCCATCTTCTCCTCCTTAAGCGTAAGCTTGCGTACATCAACAGTGATATCTGCCGCCCGGATGTCGGCCAGTATCTGCTCTTTATGATCCAACTGCGCTGCCGGCAAAATAAACCATATCTGTCGGGCAAGTTTGCGTGAACCAGACAGACGATTGATAAAAGGCGTTACAAATATGATGATCAATGAAGCCGCAATAAAGGTGGCCGCCACATAATATTCCCCAAACCCGATAGACAATCCCACGGCTGCTGCCAACCAGATAATTCCCGCTGTAGTGAGACCGGATATGGTGAATCCATCTTTAAATATGGCTCCTGCTCCAATAAAACCCACTCCACTTACCACATAGGCGGCAATCGTTGTGGGATTGGAAGTACCCCCGATTTTATAAGAAAGTATGCCAAACAGCGCAGCACCCAGACAAATAATTGTAATGGTTTTCAGTCCCGCTACTTTATCCTTCATTTCCCGCTCCAACCCAAGTATGATCCCTGCTGCAACAGCGAGCAGGGCCTTATACACATCCGCCATTTCCCAATGATCCTGCATAGTTATTATTTAAGCGTGTTATTCAAATAATTCCGGTTGATTGTCATCCGTCTTTGGTTTTACCCATTCCATCTCCGTGGTCTTACTGTAATCGGCCATCTTACTTCCCACCGTACGGTAGCCGGTTACTTCTGCAATCTTCGCAATTTTCAACTTGGCTTTCCGTATCTGCGCCCCCCTGCCCTGCTGTATCGCCAGTATGGGTTCTTCATCGACTGTTACGGTCTCTACAAAATTTCCATCGCCTTCTTTGATGAACATGAATTTTGTTTTCAACGTACTCGTCTCAATACGGAAGCGCTTGGCCATGTATTGCTTTTTCTCGTTGTCCACATACACCGCCGTAATGACCTTCTCCGCATTGAATTTGGTAATGAACAGCACTTTCTCCGGATCCAGCTTCTGTGTCATTTCCTGATCGGTCACTTCATAGTTACCATCACTATAAATAACCAATATACGGTCGTCCGGTTCAAACATGCCGAGGTATTGCCCCTTTTCTTCGGTACTCAGGCGGCCAAACTTATCGTCAAACCATAATTTCTTTCCGCTGAGCGTGGCCCTTCCCGCCTCTTTGAACTTCACCGATTTGATGGCGTATTTGGTTACCTGGTTACCCATACTGCTGCGCCCCTTGATGGTGAGTTCTTCAAAATAAAAATCAAACTCCTTGATCCTTGCCGAAGATCCCGGTGTAAGCACGATCTTAACCACTTCCGCTTCGCCATTCGGGTTCACACTGAGATAATGCACTTTACTTTTATCATCCCCTTTAGTGAGATCATATTCCTTATCCCTCGTAACGCCGGTCACATTAAAGCGTTTGGCATAACTCATACCGCCTTTTCCATCGGAATAAATCATATTATACGTCGTACGCTCATCATTCTTCTGAAATACAGCCGCATGCAAAATGTCTTTTCCGATAAAGGTCTTATCAGATACTTTCACCACTTTCATGATACCCCGCTTTGCAAAAACGATAATATCATCGAGATCGGAGCATTCAAACAATAATTCGTCTTTCTTCAATCCGGTTCCGATAAAACCTTCTTCCCGGTTCACATACAATTTGGTATTGGCAATAGCCACATGTTTGGCCTCGATCACTTCAAATTGTTTGATCTCGGTCTTGCGCTCCCTGCCTTTACCATATTTCTTCAGCAGGTTCTCATAATACGCTACTGCAAAATCCACCAGGTTGTTCAGGTCATATTTTACCTGTTTGATCTCGGCTTCCAGTCCGCGTATTTGCTCATTCAGTTCATCAATATCCAGTCGATAGATTCGGCGAACCGGTTTCTCCGTCAGCTTCACGATATCTTCGCGGGTAATCTCCCTTTTCAATTGTTTGGTAAAGGGTACAAAGGCCTTACCTATGGCTTCGATCACTTTATCCCAGGTCTCGTGCTTTTTCTCCAGTTCCTTGTATATCTTTTCTTCAAAGAATATTTTTTCAAGTGAAGTATAATGCCATTTTTCCTGCAATTCATTCAGCCTGATCTTCAGTTCCATTTCCAGCAGGTCCTTGGTCTTGTCAACCGACAGCCGCAGCAATTCCTGTACACTCAGAAACTGTGGCTTGTGCTCCACGATCACACAGGCATTTGGCGAAATAGATATTTCACAATCGGTGAATTTATACAATGCATCGATTGTAATATCCGGTGAAATACCCGGTGCGAGGTCCACCTGTATCTCCACATCGGCCGCTGTATTGTCCGTTACCTTTTTGATCTTGATCTTTCCCTGGTCGTTGGCCTTTACAATGGATTCCATCATTTGCGTGGTGGTTACTCCATACGGCACACTTTTGATCAGCAACGTCTTCTTATCCTGCTCTTCAATATGGGCTCTTACTTTTACTTTACCGCCGCGTTTTCCCTGGTTGTACTCCGCCACATCTATCATACCACCCGTCTGAAAATCAGGAAACAATTCAAATCGTTTTCCCCGCAGGTGCTTGATGGCCGCATCAATGATCTCACAAAAATTATGCGGCAATATCTTGGTAGATAAGCCCACCGCAATGCCATCTGCTCCATGTGCCAGCAACAACGGAAACTTCATGGGCAATGTAACGGGTTCATTCTTGCGTCCGTCATAACTGAGTGCCCATTCAGTGGTCTTATTATTAAATGCCACATCGAGGGCAAACTTGCTCAAACGTGCTTCGATATAACGGGGTGCAGCAGCATCATCACCTGTGCGCACATCGCCCCAGTTACCCTGCGTATCGATCAGCAGGTCTTTCTGTCCCATATTCACCAATGCATCACCAATACTGGCATCCCCATGCGGATGGTATTGCATGGCCTGCCCGATGATATTCGCCACTTTATTGTAGCGGCCATCATCCATTTCCTTCATGGCATGCAGTATGCGTCGCTGTACGGGCTTCAATCCATCTTCAATGGCCGGTACAGCCCGCTCTAATATTACATACGATGCATAATCGAGAAACCAGGTCTTATACTGACCGCTCAGTCCGGCATCATTCAGAAATACATCCGTCTTCTTGTTCTTTGCGTTGCTCATTGTGTACTAATCGTAAAATTCAAATAAATATTTTTCGTCAAACTCAATTTCAAACTCTTTCAAAAATGCCAGGTACTCTTGCCGAAATGTTTTCTTCAGGTGATGCTCCCGCTGATTCAAAATATAATTCACCACATTGCCTGCATCCGACTTGTGATACGAAAATGCACCATACCCCTCCTGCCAGCTAAATACCCCCTCCAACCAATTTTTCTCCTTTATCCACGCTGTACTTCCCGTCTTTATTTCTTTTACCAACTCGGGAATGGCCATGGATGGCTTTAAACTCACCAAAATATGCACATGGTCCGGCATACAATAAATGGCATATAACTTTTGTCGCTTGTTGGCTATTATCCCTGCCATATACTTCTGCAATTCTTCCCGAAATTCTTCTCTGATCAGGTTTTGTCTTCCTTTTACCGCAAATACAATTTGAATATATATCTGCGAATATGTATTCGGCATACTTTCTTTTTTTGGGTTTGGAATTATGATGAATTCCCGGATTAAAATTTTTTTTCTACTGACATTGCGCTCCTAACGGAGCTACTGACATTACGCTCCTATCGGAGCTGCTGACATTTCGCTCCTAACGGAGCTACTAACATTGCGCTCCTATCGGAGCTACTGACATTGCGCTCCTAACGGAGCTACTAATATGACGCTCCTATCGGAGCTGCTGACATTAGGCTCCTATAGCGCTGTCTTCCGGCAGGGCAGCCTCTTTTGATTTGGCTCCTGCGATCCGCACATCAAAGTCCTTCCAGGCTTTTTGTATATCGCCGGTTACTTCCACTTTGCCATCCAGTATGAGTTGCTTCAGCCGGGCCATTATAAAAATATCGCCCGTCTTAATTTTCATTCTGTTAAGCGTATTGCTCAATACCCGTGTGGCTTTCTGCCATTCACCGGTAATATTCTTCACGATCTCGGTATCATAATAACTATCTTCTTTTCCGGCGATTTTCTTTCCTCCTTCCAGGATGCGTACCATTGCATTTTCCTCACTTAATCTTCTCCATTCATCGGGATCGATTTCATATTCACTCAGTGTAACGGGCCGTGCCAGCCGCTTTGCCTTTACAAATTCTTTGGGTTGTATTTCATGCAGCCAGGAAGGATAGAAGATATGACCCTTCTCATTGATAAAGGGCAGGTTGTTGAGGTAAAGTATCATCACACGCCCCTGAAAAGCCCGGAGCTGCGGCATCAGCCAGTAATAGCCGCATACATCATGCTGGTTCTGACCCATCCAAATCCATATTTCTTCACTGGTATTTTCCGTTATCTTCTCCACCAATTGTTTTACCGTTTCGCGGTCGTCGAAGCCTGGCTGTGCATCACCGTAAGGCGATCCCTGAGAGAGATTTTTCCACCACGCTGTACGCGCCTGCCAACCTTCTTCCGTATCCAATTGCTGCAAGGGACCAACGGCAAAATCATCCCGTATCAAAACCACTTCACCGGCCAGTGTTTCATCCAGCTCCTGTACCTGGCCCATCAGGCTTACTTCCGATTCGTTGAACACTATATGTATCATACCACTTTAATTTGATCAATATTTATTTTGATTGCGCCACCGGCTGTATTACATAATACACACAGGTGGTAAAAAAATTCCGGATAAAAGGTATTACCCTGATCAGCCACACCTGCCGCCTGGGCTTCCAGCCAAATTTCCATTCGTAAATGGGGTTCAACAAGTAATGCCGCACATGCAAAAACGAATACCCGGTTTCTTTGCATATCCGCTCAAAACGCTCAATGCTGATACGGGTATCCCGTATCTCCATCAGATCATCCACCGGTTCCTTTTTCTTTTTCAATATCCAGCGGTATAATCCCCGGGGCAACAAGTGTATATAGGGCAGCCTTGATATCTTAGAATGACAAATCTGCTGATGCCCGCCGAATGGCATATACCAGGGGGGAAATCCGAAAAAAATGATACCACCCGGTTTTAAAAATAATCTCATCCAGCCGATCAGTTTCGGTTGGTCATGTATATGCTCGATCACATCTTTCAGCAGAATGATGTCGAACTTTCCCATCAGTTCCTGCTCAATATCCACTTTATAAATATCCTTCACGACAAACCGGATCTTTCCAGCAGCCAGTTCATCAGCCATATATTCACGGGCCAATTCTACCCGGGGCGCATCGAGCTCCACACCCACCGTATCACAACCTTTTTCGATAAATGCTTTCAGCACCCCTCCTTCCCCACAACCGATTTCCAGCACACGCATACCGGGTTGTACCGGAAATTTTTCTTCGATAAAGGGTATCACATATTTGGAGGCATTAAATGCCTGTATAAAGAAATACCTTTTTCTATCTGCGTGAAACTCAAACAAGGGTCGTTAATTAAGCTTGTGAATGAATAAGTCGGAACATGCCTTTCCCGCATCGATCCCGCAAGATTCCTTTATCAATCAGCAATGGGTGTATCCAGTTCCACCTTCAGATTATTGATTATGAACTCCTGACGGTCGGGTGTATTCTTACCCATATAATATTCCAGTAAGTGCTGTATATGCTCTCCTTCTTCCACCCGCATCAGTTGCTTCCGCATACCCGGACCAATGAATTGCCCGAACTCATCGGGACTTATTTCACCTAATCCTTTGAAACGTGTTACTTCCGGCTTGGGACCAAGTTTGGCCATGGCCGCCTGTTTTTCCTGCTCACTGAAACAGTAAATGGTTTCTTTTTTATTGCGCACCCGGAACAATGGCGTTTCGAGCACATATACTTTTTCGTGTTTTACGAGGTCGGGGAAAAACTGAAGGAAGAACGTCATCAGCAACAAGCGTATATGCATACCGTCCACATCAGCATCGGTAGCAATCACCACATTGTTGAATCGCAATTCTTCCAAGCCCTCTTCTATATTCAGCGCATGCTGCAAGAGGTTGAATTCTTCGTTTTCATACACCACTTTCTTGGTTAGGCCAAAACAGTTGAGCGGTTTACCCCGTAAGCTGAATACAGCTTGTGTTTCCACATTCCTTGCTTTGGTAATGGAACCACTGGCACTGTCCCCTTCCGTAATAAAGATGGTGGTCTCGCGCTGTTTGGTCAGGAATTCCTCTTTTCCTTTCGACGGTATTTCATCGTTGAAATGAAAGCGGCAGTCGCGGAGTTTTTTATTATGCAGGTTCGCTTTCTTCGCCCTTTCGTTGGCCAGTTTTTTAATACCAGCCAGTTCTTTACGTTCCCGTTCGCTTTGTTCAATTCGTTTTTTCAACGCATCGGCCACCGCCGGATTCTTATGCAGGTAATTGTCGAGTTCTTTGGCGAGGAAGTCGCCTACAAACTGGCGCATGCTGGGTCCTTCGATATCCACATTCACCGAACCAAGTTTGGTCTTGGTTTGTGATTCAAATACAGGTTCTACAACCCTAACGGATACCGCAGCTACAATACCGGTACGGATATCCGACGCATCATAATCTTTTTTAAAAAAATCACGGATGGTCTTTACATACGCTTCGCGAAATGCCTGCTGGTGGGTACCGCCCTGCGTGGTGTGCTGCCCGTTTACAAAACTGTAAATATCTTCCCCGTAATCGTTGGTATGGGAGATGGCCACTTCAATATCATCCCCCCGCAGGTGAATGATGGGATAGCGAATCTCATCTTCATTGGTCTTACGTTGCAGCAGGTCGAGCAGTCCGTTCTTACTGATAAAGGATTTGCCGTTGAAGACAAATTTCAGACCCGCATTGAGGAAACAATAATTCCAGATCTGGTTCTCCAGGAATTCATAGTGGAATTTATAATTCTTGAAAACCGATTCATCGGGAATAAAGCTGACCATGGTTCCGTTACCTTCCGTGGTCTTGGCTTCTTTATGATCTTTGATCAGATTGCCCCGTTCAAACTCGGCGGTTTTTTCTTTGCCTTCGCGTACAGCAGTTACTTTAAAATAAGAACTGAGTGCGTTTACCGCTTTGGTACCCACCCCATTAAGGCCCACTGATTTTTGGAAAGCCTTGCTGTCGTATTTAGCGCCGGTATTGATTTTGCTCACTACATCCACCACTTTACCGAGGGGAATACCCCGGCCATAATCGCGTACGGTCACTACCTTTCCTTCGATCTGCAACTCCACTGTTTTTCCATAGCCCATGGTGTATTCATCGATACAGTTGTCCACCACTTCTTTTACCAGTACATAGATACCATCATCGGGGGATGCGCCATCGCCCAGTTTACCGATATACATACCGGGGCGCAAACGGATATGCTCTTTCCAGTCAAGGGATTTAATGCTGTCCTCGTCGTAGTTAAAAAGATTAACGTCCTTCTCTGCTTGTTTGCTCATGGAATATTACCTGTTGAATATTGAATATTTTTATCATTCATCGGGCAGTCATACACTACCATTATCACCTCACACAAAAAACCTCCCCATCGGGAGGCGGGCGGGGCCGGGCAAATATAACAAAACCGCCCCTGCCTTCGGGATTTGTAGTTATCAACAGATGGGGAAAAACAATTCCGTTTACCAGACTGATTTTCAGATAAACTTTGAAAAAAAATGGTAGAATTTTAAAACGAAACTAATATTTGTCTATTATTAGTAATTTTTGCATAAAACGAATAGGATAAATGAAAAGATTTCTTCCAATTAAAAAGAGACACATTTCTCCCAATACTGATAAATCTAACCTTAGTAATTTAAAAAATCTAATCCCAATCATTCTTTCTATCATCACATTGATTATAACCACTTTTTTTAATATTCAATCTTTAAACAGGTCAAATGAGCAAATAAAAATTACCCAACAAGAAAGAATTATTAGGATTTTACAAGATAGACCGAGACTGTCGATTGAAGATTTTTCCTTAGGTCTCCCAGAAAGCGGAATCCGAAACGATAGTCTAATAATTAATTGTTTTATTTCTAACAAGGGTGTAAGAGAGATTAACAATTTAAGATTTAGGAATTATATTATAATATCGGACTCTAATCTCACAAATTTCAATTTAATTGAATCAAGGGTCTTTACATCAAATACGTCAATCTTACCCGAAAAAAAAACAAAATGTGCGATAACTCCTCGAATGGTTTTCGCTAACTCTAAAGCCTATGTCTTAGTACTTGAATTTAGTTATGAAGATATTATTGATCCTGACATTACTATACTAAATACAGATGTTTTGGAGAAAAAAATATACGCTGATACATTCTATTATGTCACAACAGGACGATTTATTAAAAACACGCAATTATATGATGCTGAAACAAATGAAATAGAGAAAATAAATTTATTTCTAAAAAATTACAGAACTTTCTAATTGTTCCAAGTACTACTGATTTATATCTAATCTTTTGGTGATCAATCTCATAAATTGTCATTTTTTTCGGGTCTACCTTCATAATCTTAACCCTTGCTATGAAAAAAATGATCATACTGTCTGTAATTGTATTACTCACCGCCTGTCAGCCAAGCAAGATCACCCAGTCCTGGGCTGCGCCGGATGCAAGACCCAGCATGTACAAAAAGGTGTTGGTGTTGGGTGTACTCAGCGACAACGACATCGAACTGCAATCAAAGATCGAGAACCATGTGGCCGAAGATTTGCGTGCATTGGGTTATATGGCATTAGCGGCCAATAAGGTCTTCCCTGCCGGAACATTTGTAAAAGGCGATACCACACGGGCTGTGAATGCCCTGCTCAACAGTGGCTTCGATGGTATACTGACCATCGTATTGCTCGATAAAAAGAAAGAGCGGTATTATGTGCCCGGTCGAATTACCGACTATACAAATCCCGGCCAGTACGGTGCTTTCAACCGGTATTACAATCGCGTGGCCGAGCGCATCTACTCCCCCGACTATCATGGTGAAGAGACCAAATACATCTGGGAAAATAATTTCTATGACCTGACCGGTAAACGAATGATCTACAGTGCCCGCAGCCGCACATTTGATATTGCTTCTAAAAACACATTGGCCCATACCTACGGTCAGTTGATGGCCGAAAGCCTGGTGAATAAAAACATACTGATCAAGCCAAAACCGGCAGAAGAATAAATTATTTTCTTTTTCGATGTCATCAGGAAGAGGTGGTTTATTTTTTCGTTGTAAATTGTTCAACGTATCAATGTAAACCATGGCAACCGATTATCCATTCTATCACCCCCTTACACGCAAACAATGGCGGCAATGGCTGCAAAAAAATCATGTTACGGCTGCCGGTGTATGGTTAGTATATCATAAGAAAGAGACTGGAAAGCCAAGAGTTTCCTATGACGAAGCCGTGGAAGAAGCCCTTTGCTTTGGCTGGATCGACAGTCTGCCCCGAAAACTCGAAGACGGTAAAGCTGCTCTTAAATTCACTCCTCGTAAACCCAAAAGTGTATGGAGCAAATTGAATAAAACACGGATCGCCCAACTGATCGAAAAGGAATTAATGACACCTGCGGGCCTGGAGAAAATTGAACAGGCAAAGAAAAATGGCAGTTGGGATACCCTCACCCCCAGCGATAACCTGGCAGCAACGAATACGCTTCCACCCGACCTGCAAAAGGCACTCATGCGAAATAAGAAAGCACATGCCCATTTTACCGCCTTTTCAATGAGCATACGAAAACAATTCCTTTCCTGGATAGACAGTGCCAAACGGCCCGAAACACGCACCGCAAGGATTGAGATGACTGTACAAATGGCCGATGCCAACAAAAAACCGGGGCTGAAAGGGTTTAAGTTATGATAGTCTGACCTGCGCGAATTTTTTTATCTTACATACAAATCATCCGGTATGAAAAAAACACTCCTGCCATTTTTTCTTTGTTGTATCTCTTTGGCTGCAATAGCCCAGCGAAATACCCCCACCGATGGTGACTGGACTGCCCAATTTCTCGTTTTAAAAAATACCGAAGAAGCTGATCTGACGATACGCGTGGGTGATATCGACAATCTCGGCTTTGGGTTTGATGAAGCATTCAACCCATTCTCGGGTATGTCCACCTATTCACACGGATTTCCATGGGCGGTGGATGCTAAGAATGCAAAAGGTACCGACCGCATCATGGTGCCTTCCTCTTATCGATTTGGCACCTATGCAGCCAACGATGGTTATACCAGCAGCACCCAACGCCCGGATAATAATCCGATGACCATATCGATACCGCTGGAAGAAGTACATAATGTGAAAGCTGCAACAGCAGCCCTCCAGTTATTCATTGACGACTTTCAGGCACCGGCCTTCAATTCCAAATTCCAGGTAAAGATCAACGGGCTGCGATTTACCGAAGCGGAAAAAATGATCAGCCGGATCAATCAGACTGGTCCTATCGGCAAACTTATTACCATACAATTTACCCCCGAACTGATGGAAAAACTCCGGGGTGATTCATTGGCCATCTCGATAGATGACCCGGTGTCCAAACAGGGCGATGGCTATGCTATTGATTTTGTGAAATTGCTCATCAATCCTAAATTCATTTACAAAGGGAAAATAAAGGGACGAATTATTGATGCCACCACCCGGCAGCCTATTGCCAATGCCACCGCCAGCGTGGAAGGTTATACTACCGCCACTTCGGATGAGGCTGGCAATTTCACTATTGAAGATATACCTGCCGGTTTGAGTATCGTTCGTGGCAGCGCTGCAGGTTATGCATCCGATGAAAAACAAGCCGATGTCATTGCAGACAATGTATCGGAGCCCGTGGAACTGGAATTGAAACGCTCCGGCAAAGTAGTGTACAACAATAAAACATTACGGGAGGGAGATGACCTGGTGATGAATAATATTCAGTTTGAAGTAAACAGTGCCAAAATTTTACCTGCGGGTAAAGCGGAACTGGATAAACTGGCTGCCTTTCTGAAACAAAACAGTGGAATTGAAATATTATTATCCGGTCACACTTCTGCCGAAGGAGGCGATGTGCTCAACCGCGAGCTTTCATTGAAAAGGGTGCGTGCCTGCAAAGACTATCTCGCGGCAAAAGGAATAGATGACGGACGCGTTACTATAAAAGGCTATGGCCCGGATATGCCCATTGCCCCCAATGATACAGAAGCTAACCGCGCCAAAAACCGCCGGGTGGAAATGAAAATCACCCAACTCTGATGGGGAAATGGCACTTTCTTTTTCATGCGCATTCACCGTTTATCCAACAGATCAGCATTGAATGAAAAAAAAGATGTACCTTTTCTTTCTAAACTAAATAAAATGAAAAAATTAATACTCGCAACGTTACTGGTAGCCGGCTTTACTGCTGCGGCTATTGCCAGTATAAATGGTATTGAGAAGAAAATGGGAAAAGGGGATAAATCATCCTGCAACATGGCGGAAAAAGCAGAATGTTCGCAGTCAAAAAAATGCTGTATGATGCCCTGAGTATGCACCAACTTTTTACCAGCCCGCAACAACATTGCGGGCTTTTTTGTCGCTCACCCCTATGGACAAAAAACGCCACGCATGCCAATAAACGTATAATTATTTAATATTCAATGCTTTAACTATCGGCAAATGGGTTTCATCTGAATTTAACACCCTAAACCCTGAAAAATCGTAAATTTGGACTTCTCATCTAACCCTTTAAATTTTCACCATTGATACTGCCGGCAAATGTCCGGGCGGAACTGATTATTCAACGATTTGAAAAGGGACTATTTATGTATACATATGATCTGCTGGAAAAAGGATGTTACTATCTAATCAAAGAGAAAGAGGATTCTCCTGTGGTGCTGATCAAAGTGGCCGTTGAGTCCGATCACTGTCTCTTTTTACAACGCTTCGATGACCCCATGGAAACAGAATGGAAAGTAAAAAAAGACAGCCTGCATGATATCATCGAATGCCTGAGTGATGAAGCCGTAAAATCCTGGGAAGAACATTTCTTCAGTAATAAGGATGCGTTTTATGGGGAGGATGAGGAGGAGTAGTAGAAAGGTTACATAGGTTGAAAAGGTTCAAGAAGTTCAATAGGTTACATAGGTTGCATAAGTTGAATAGGTTTAAGAGGTTCAAGAAGTTCAATAGGTTCAATAGGTTACATAAGTTAAATTGACAGTTGGTTGCTGGTTTCAAGTTAGTTGTTTCTAGTCATTATTGTCCGGGGAAAGTTTTTGCAAAGCCCTGAAACATTGCCCCAGAGCGGGTTCTAGCCCCTCTCCTTTGGGGAGGGGTTGGGGAGGGGTCTGAATTGATTTTCAAACTAATAAATAGTTTTACCGGACAACAATAGTTGCAGCTTGCAGCTTGCGGCTGTTATCTGGCTGTTCCAGGCTCGCCCCAAAGGGGCAGGCGGCTCGAAGCTTCTCTGGCTGTTTGCTTGAAGCTTGCGGCTGTTCCAGGCTCGCCCCAAAGAGGCAGGCGGCTCGAAGCTGGTGGCTCACGGCTCGCAGCTTCTCTGGCTGTTTGCTTGAAGCTTGTAGCTTGCGGCTGTTCCAGTCTCGCCCCAAAGAGGCAGGCGGCTCGAAGCTCACGGCTGAAAGCTTGCAGCTTGTGTGTAATGTGTATCGCTTACATTAAGTGCGCTGCAATACACCTTTAACTGAATTTTGTTCACGATATACAGCCCTGCACCCTCTTTTTTTTCCTCATTTTTTCCCTCCTCTTTTTTCTGCATTGAATGACCCCGAAAACTGTCATTGCAATGTAAAACCTGTATTACCATATAATTAATTTTACTTACTTCGTTCCGCTAAAACAAACTGTTAAGCTTTCGCTTCTACAGGCTATTCCATTTGATGAGTAGTATACATGTATCAAGATATAAACTACCTGTTTTCCTTATTATAAATAAAAATCAACAACATGAGAAAAACTCTATGCATGTTAGTGGCATTTATGCTTGCTTCCCTGAGCGTACTTGCCCAAAAAACCGTTACCGGAAAAGTAACGGATGACAAAGGGAACCCGATGGCCGATGTGTCTGTACGGGTGAGCGGTACCACAGCCGGTACTTCCACCAAAGCAGACGGAAGTTATTCCATTGTGGTACCTGCCAAAGGTAAAGTACTGGTGTTTTCTTCTGTTGACATGGAATCACAGGAGATCACGATCGGCAATCAAACACAGATCAGCCCCTCCCTCAAAACCCTCGAAAAATCATTGCAGGAAGTAGTGGTGACCGGCTATCAGGTCGTTAAGAAAAGCGATGTAACCGGTGCCATTTCCAAGATCAAAGCCAGTGATATTGACAACCTGCCCATTCCCAACTTTGCACAAGCCATGCAGGGACGTGCAGCCGGTGTGGTAGTATCTGCTGCCAATGGTGTGCCCGGCGGCTCTCTGAGTGTGATCATCCGTGGCGTAGGTTCTATCAACGCCGGTACTACTCCCCTTTATGTAGTGGATGGTGTACAAATCAATACCGGTTTGGGTTCTATCAATACACAAAACAACCCCCTCAACTTTCTGAACCCCGATGATATTGAATCTATCGAGGTATTGAAAGATGCGGCCGCTGCTTCCATTTACGGTGCACGTGCCGGTAATGGTGTAGTGGTAGTAACCACTAAGAAAGGTAAACCCGGTAAACCCAAATTCACCGTAAATACATATATCGGCCAGTCTACTCCCCTGCAAACAGTGGATGTACTCAACACGCAACAATGGCTGGATTTGCGTATCGAATCACTGGTAAATTCCGGCGTGGCTCCGGCTACCGCCCGCAGTACCGCATTATCCAACCTGGGATTACCCGCTACTACCACACAAGGTAAGATAGACAGTTTGCCTACTTACGACTGGCAGGATGCGGCTTTCGGAAAAGGAACCATCTTCAATACTGAAATGTCGATGCAGGGTGGTAATCAGAATATCAATTATTATCTCTCGGGTTCTTATTCTAAACAAACATCCTTTATCGCCCCTACCGATTTTCAACGGGGTGCTTTATTATCCAAAACCAGTTTCAAACTCAACGATAAACTGACACTGGATAATTCCATCAGTCTGAGTACTGTATCCCAAAATGCACCTTATAGCCTGGGTAATACCGGTTTTGGTAACCCGGCGTATGCGTCTGCCATGATCCTTCCCAACAACCCGATCTATAACGACGACGGAACCTATTACGGTCTGCCCGGTTCGGGTCAGAACATGGTGGGTACCTTCAACCACAACGTACTGGCAGTCGGTGACTATGCGGAATACTTTACCCGTACCAATCAATTTATCGGAAGCGTGGGCCTCACCTACAAAGTGACTCCCAACCTTACGTTGAAATCCATGGTAGCACTGGATTATCGTATTACACAGGATCACCGTTATCAGGATCCCCGTATCAATGATGGTTTTGCAGTAGGTGGCCGTCTCTCCGATCAAACTGATTGGAACACCAACTTTCTTACCAACACTACTGCCAGCTATAACCGTACATTCAACGACAAGCATAATTTCAATGCATTTGCTGGTATTGAGTACCGCCGCGATCAGAACCAATGGTTCCAGGCCGATGGTCAGGGATTCCCCTCTTACCTCCTGCAATACCTCAGCGCTGCTTCCACCCCTGCTGGTGTTTCCGGCCAGTGGACAGCCAGTGCCACATTCTCCCAATTCGGTAAACTGGGTTATTCCTATCGCAGCAAATATATTTTCAACTATACGATCCGTCGCGACGGTTCCAGCCGCTTCGGGGAAAATAATAAGTTTGGTATTTTCCAGTCTGCTCAATTTGCCTGGAATGCCAAAGAAGAATCCTTTCTGAAAAAAGTACGTGCGATCTCTGAATTGAAATTCAGGTATTCTTTTGGTCAGGCCGGTAACGACCAGATCGGTAATGTGCTCTATGCACAATTGTATGGAGCATCCCGAATCTATGGTAACAGTTCCGGTATCTTCCCCAGCCAGTTAGGCAACCCTGATCTTACCTGGGAAAACCGCGAAGAACATAACCTGGGTATGGATATCTCCTTCTGGAAAAATCGCATCACCCTTACCGCTGATGCATACGTGCGTACCAATAAAGACCTGCTGCTGAGCAGACCACTCTATGCAACAACCGGTTTTACATCTATTCAGCAAAATCTGGGTACGATGGAAAACAGAGGTCTTGAATTACTCTTGTCAGTGACTCCCTTTGATGGCAAGTTCAAATGGACCTCCTCATTCAATATTGCTTTCCAGAAAAATAAAGTAACTGAACTGTATGATGGTCTTCAATCACTGCCTTCCGACGCTTCTATCCGCGTAGGTTCCCCCTTCGGTTCCTTTTTTGTGGCAGAATGGGCAGGCGTTAACCCGGCTACCGGAAGAGGTATGTGGTACGATATCAATGGTAACCTTACTTACAACCCCGGTGCGGCTGACCGAAAAATCATCGGCAATGTTTTCCCCAGCAAAATCGGTGGATGGAACAACAGCTTTAGCTTTAAAGGATTCACTCTTGAAGCATTTTTCCAATATGAATACGGACGGGTACGTGCCGATGGCCAGTACCAGCAAATGATGCGTATGGCTGGTGCTACCGTAAACACCCTTACGTACGGATATAATACCCGCTGGAGAAAACCCGGTGATGTGGTACCCACCCCGCGCACGTTCAACGGCCTCGCCGATTATAACAGTGTGGGTTGGGGAACAGGTAGCCGTTATATTTTCAAAACAGATTATATCCGTTTGAAACAAATAACACTTGGCTATGACATCCCTTCGAAGTTTGCAAAAAAATACCGCTTAGATGGTGCCCGTTTCTATGTACAGGGTATCAACCTGTGGACCTATACCAAATGGCCCAGTTACGATCCGGAATTCACCGGCGACAACTTCGGTATCATTCCTCAATCGAAAAACTTAACGGTAGGCTTACAGGTACGTTTCTGATAACCTGAAAAAAAATTACAATGAAAAAATTAATGTATAAAATAGTAGCCGCGGGTATGTTTGCCAGTGTTGTTTTCAGCTCCTGCAAAAAACAACTGGATATACCCTCGCGCAATTCACTCGATGCCAGTGTTGCCCTTACCAATAAGAGCGGCATTGAATTTTCCATCAACTCCATTTATTCCATTCTGAAAAGAGAAAGTCATTATGGACGTGATCTTTTCTCTGTGACAGATGCCATGGCCGATATTACATTTGCCAATGGACGCTCATCACGTCTACTCGCAGAAAACAGGAATACAGCCCTCTCCAACGTGGTAATCTGGGGTGGTTCCTATGCCGCTATCAACGAGATCAATCTTACATTGGCCGCTATCCCCGCTATTGGTGATGCTACGGCTGCTGATAAAACCCGCTGGGAAGGAGAACTGAAATTCTTACGGGCTTTTTATTATTTCGACCTCGTAAGAAACTATGCTTATATCCCTACTTTTACAGTACCTGCACAGGATAAAGGTGGTGTGGTAATCACCCTGCAGGGATTCAACTCCGGACAAGCCGCTGCTGACTATCGTCCCTCACGTGCCACTACAACTGCCTGTTATGCACAGATCATGAGTGATCTCTATACTTCCATAACCCTGCTTTCTAACAACAACCGGGGCCGCAACTATGCCAGCAAACACGCTGCACTGGCTTTAGGTTCAAGAATAGCCTTGTACGAAGGCAACTGGGCCAGGGCCGATTCATTTGCTACGGCTGCCATCACCCTTACCGGTGGTATTGGTTCATTGACCAATACCGGTAACTATGTAACCGGCTGGAGAGCTGCCGATCATCCGGAAGGTATCTTCCAGGTATGGTACGCCACCCTCGCTGAGAACCTGGGTGTGAATACCTCGCTTGCTGCCACCCATACTACACTTGCTGCACCCGGTGCTTTCAATGGAGTTCGCCAGGGCCAGGGCGATCTGGTGCCCAATGCCTTTTTATTGACGCAATTGGGTATCTCCGGTTTTCCGGCCAACCTGGCACAGAGCCCCCCTCCTCCGGCACTTACTTACAGCAATGATGTTCGCAACCGTCTTTTCGAATGGGGCGTTAATGCGTCCGGTCATTATGTGGAATGTACCAAATGGCTGGGTAAAAATGGTGGCCCCAACTGGGACAACACCGTGGTACTGCGCTGGGCGGAATTGTATCTGAATCGTGCAGAGGCCCGCTACAGATTAGCCAATGAATCAGGTGCCTGGAGCGATCTGAACGTTATTCGTGCAGCACGTTACACCGGCTTTGTAGTACCCGTTACACCACTTACCGGTCAGCCCCTGCTCGACGAAATATGGAGACAGCGCATGCTCGAATTTGCTTTTGAAGGACACCGTTTTTACGACCTGAAAAGAAATGGTCTCACCATCAACAAAGCCAATCCGGTTGTTTCCATGCCTGCTACGGATTACCGGTTACTGCCCCGCATACCCGTGAGTGAAGTGGACGGAAACCCTAACATGATTCAGAATTTTGGTTATTAATAAACTATTCAAACAATGAAGAAATATTTTTTATATATGATGACGGGACTGATCACCGTTGGATCGTTCAGCTCCTGCATCAAGCAAATTGATAAAACATTTACCGGGGAAACCGTGGTTGAAATTGATGCCAGCCCGTTAAATTCAGCAAATGCCACAGCCGGTTACCCGGTATTCTCCCGGATACCGCCCTTTGCTATTCCGGTAAGAACAACTGATTCCACCTTACGCCGGCTCAACGGGCTGGTTCGTATTCGTGTGAACCTGGTAGGACCCGTTTCCGGTCAAGACCAAACCGTGGGTTACAAGATTATGGGTGCCAGTCCGCTTGCCAGCATTGCTTTCCCAGCAACGCCCACCGGCCAAACGCCTTCGGCTGCCTCCGGCACACTGACTGTACAAAATGCAGTATCCGGTACGCATTTCAGTGCCCTCAGCGGTTTGTGTACTATTCCCAAAGACAGTTCATTCGGCTATATAAACATTCAAATACTGAATGCAGGCTCCACAGCCGGTCAGGCCCGCTTCCTGGGAATACAACTTGATTCAAGCGGTACACTGAAACCCAATCCGAACTACAACAAGATCGGTCTTACCATCGATCAGCGTTAATTTTTCTCTATTCAGTTTGTACATACGGGCTGCCAATTTTGGCAGCCCTTTTTTTTACTTTTTCACGCACCGTTCACATAAATATTGGGAGCTATCCTGACAATTGAACTATTTTAGTATCGCTCAAAATCAAGCACTATGCACAAATCCCCGAGAAATTTATTACTGTTTATTTCCGTCTTGTTTGGTGGGTTGGTATCGGAAGCACAACCAGCCCCCACACCCAAAGAAGACAATCTGCCAACTGATTATTTATCCAAAGCATTTCACCAGGGCCGCCGGGATGCATTGCGGGCCGCAATGCCCGACAGTTCGGTAGTGGTAGTATTTGCCTACCCCACCCGCAATTTTTCCAATGATGTAGACTACCTCTATCACCAGAATCCGGATATGTATTATTTCAGCGGATATAAGGAACCCAATTCCATGCTGCTCATCTTTAAGGAGGCTCAGGTGGACTCCATGGGAAATACTTTTAAAGAAGTACTCTATGTACAACAGCGTAATCCGCGTGCCGAACAATGGACCGGCAAACGGTTGGGCGTGGAAGGTGCCAAAGAAAAACTGGGTTTTACCACGGTATACAATGGGGAAGAATTTACTAAACTCGCCATTGACTTCAGCAAATTCCGTAAGATCATTTATGATAAATTTCCGGCGGATGTGGCAAACAGTCCCGAAAAAGCCGACCTCTTTGACCTGATGGCACAATTCAAAGCGAAATCGAAATTTCCTTCCATGCTCACTCAACAATACCGTTTCGATTCGCGCCTTTACAACAAACTAACTGCAGAACTCCGGGAGATTAAAACACCCGAAGAACTGGACCTGCTGCGTAAAGCGATTGAAATTTCCTGCCAGGGACAAAATGAAGTGATGAAAACGGTAAGGCCTGATATGTCTGAACTGGAAATCCAGGGCCTGCATGAATATGTTCACAAGCGCTATGGCGCGGAAGAAGTGGGGTATGGTTCCATTGTGGGCGCCGGTGAGAATGGCTGTATCCTTCATTACATGGAAAATGCAAAAACAAAAGTGGGCACTACCATGCTGCTCATGGATGTAGGTGCCGAGTACCATGGATATACAGCCGATGTAACGCGTACCGTACCCGTAGATGGAAAATTTTCGGCTGAGGAACGGGCCATTTACCAGATCGTATACGACGCACAGGAAGCTGCCTTTAAAACATTGAAAAACGGTTCCCGCTGGGTGGAAGCGAATAATGCCGCTGCCAGTGTAATCAGTGAAGGGTTGATTAAGTTGGGCATCATTAAAAACAAAACCGAGTATGGCAAATATTATCCGCACGGACTCGGGCATCATATCGGGCTCGATGTACACGACCGGGGTACCTATGATAAACTGAAAAAAGATATGGTGATCACGATCGAACCCGGTATCTACATTCCTGAAGGAAGTGATTGTGATAAAAAATGGTGGAGCATTGCGGTACGTATTGAAGATGATTTACTGATCACGGAGAATGGCTATGAACTCCTCTCCCATTTTGCCCCGCGTAAAATAGAGGATATTGAAAAAATGATCAGTCAGAAATCGGTACTGGATAATTACAAATTACCACCACTGGAATCCGGCAAAAAGAAAGGGTTTTAATAAAAGATAACGCATAAAAAAACCGGGCCAATGGGTCCGGTTTTTTTGTAAATGAGGTTGCTATTAATACACAGCGGTAAATGTACCGTTGGCGATCGTTTTGTTCGTACTCGATATAGCGTCAACAGCCGTTCCGCTAAAAGTACCGATAATGGTACGGGTCACTGTATTATGTGAGGTAACCCGAAACGACATGGTAACCGTAGGCGTTGTAGGATCTGCAGTCAGATCGAGTGTAGCGTTGGTGAAATAGAATGTACCAATATTTACTGGTAAAGCCGTATTGGAGGTATAAGTTTCATTCGCATTGATACCACCAATAATATCAATAAGGCCTACATTGAAATCTTCGGCCGCAACATTATCCCCGAGATAATCCAAGGCGGTGAAGGGCGGGAACGTAGTGTTATCAAATGTTACCCCACCGGGTACGGTACTACCCTGATAGGTGGTGGCACCAATTTGAAATGACCAGTCAATCGTCGGAGCTGCGCCCACCGTGATGGGGATGATACAGGCCGGTGTACCAATGGAAAGATTGGACGTACCAGCAGTACCGGGTGTGCCGGATCCCTGCAGGGTGATGTTGGTGGAAGCCAACGTGAGCGTGCCGGTTCCGGAAAAGGTCATACCGTTGATGGTACCTGTAATATTATACGTTCCGGCAGTAGTTACCGTAATTGGAATATCAATCGTATGGGGTGCGCCCAATGCGCTGCCTACCTGATAGGTACCATTTACGATCACGTTGGGGCAATCGATGGTATAAACGGCAGGGCCTTGTATAGTAAGACTGAATGAACAAGTGCTGGTTCCGAAAGAAACCGTAAAATTCTGCGGGCCACTGGCTGTAGGTGTACCAGTACCGTTGAGGGTAATGGTTTGTGTGGCACCATTGGATGTGCCGGTGCCGGAAAAGCTGATACCTGCCACAGAATTGGTAGATACACTATATGGCCCAACTGCAGCCGTGGTGATCTGTACCTGAATGGTATTGGCCGCTGTAAGGGCCACTCCCTGCGTATACGTTCCATTGATGGTAACGGGCGTACAAGCGCCGGGTCCGCCACCTAATGTGCCGGCAATTGGAGCCAAAACAGAAATGGTAAAACTACAAGTGCTCGCACCTACCGTAACCGGGATGGTCGTATTTCCGGCCGCAGTGGGTGTACCGGTACCGGTAAGGGTTATGGTTTGAGCCCCGGTGAGCAGAGAACCGGTACCAGCGAACGTCATGCCGTTGGTAGCGGTGGTGGAAACATTATAGGTACCGGCTGTCGTCACATTCACATTCAACACCACCGTATTGGCGGCATTCAATGCCCCTCCGGTAACATAGGTTCCATTGATAACAGGAGTGGTACAGGCAGCAGGCGCACCGGCCAGCGTAAATACGGCAGGGCCGGAACCGGGAGGCAGTACAGTAACTTGAATATCACAAACAGTACCATCAAAACTTACTACAAAATTATTTACGCCCTGGGCGAAGGGTGTACCAAAACCACGCAACGTAACCGTATTGGCTCCCAATGCCGTGAATGTACCCACTCCCCGGAAATAATATCCGTTTACCGTATCTGTACCGATGGTATAGGTACCCGTTTGCGTTACATTCACGGATACAGTGATGGTATTAGAGGTGGAAACAAGAGCAATATTCTCAACGAATAAGCCATTGACCGATTTGGGAAGGCAATCGCCGGACACATCGCTTTGGAGGCTTCCTTTGGCAGGTGTGTCTCCCAATTCAAAACTCAGTTCTTTTTGACAGGCTATACCCCCTATCAGTGTCAGACCCAACAAACAAATGATCAGTTTTTTCATAACAGGGTGATTGTTTTAAACGCCTAAAAATAAGACTATTTTACATACATTTCGCCGCCATTGGTGTAAAACAGTTAAAATTCAGGCCCTTGCGTGGAAAACTAAATCTTAATTTTGATAAAATTCTGGATACATGAGAAACGTATTTTCTGTCATTTTATTTCTTTCACTGGTGGCCTGCAAAGCTCAAAATCCCACCCCGGTGAAACTGAACGCCGGCGATTTTGAAAAAGCCATTGATACCGGGAATATTCAGGTACTGGATGTACGTACCGCAGGCGAATTCAAAACCGGCCATCTCAAAAATGCGCTCCAGGCTGATTGGAATAACCAGCAGCAATTCACCGACCGGATTCAGTATGTAGATAAAGACAAACCCGTTTATATTTATTGCCTGGCCGGTGGTCGCAGTGCTGCGGCGGCCAACTGGATGCGGAATAATGGGTATAAAAATGTTGTGGAACTGGAAGGAGGTATCAATGCCTGGAAGAGAGAAAATAAACCCCTGGATGGTGCTGTGGAAGTAAAACAAATGACCCAGGAAGAATACCAGTCCAGCATACCCAAAGACAAAACCGTACTCGTGGATTTTGGCGCCACATGGTGCCCACCCTGCGTAAAAATGGCCCCGGTACTCAATGAACTCGAAAAGAACACGGCCTTGCATTTCACCTTATTCAAAGTGGATGGTGGTATTCATCTCGATGTAATGAAGGCCAATAATGTGGAAAGCCTTCCTGTTTTCATTGTGTATAAAAACGGAGTGGAAACCTGGCGGAAACAGGGAATCGTAAGCAAAGAAGAACTGGAAGCTCAACTGAAGTAATAATTATTTTACAGCCGGTGAAACGAAAATCCTTTCTGCAACGCTCTGCTGCGCTCATGGGCTCAGCCATTATACCAGCAGCCCTGTCGGCTGCTGAAGAAAGGAAAAAGCCCATTCGTTTTGCCCATATCACCGATATACATATAAAGCCGGGACTCATTCCTGAAAATGGAATGGCTAACGTACTCCGTCATATACAACAATTACCCGATCGTGTCGATTTCATCATCAATGGCGGCGATGCCATCATGGATGCGTTGGAAAGAGACAAAGCGAAAACGGAAGAACAGTTTACTCTCTTCAAAAAGATATTGCAGGAAGAAAATAGTCTGCCCATTTATCATACCATCGGCAATCACGATGTGTGGGGATGGTTCATCAAAGAAAATAAACCGGACAACGACCGCCTCTATGGCAAAGTATGGGCCGTGGAAACACTCCAGCTTCCCAAACGGTATTATCACTTTGAAAAAGGCAACTGGCATTTTCTGATACTCGACAGCACCCAACTCAATCCGGCCGGTGGATATATCGCCCGGCTGGATGAAGCACAATTTGATTGGCTCCAGGAAGAATTGAAGAAAGTACCCCCTGATCATTTTATCTGTATCGTATCACATATACCGGTGCTATCTGTATGTGCAGGATTATTTTTCAATAAAACAGAACCGAACGGAGATCTGAAGACGCAACGCAACCTGATGCACACCGATTTTTTTGCACTGAAAAAATTATTTGCCGGCTATCCGCAGATCAAAGTATGCATCAGCGGACATATTCACCTGCAGGATGAAGTGGAATACCTCGGTATAAAGTATTGGTGCAATGGTGCTGTGTCCGGCAACTGGTGGAATGGGGCCTTTCAGGAATTTGATCCGGCCTATGCCGTGATTGAATTATTTCCCGATGGCAGCAGCCGCCGGAACATGTTGAAGTATTAATAAAAAAAAACATAAACATTTCCATACATGAGAATCCTTTTTTTAGCCATCATCTGTTGGTACACGACCGGTTCGTTGCTTGCGCAAACCCCTACAGTGGAAATACTCACCAAAGGCAATAAAACCAGCCTGCGCGGATTGAGCGTGGTGAATGATAATGTGATTTGGGTGAGCGGCAGCAATGGCACCGTGGGACGCAGTAATAATGGTGGCAAAAACTGGAACTGGTTTACTGTAAAAGGATTTGAAAAAACAGAATTCCGGGATATCGAAGCGTTTGATGCAAGCACCGCCATCATTATGGGGATTGCAGATCCGGCTTATCTGCTGAAAACAACCGATGGCGGAGAAACCTGGAGAGTGGTGTATGAAAATAAAACCAAGGGCATGTTTCTCGATGCGATGGATTTTGTGGGTGAAAAATATGGCATCGTTGTGGGCGACCCCATCAACAGTAAATTCTTCATTGCCGAAACCTGGGATGCGGGTGAAACCTGGAAAGAACGGTCCATGGCCATTGAATTTCCTGCCGCCGATACCGGAGAAGCATTTTTTGCTGCCAGCGGTACCAATATCCGGCTTTACCCCGATCGGACTTTCTTTCTGGTAAGTGGTGGTAAACGTTCCCGGCTGCTGATGCCCAACCGGTATGTCAATCTTCCCTTTGTAAAAGATAAGGAAACGGCCGGTGCCAATTCCATCGCCGTATATACCAAACCCAATTGGAAACCGGGTAACCACATGATTGCGGTGGGTGGCGACTTCGCTACGGATACTTCTATGGAGAATAATTGTTTTATCACTTCCAACGGGGGAAAAACATGGAAAGTGCCCCAGGAGCCCCCGCATGGTTATCGCAGTTGCGTGGAATATTTATCTATGCGGGATGTATTATGCTGCGGTCTCAATGGAGTGGACTACTCCCCCAACGGCGGCAATACCTGGAAATGGATCAGTAAAGAAAGCTTCAATGTATGCCGTATAGCCAAAAAAGGAACATCGATATTCCTGGCCGGGAATAATGGAAAGATTGCCAAACTGGTCTGGCCATAAATCATACTGAATAACAGTTCTATGCTCTCAGGATTGATCAAACGATGGAAAGCGCGCCGCCTGGCCCGTCAATTACGCCAGCCTACAGGTGAAGCGGGAATCCGTACCGGAGAAATGATGAACAAGGCCAATGCCACTCTGTACGATTTTACTTTGAAGTGTATCGGTTTACAGGGAAATGAACAGGTGCTGGAGATTGGGTTTGGAAACGGCCTTTTGTTTTCTAAAATAATGCAGGCGGCACCGGAGGTACAGGTCACCGGGCTGGATTTTTCAGACGACATGGTGGAAATTGCGCATGAGCATAACCGTGAGTTCATTCAGCAGGGCCGGCTATTCTTGCAAAAAGGGAGCAGTGCGGCCATGCCATTTGCCGATGCTTCATTTGATATCATTTATTGCATCAATGTGGTCTATTTCTGGGATGAACCTGCTGCACATTTAAAGGAAGTGCTGCGTGTATTAAAACCGGGTGGGCGTTTCTATGCCACGATACGCACCCGGGAAAGTCTCGAAAAAATGCCGTTCAGCAATTATGGATTCACCCGATGGACCGAACAGGAATGGCAGCAGGTAACCACGGCAAATGGATTCCATTGGTCGGGCGCATACCCGTATGCTGAACAGGCGGTAGTCTTTAAAGGAGAGCCAGTTCAATTAACTTCTGTCTGTATGGTGGTGCATAAACCCTGATCAGAGATTTTTCAGAATCTCCTGCACACTGGGCCTTTTTTTGTAATCCGGTTCAAAGAAGCGATAAGTAACAGTAGATTCTTTATCGATGATGAATACGGCCGGTACCGGCAGGTAATTACCATTTGAACCGTTCAGTTTTACCAGGTCAATGCCGCTGTTGCGATAGCGGGTGACGGTATTCTCCGGCACTTCATATTCCACATCATATGCTTTCATTATCTTCAGTCCCTCATCGTAGAGTATCGGAAATTCGGCTTTGGTTTTCTCCACCGTAAGCTGAATATTTTCGGGCTTTTCAGGAGATACGGCAATGAGCGTGGCTCCTTTCTCCTTGATCAGTTGCAGCGAATCCTGCAGGCGCGACAATTCCCTGTTGCAAAAGGGGCACCATTGACCACGATAAAAAACGATCACCACTTTTCCTTTTTTGAGCAGGTCTTTCAGCCTCACTTCGTTCCCCTGTTGATCCTTCGCTTTAAAATCAGGGGCTTTCGAAGCGATGAACAATCCTTCCGGAGCTTCCTGAGCGGAAATGGTGAGGGTCATTAAAAAAAGGCTGGTAAAGAATATCCACTTTTTCATTTCTTATCGTTTAGGTTACAAATTTAGGCTGTGCTAAAAAACTTTATTCCTTGCTTCCCAATATTAACAGTAGATTATTTTTTCCTTACATTTGAGCATCATTATTCCTTATAAAGCAAAACGCATGTCGGATAGC
Source organism: Bacteroidota bacterium (assembly GCA_026391455.1). Lineage (GTDB taxonomy): Bacteria > Bacteroidota > Bacteroidia > Chitinophagales > Chitinophagaceae > JJ008. Next base: position 93,061 of record JAPLEH010000066.1, read on the forward strand.
CATTCAGAAAAATATCTCGTAAAGTTACTTATTGGGTTCGGATCCCTGATTACCAGTGTTGTCGTTACTTATTATGCTTTTTTCGAATCAGGGGCAGAAAAAGGAGACTGGTATTTTTGGGCAATCGTTGCAGCATTTCTGCTCTGCGGCGGTGTTTATTTTTGCCTCAGTGCTTTTGTCCATAAGATCAAATCCGACTTCAACCGCCGGGCCAAACAGCGGGAACAGCATAAGACCAACCTGAATCAATAGATTTTATTAGTGAAAACGGTGTGGGATGTACGGTTTATGATGTACGGTGTACGGTGTACGATGTACGGTGTATGATGTATGGTGTACGATGTTTGAGGGCGTTGGTATTTTAGGTTTTAGCCCCGATAGCTATCGGGTGTCGGTTTTGGATTGCCTGTATTTTTAAGCAACGATTTATTTTCAACAACACTAACACATTCAGTAGTCCATTAGCAATTGCCCTTCCACACCACCGGGCAGGACTCGCATTCTTAAGTAGCAGCCGTTAAAGCACGCCATTCACTACCTATAGCTATCGGGACACTAGTTCTGCCCCTGCAATCCCCTGAAGTCCACACTCACCAGTTTGCTCACCCCCGGTTCCTGCATAGTTACCCCATAGATCACGTCCACGGTACTCATCGTCATTTTGTTGTGCGTAACAATGATGAATTGAGAATTGTCGCTGAACTGGCGGATCATATTCGTGAACTTGCCCACGTTGGCATCATCCAGCGGAGCGTCCACCTCATCCAGAATACAGAACGGTGCCGGCTTGATCAGGTAGATCGCAAAGAGCAAAGCTGTGGCCGTAAGGGTACGCTCTCCCCCACTCAACTGCGTGAGTGATGATGGTCGTTTGCCCTTGGGTTTAGCAATTACATCAATACCACTTTCGGAAATATTGTCGGGGTTCTCCAGTACCAGATCGCACTGGTCGTCTTCCGTAAATAGGGATTTAAATACTTTATTGAAGTTCTCCCGTACCTGGTGGAAGGTATCGAGGAATTTCTGATTGGCCGTTACCTCCACTTCTTCGATCGTTTTCAGCAGGCTGTCCTTGGCATTTACCAGATCCGTTTTCTGCTCCACGATAAAGTCGTAGCGCTTCTTCATTTCGGTGAAAGCTTCTATGGCCGTGGGGTTCACTTCTCCCAGGTTTTCCAGTCGTTTTTTCATCCGGTCGGCCTTTTCCTGCAATTCTTCCAACGGCACTTCTCCGGAGCGGGCTTCGCCCAATATATCTTCAAGGTTGATGCGGAACTCCACATTCATCCGCTCTTTCATACCTGCCAACTGCAATTTCAATTCATTCAGTTTATCCTTAATGGCAGTGAGCATGAACTCGATCTGCTCTTTTTCCTTCACCTGGTGACGAATAGCACTTTCTTTTTCCGCCAGCTGATTCCTGAAATTATAATAGGCCTGATCTGCTTCATTGAGGCGGTGCTCCTCTTCGGTCTTGCTTTTCATCAACTGATGCAGTTCCTCTTCGGTATCTTTCAGCGAATTGGCTGACTGCTCAATACTGATGCCGGTATCTGCCAAATGTGAGGTATTGCTTTCCACCTGCTGACGCAGATCATTCAGTTGCTTGGTTTTGAAATCCAGTTCCTGCTTCAATCCGTTGATCTTACTCTGCTGACGGGTTACGTTCAGATTAAATTCGTTGAACTGACGGTTAGACTCATTGTAAGATGTATCGGCTTCGCGGAACAACTCTTCTGCCTCTGCCAGCTTATTGGCGTTCTGCTGCAGCAGCTCATTGAATTCTGCGAGTTGATTGCGTACCACCGAAACGGATTCGTGGGTGCTGTTCATTTGCAGGTTCAATTCTTCGAGCCTGTTCTGGCTGCTGGCCTGCATTCCATGCAGGTTTTCCAGTTTATTTTGCAGGGCAAACACTTCATTGGTGAGGTGTTGAATTTCCCTTTCTGTTTCGCGGATAGCGCTCTCGCGCAGGTCTTCGTTGAAGGCGATCACTTCGTTGTGACGGCTTTGTATCTCTGCACGCAACGCGTCCACTACGGTTTCCTGTGCGGCGATCTCATCCTGCAGTTTTTCGAGGTTCTTTGCACGGCCAATCTTTTTTCCTTCGATCAGGCCCACGCTGCCACCGGTGAGGGAATATTTTCCTTTTACATATTTGCCACTTTTTTCGATCACCACAAAACCGTTGCTGTTCTGTAATGCATCTTCACTGTCTGCAATGAATACATTGCCCAGCAGGTGCTCGGCCAGTTTACGGTATTTAGCGTCCACTTCCACTACGCTCAGTGCGGGGATGGCTCCTTCCAGGGCATGCGCCGCGATATCGGCGTTGCCATTATTGATCTTATCGAGCAGGAAGAAATTGGCCTTCCCTTTCTTATTTTCATTGAGCAAGTGTACGGCCTGAAGTCCCGCCTGCAGGTCGCTCACTACATAATAACTGAGATAAGGCTCCAGCACATTCTCCAATGCGGTACGGTATTCCTCATTTACATACAATACATCCGAAAGAATGGGTGCCTGATGGCCCCAACTGGCATTGTTGTGAAGGAATTTTACAGAATCGGGATACCCTTCCATGGAGTCGATCATGCTTTTCAGCAGATCGTGTTCATTCTTTTTGGCATCCAGTTTACGGGTTTCATCGGCCAGGTTATTGCGGAGGCCTTCGAGTACCGATTGGGTTTGAAGTATCTGGTCTTTGGTATTCTCGTGGTGCTGCTGCAGTTGTTCGAGGTCTACTTTTTTAATGCCCAGTTCTTTCTCTTTTAGTTGGCGCTCGTTGTCGAGATGGTGCTTTTGTTCTTCGCGCTGACGGCGTTCTTCTTCGATCTGGCCGATGGCGCGTTGCAGGTTTTGCACCGATGTATCGGCTACCGCCACTTTTTTTTCTGCTTCAAACTGGTTGCGCTGTATCTGCTGATATTCTCCCCGGAGTGCATTCAGGGCTTCCCTTTTTTGCTCCAGCACTTCGCGATGGGCGTTCACATCATTTTTCAACTGAGCCAGTTGCTCATTGAGCATATCGAAGGATTGCTGCTCTTCCTGTATCTGTGTTTGGGTAAAGCCGATGCTTTCTTCTATGCCTTTCAGATTGCCTTCGGCTTTTTGTAAAAATTCGCGGAGGCTGGTCTCTTTCTCTTTCAGGTGCTCGAGGCGCTGGGCAGACAGGTTCTTTTCATTCTCTTTGGTACGCACGGTTTGCACCATGTCGTTGTAAGCATGCTGCATGCTCTGCAGTTGCCTTTCTTTTTCTACAAATTCAAGTTTCTGCTGTTCTAGCTGGGCCTCTTCGGTGCCAATTACGGCTTCCAGTTTTATTTTCTTATCGGTTTCCGCCTCGTTTTGTTCATTCAGCTCTTTGTAGGTCAGGTTGAACCCTTCAAGGGAGGCCTTGGCCAGTTCGATGCTGATTTCGCGGTAGTCTTTTTTGATCTCGTGGTATTTCTCTGCTTTTTTGGCCTGGCTTTCCAGGGCTTTGAGCTGGTTGTTGATCTCAAAAAGCAGGTCTTCGATACGGGCCAGGTCTGACTCAGTGGCTTCGAGTTTGGCCTTGGCTTCTTTTTTACGGGTTTTATAGATGGAAATACCGGCCGCCTGCTCGAGCATTTTGCGGCGGCTGTTGTCTTTGTCTTTAATGAGGTCGTCCACCATGTCGAGGGCAATGATGGCATAGGAGTCGGTGCTTACCCCGGTATCCATGAACAGGTTCTGGATATCTTTCAGGCGGCATTGTACATCGTTGAGGCGGTATTCGCTTTCGCCGCTTTTATAGAATTTACGGGTTACGGTAACGGTGCTGAATTCGGTTGGTAAGAGGTTCTTGGTATTCTCAAACGTGAGGCTCACTTCTGCGAGACCACTGGCACTGCGGGTTTTGGAGCCATTGAACACCAGGCTGTCGAGGTTTTCACTACGGAGATGGCTGATCTTTTGTTCACCGATCACCCAGCGGATACTATCCACGATATTGGATTTACCACATCCATTGGGCCCTACGATGCCGGTGATATTATCATCAAAGCTCACTACGGTCTTGTCGGCGAAGCTTTTGAAGCCCTTGATTTCTAAACTTTTTAATCTCACGGTTTCTTTGTTTACGGGTTAAGTCAGGCGGCGAATTTAAGGTATTGAGGGAGAAAACAAAGGCTGGCACTGAGGCAGTTATTAACAATGTGGGGAATAAAATGTGAGAAGATTTTTGGAGAAAAATTTGGGGGAAGAAGCGGTAAAAAATCGGTCGTTTTCTCGAATAAAGTACCTGATTTTACAGATGTACGGTGTACGAGGTACGATGTACGAGGGCGTTCTTTATTTTAAGATTTGGGTTTGACGGTTTTAGGTTTGGCTGGCAGATAGGGTTCCTTTGGGTCGGGCACGCCATTGACAATTGGCCCGCCAGCACCGGTAGCCATTTAGCGCCGGCTAAACAAATTATGACTACCAATACGGGTAAAGATGTTGTAATTTCCAGCAGATATGAGGAAGCTTTTTCACATACTCATTGTAATACTACTGGCCTTACCGGCAAAGGCCCAAACGGTATATAAAACCCCTTCGGGTGAAAAATATCATCTGGCCACCTGCCATATGGTGAAGAACACGTCCGAAAAAATAAGCCTTGAGCAGGCCATTGCATTGGGACTCGGGCCCTGCAAATTTTGCGGCCCTCCCATTCCTTCCGCCAGCGCAGTACCGGAAAAGAAACCTCAGGGGCAATTGCCCGCTACCGTTCAATGCAGGGGCTATACCAAAGCCGGCACCCGCTGTAAACATTTTACCCGGATTGGTAATGGATTTTGTTTTCAGCATCAGCCGAGGTGAAATTAAATACCCGATTTCCATTCATTCAAGCAAAATAAGCCTTTCCCTATTCCGAAAAATTAGTAAAGTTTTTTCCATCATACTTATACAACCCTGTGTTTCTGGTGCCTATCCATATGTTTCCATTCCTATCTTCAAGCATAGTCCAAACAAAATAGTTACTCATGCCATCATTCGTATTAAAGTTTGTAAATGTTTTACCATCGTATCGCCATATACCCCCAACGCTTACTACAGTTGATTGCTTCTCTTCACCATTAAACCAGATATTGCCATTCTTGTCAACCAGCATAGGATTTCCGATTCCGGTTTTTTCTGTGAAAATTGTAAACTTTTTTCCATCGTAAAGAAAATTGCCATGATTCCTGCAACTAAACCATAAATTTCCATTTTTATCCTCTTTGATATACCTAATCCAACCATCGCCAGTTGGCTTAAAGCTACTGATTGTTTTACCATCGAACCGACAAATCCCCTCTTCTCCGGGTGGCATTCCGGATGCAAACCAAATATTCCCACTCCTATCTTCCAGCATACAATCAATCATTTTAAGATGCAGATTTTCTTTATTCACCACCCCATCATTTTGTAAAAAACGGGAAAATGACTTTCCATTGTAACAATAAACTCCATCGCCTGTACCAAACCAGATTTTTCCACTTTTATCCTGTAACATACTCCAGACTGTATTCTTTGTGGATTGGGCACTATAATAATTGTTACTGTTATTGGTAGAAAAAAATATTCCGGTGATTGGGACCCGGCTAATTTTTTTCCCATCGAAACGGCAAATTCCGTCAAGTGTTCCAATCCAGATATTTCCGGAGGTATCTTCTAAAACAGAATAAACAGTATTACTGTTTAAACCGTCTTTCACAGTAAATTGAGTAAATGAACTTCCATTAAAACGATAAAGACCTTCTCCGGTGGTACCAAACCAAAGATTACCTGCTTTGTCTTGCAGGCTGCAATAAACATTATCTCCTTCGGAAGAACCCTGCGTTTTTACCATTTTGGGCTGCCCAACTGAAGTTGCGATCAGTTCAGTTGATTTGGGTAAATCTGTTTTGACTTGTCCATTACAAGAGGCTACTAAAAAAACGATTCCCATTAAGTTGAAGATGTATTTATGTTGAAATTGTTTATTCATTGATAGAAAATTAATTAATATACGATTACTCATCGAGTCAGCATACTCGTAATTTCTGAATAACTTGATGGTTTCAACAGCTACCATTTGAGGTGTTGATTTACTGACTTGCTTAAAAAAAAAGTACTGCGGTTATAATAATTAATAAAACTATATTTTTTTTGTTATATAATTAAGAAACAGCTTTGGTCAGCTATCTTTCGAATTTACCAAATTATTGTTTGAAGTGCTTCCCCAAAGTAAGTGCTTTTGTCAGGACTGGTAATTACAATTTTGTCTATAGTAAATATGCTGCCAAATTTTGGCCCTTTAAACAATTGTAAAATCATACGATTACATTCTGACTGAAAAGTAGCCTTAAATTGATAAAGAGAGATCAGCACTGAAGGCCAAATGTAAAGCCCCGCTTTTGGCAATATCAATGTTAGCAGTAGTGCTATTTGCCTTTCAATACATCCCCGAATTTTACAACTTGATACTCCGGGGAACATTCAAATAGCCATTTTAAAATTGCAATATGGCCTGCACCAAATAACACCAAAAGCCTGTCGTCTTCCTTCGTTTTAATACGTTGAATATTTCTAAATAGTCGCAAGTTTCTATTCATCCAAAACATTGAAAGGGCATCTGGGCCTTCATCATCAGGTGAAGTAAACTGCCCACCTGCAATATAGGCACCAAAATATCTGGAAAGTACTTTATCTGAATTCAAATATTTAAAACTCTCTAATAAAGTATGGTGCAGTTCATACTTATCCTGATAGTTATAAAATTGATTATAACTGTTTTGAATACTATCATCACCACCAAAATAATGTCTTCGGGTTATAGAATCTATGTAAGGTGTACTTTTAAAGCTGGTGTCATAATGGATATCCATCAGTAAAGCTCCATCATCAACCCCATATACGGTATCCAGATTTAATTTGTCCATTAAACGAATACCAATCTGACTTCTCTCACTGGCATACAATTTTTCTTTGCCGGCTTTCCATTGCTTAAAATTGTAGGTTAAGTAGCCGGTAACAGGACCGGACTCCAGCAAAATTTTTGTTGGCTTAAAGGCAGCAATATATGTAAGCAGTTCTTCCAGTTCATTTTGCCTCTGAACGGAATAAATATTTATGCGGTCAGCTTCTTTTGTTACATTAGCATCTAAACCAGGGTAATTAAAATGCCAGGAGCCCACTAATAATACTTTGGGTACTTTTTTATCTTTTTGTAAAAATATATCCGGATCAACCTGACCAGCTGCCTGCTTATTGAAAAATAATGTTGCGATGCAGGAAAACGCAATAATGTATTTTGTCATTTTTTTTACCAAAAATAAATGCCAGTAAATAAAATGACTCATTTTTTCTGCCAACACGATCTGTGTAACTGCAAATAAGCTTGCAGATAAATATATAACGTTTGCAGATGCTTAAGGCATTAATACACTAATATTAAAGTATTTTACAACTTATATAATAAGTTTGCTTATGCCTTTTAAGTATAAACAGCTTTTTTTGTATTTCATACTCTTCAACATTATCTGGAGTAGTTCTTTAGGAGCGAATAATGGTAGTATTATAAGCTACTTTGCAGGCTTCTTTAATAACTTCACTTCTTTTTGCCTGAAGATTACAACTACTGTATCCTTTTTTTTATATGCGCTCTCCTCTTATTTTTTTCTATGGTATTTAAGTAAAAGAAAAAGGCAGATCGCAGCTTTTTTTCTAATCTTACTTTGCATTCCATTAATAATATTATTCAGGTATTTATTAGAAGAAATAATTTGCCCTGCGACACTCGGAATTCAAAATTATAATCCAAACACATCTCTGTCATATTATTTGCTCGACAACAAATATTTCTCCATTCCATATACTTCATTTGGGGTTGTTTACTACTTTATACAAAGCAACCGTTTTAAAGAAATGGAGAAAAATACCCTTGAATTGCATAACCGACAGGCGGAATTAGAATTTTTAAAGTCACAGATAAACCCCCATTTCTTATTTAATAATTTAAATAGTATTTATTCGCTCGTTTACCACAGGTCAGACAAAGCACTCAAAGCAATTGAACAGCTTTCCTTACTATTACGCTATATGCTTTATGAGAAAAAGAAGGAAGTGTTACTGTCAGAAGAAGTAAACTATCTTAACAACTTTATAGCGCTTCAAAAGCTGAGATTTGAAGCTGAAATACCTTTGGTCATTAAGATTGATAATCTAAATGCAGATAAAAAAATTGCCCCTTTATTACTCATTCCAATCGTTGAAAATGCTTTTAAGCACGGAGACTTTAAATATCCCGAATTCCCATTACTTATTAATTTACTGAATACTAAAACTGAATTAAGTTTCGTAGTAGAAAATAAAAAAAACCAATACCAAAAAGACGAACATAGTGGAATAGGAATATCCAATTTAAAAAGACGACTGGAGTTGCTTTACCCCAACAGGTATGCTTTTACAACCGAAGAAAATGATAAGTCATATAAAACAACACTGAAAATTAAATGGTAATTAAAGATATTAGGTGTATTATCATAGACGACGAACCTCTGTCGGTTAAGCTTTTAGAAAGCTATACCACAAACTGCCCTGACACAATATTATTACAAACATTTACCAACCCAATAGATGCGTTTCATTATTTAGAAACAACTATTCCAGACCTCATTTTGCTGGATGTACAGATGCCCGAACTTAGCGGGATACAGTTTATTAAGATTTTACAAAAAAAATGTTTAGTCGTGTTGACTACAGCCTATCCGGAATATGCCGTAAATGCTTTTGATTTGAATGTAGTAGATTATTTGATGAAGCCAATTAATTTTGAAAGATTTACTCAGGCCATATCCAAAGTAAAAGACCAATTAGCTGCACAAAAAAATATAGAAGACTATTTTTTTGTAAAAAGTGAATATAAAATGATCAGGGTTGACTTTAAGGATCTCTTATATTTAGAAGGTCTGAGAGATTATGTCGCTTTGCATACAAAGAATAGTAAGATTTTAACTTTACAAAGTTTGAAAAGTTTTGAACAAATTCTTTCGCATGACTTTGTGAGAGTCCACAAATCTTATATTGTTAATACAAACGAAATTACCAGCATTAATAGCAATTCACTTTTGCTGGGTAAAACAACTATTCCAATTGGGTCGGTTTATGCAAAAAATATAAAAGGTAGATTTAAAAAATATTAAATCTTACTATTAAATCCAGCATTTTGCATCAATTGTAATAGCTTGGGGTAAGACGGGGCTTAGATAACCGTAAGCCAACTCACTTTCCGCTTTAAAGTACTAAAAAGCCTTAATCAATTGAAAAGACAGTAGATCCTGGAAAAGTTAAACTTCTGCCAGCCGCAGCAAATATGAAGCAAGGTATTAGAAAAGGTTCGGGTCAACCCACATTTGCTTAATGCCACTTATTGAACGAAAACACCATACAACTACCACGACCCCGGAACTTACCGGTGTCGTTTAATATTAGGCGTCATTGTCGGTGCTGCATAACCAACGAATTATTAGAAGTAGCCTGCCGTTTATTGAAATGCCTGGCTGCTACCATTCCCGCCATTCTTCTGTTAAATCAATTTCTGGTTCAATTATAAATCCTGTCAGTCTAATTGCATCATGTATATAGTTTACTAATTCCTCTCTTTCTAAAGTTTCAATACAACTTTGGTATTTGTCATTTAGTTTATTAAAGCCCTGTGTTAGTTTTCTTGTGGCTGAATAAATTGAACTTGCTTTCTTTTGTTCAGTTGCAATAAGTAAACTCTCAAGAAATGCGTGTAACAGATTTTCTGCGTCCGCTATACTTTTAATGGTGAATTTGTTATCACCTTCTTTCATTCTATTTGCCCAGGCTGTTATTGGTGATCTTTCCTTTAATAGTTTAAAGTCACTAATATTGGGAATTACTAAATTTTTATTTTGTTGTCTCAGCGACTTAGTCAATTCGCGTTTACGTTTAAAACTTATTTCAAGGAGCTTTACCCGCAGCCAAATAAGTTCATTGCTATTGTCGAAAGCAGTCAAAAACGAGTAGTCTTCAAAATTGAATATCATATAGCTCCCATAACTGGCACTACCTGATTCTGATTTTCTAATTGGTATTTTTTGTTGAACTAATGCTGCGTTATTTCCCCAATTTAAGTCATAAGGTAAATGGTGAGGATATTTAACACCTTGCCCAGTACCTCCAAAATTAATTTCTTCGAAAAAACATTCGTCAAAATCGGATGCATACTCTTTTACAACAGGTCCAAAGTCGCATATGTAATTGTTCTTCGCAGTACACGATAATGATAAATCCCATTTACTGGATTGAAATCTACGCCAGCAAATAGAAATTTCAGGTCTGTCTAAGGAAATATGAAGCTTAGGTAACAGTTCTTTAAACTCAGGGCTGAATTCAGAGTATCCAAATAAATTAAATATGTCCTGGTATCTCATTTGAAGAAGGTTGTTTTAAATGGCAGGCAAGGTCCGGGCTTCGCAACGTAGCGATATTTCGTATTACGTAAGCCGTGACTGGTGCTGATCAAAGATAGTAAGATGAGAATATAGTCCAAAGCGGGGCTTTATACGCCAAATTGATCCTGTGGCAGAGCAATATTGTATCGCCGGGAAATTATCCGTAAAGCCGCCATACTCCCAAACCCCTTATGCGGCGCATATTATTTTGCTTTATCCAGCAAGTTACAAATCTTCAAAAATTATTCAACATATAGTTTGGCCTGAGCAGAAATGGTCTGTTTATTCCAGGAATCTTTGGTATTCGGAATACCATGTTCCGTGACAGAAAATATCGAATCATTGTCAAAATAGTATTCGCATTTATACGGCTTTGTACCTTGTGACGTGTCTGTAAAAATAGCCTTAATTATCCGATGATTGCTGTAATAAAATGCTATGTTATAAAAATTCACAAAAGCATAAACAGCCTTATGCAAAATTCGTTTTTACGTATTAACCGTGTAGAGATGTCTCAAAAAAACTTCGCCCCCATCGTCTGAGTAAAGCGGTTGGACAAAAACACCAGTATTGCTTCCTGATTGTATGATGCTATCAATAGCATCCACAGTTTTATCTATTTGAATAGTATTGTTCGGCTGCTGAGATAGTAAGATAGTAAAGGAAAATGTAGCCAATGTCAACAATACGATTTTATTTGCTATAAACTAATAACTTCAGAAGATAAGATTTTATTGTCCGGGCATTAGGAAGATTAAACGAAAGGGCTAACGTTAGGTATTTGTGTAGGCTGCGGTATTAACATTGGATCAGCCTATAGGCTGGGTTATTTAAACAACTCTGACACAGTATCCATGGTAATAAACATCTTTCCACTGTCTGGCAAAAGTATGAATCCGTATTTATTGTAGAATCGTACTGCCTCCTCATCTAGCGGATCTACTATTATTGCCATTGAACCAACACTACTCAATGAAACCTCATAACTCCTTTTTAAGGCGTCCAATAGCAATAACTCGCCGAGCCTCTGTCCTTTATGATTAATGTCAACAGCCAGTCTCCCCAGTAGTGTAGCAGGTAAATTATGATACGATGGAGGGAGTTTTTTAATTATTGATTCCGGCAGAATTTCCCGGCTTATTGATGTGCTGGATAGTGTATAATAGCCTCTTACACTATCATCATCTCCCGAAAGAATAAAACAAGCTGAAAGCCGTCTTTTTATGTCTTGTTTCGCCTGGGTATGCAAATAATCGTCAAGAAGTTTTTTTCCGCAGGTAAAGTTCCTTTTTTTATGTGTCGAGTTAAGAAGTTCAGTTAAATAACTCATTTGGTGGCTGTTGCTTTTTTAAATCGAGTGGCGGCCTTCCGAAGATTCTCATTGGGTTTTTGGGGATTCATTAGTGCCTTGAAAAATAGTTCCTGATCATTTTTAGAAGCCAATATTGAATTATGCTTCTCAATTATACTGTTGGCCTGCAGTTGTACACAAAATACAACAAACTCCGTCAAGGTCCTGAATCCACCAAGACTTGCCGCGTATTCAAAAAAGGCTTTTTGCTCTTTAGGCAGACGTGTATCAAATCTGGATGTTGCCGTAGTTTTCATATTTGCTTATTTTAAAAATCAAAACAAATGTACGGAAATTTACCGTACAATTTATGAAATTTCATTCCTTTCTCGCAACTTTTAGATTATCAGGCAGATGCAATGCTTACAGCAAACTTCAGGGCTTGGCTATGTAGCGAATTTCCGTGTTAAGTAAGCGCAGATTGGTGCTAACAAAAGATAGGAAGATGAGAATACATTCCAAAGCGGGGGTTTATACGCCAAATTGATCCTGACAAGGAGCAATATTATATTTCCGGGAAATTAACTGTAAAGCCGCCATTACGCCAAACCTATTTTCAGGCGCAGTTGTTAATTCCCAAATTGAGAATAATTTATACTGCCTGAAAATGGTTGGCTATATAATTTTTGTCCACGAGTCTCTAAACATAGCCGCAACTGAGTTTGGTAATCCCCTTTGTATTTAAATACAGTTGCCAAGATATATTGGCCGGGTCTAATCACTCTATGGTATCCATCAGATCTTACATCTTTTGGCAGTGAATAAGATTCTTCAATCCTTCGCCATTGCCCTTGTTTATCCTTCGCTTCCTGAAAAATTCTCATTCCAAATTTGGGGAAGCTGACTAAAAAATTTGAATCAGTATTGTTTAGTATGTAAACAGGCATTCCTTTGTAGCCTACTTTCTTAACTTCGTTTCCATTAATTTCTGCTCCGTCACGATAAACTGGAACATATTTAGCGGGCGTAAATTTATTTTTGCCCTTTGGAGAAGTCATTATTTCAAAACACTCCCACTCCTGGATCGAATCCCATAAGATCAACACCTTTCTTTCTAAGTTGTTCAGGTCTTTTGTTTCCCACGGTCTAAGAGGACTTAACAATGAGCCTTCTCCATAATCTAACGAATCAAAAGGCTGTTCAATCTTTTGAGTTCCCCGAAAAGTGGCCTTTGTTTTAACTCTGTAGTTTGGGGAGTAATATGTGAGGTCTTTACTTAAAGAATCAGGTATGGTAACTAATGACAATTGACTAAATGACAACTTTGTCATAACAAAAAGAATAGATGTAATGATGAGTTTAAGCATGGCAGGAAATTGCGCCTTACGGACAAGTATTGCCGTTGGCGGGGAATTTTATATTCGTCCGCCGGAAATGCCGTCTGGCTTTTTGATAAAGTTAAATAGTAAGAACCAAAGCTGGGCGTTACCAGCCTACCGGTTTACCTGCCGATCGGCATGGCAGGCAGGTTCGTCCAGCCCCCTTTTTGCCAATACCATGTTGTGCGTTCGTACATATTGCCTGTCAATATTGGTCCACTTAAGCTATTGTTTCTATTCTGTTATGTCAGTTATTAAATTGGCATTTGCATTCCAAATCTTAATTTTTCCTGTGATACTTGAAGTGATGATTTTTTCAGATTTGCTATTCCAATCCAACCCCCATAACAAGTCTTTGGATTTTCCGGTACATAATAATTTTCCATCTGCATTCCAAATCCGAAGAGCATCGCTGGCAGAAGCCAAAAGAGTTCCTGATTTATTCCATCGAATGTTTCTGTATTCTGCCTTGCTCCCATATAGCGTTTTAGTCAGTGTCCCATCAGGTTTCCAAAACTGAATAATGGATTTTATGCCTTCTTTGTCGTGCCCATAATCGCCTGTTGCAAAAAAATCTCCAGACGGATGCCAACAGATAGTCAAAATGCCAGTATTTTCCATTCGATGCTTAATTACTTTTAATGTTACGCCCAAAGTATCCATAATTCTTATATCGTCTCCGCTAACAGCGATGATATTTTTACTTGGATGCCAGCTTATAGAAAAATAACTATTGTTGTCTTCTTTTTTTATTGTTCGCAGTAAATTCCCTGTTGAATCCCAAATTTTAACCAACCCGTCATTATCAGCAGTTGCAAGAATTTGACCATTGAAATTCCAATCAATTGCTCGTGCTCCATTAGTTATTCCTTTTAGTTTAATGAATTTTTCTGTCTCAGCATTTAAAATGCATACTTCATCATCATTGGTTGCTATGGCTAAATAATTTTTTGTGGGGTGCCAACTTACTTGCCTTATCATACTTTTAAGTTGGTAGGCTTTATGTAATTTTAAATTTTTACAGTCGTAAATTTTTATTAAACTGTCATCGCCACCCACAGCAATTCTTTTATCATCAGCACTCCAGTCCGCTGTCCATAAAAGCGTTTCCGCTCCTCTATTTATTGGCTTATTTTTTGTAACGGTACTCTGTCCACAAGAAGATTGCAGGAATAATAAAGAAACTAATAAGGAAAGTGTCAGGCTTTTTACCATAAGAACTTTAATTGTCAGAGGGGGCTCTCTTGTATAGTGCACAACTCAAAAATATGCGAAAGTATTCTACTAAATCATTTTTTAAGAAGTATCATTTGCGTTTAGCCATTCCCGAAGAAAATTACGAATTTGTTGCTCTGTTTTTTCGATGTATTGTTCTTTAGTTAAGCCCTCATAGGTATGAAAGTCAAGTCCGTCAGACTTTTCTTCCCAAATTGAAATATACTCAACGTAACAAGGCATAAGGTCGAAGTTGTCAAAGTCAAATCCGGTCTTCATTATTATCGAATCTAGTTTATCAAAACCGGAATAAGTATCCACTTGTTTGTCAACAATAATTTTAGCATAGAAAAAAATAACATCTTTTAGTGCATCTTTGGGGTCTTTTAGCTGAATATTTAATTCCGAAATAGCCTTAGTAAAATAATCATGAAGTATGAATGGATTTTCAGTTGAGCTGAGCCCAGCGAGAATGCGAAGTGATTCAGAATCATAGCTCTCCTCAAGCCCTTTTATTGCAAGGTCTTGCAAGTCTTTAGCCTGAAGAATACCTAATGAATATGCCGAAATTTGCTGTTCGAATGTCATACAGTGCTGATATTGGTACTTCTGGAATTAAATACGCTATGTTGACAATACTGTTCCATCAGTCCCAAATGATTACGAGTTTTGGCTCTCCTCTATAAGTTCTATTGTCAGGACCGGTAAGAACAATTTTGTCTATAATCAGAGTACTACCTTTTCTTGCACCTCTAATCATTTTTAAAGTTATACTATCCCATTTGGGGCCAATATTAGTATGTACTTTTAAATCTAACGAGTCTATCACTGTCACCCGCACGGAATCGATGCGGTTAAAAATATCTAAATCCAGCGGCGTTTGTTTGGCATAGATACCTTCAGAACGACTTATGGGCATCATATTATCGTCATTTCTTATGCCAACAAAGTCAATTTCAGGATTTTTCATAGTAATACATTGAAATTCAAATTGCTTAAAATATCCGGATCCGTTAAGCGATACTATTTCCTTTTCATGACTATCAGGTGTGATTAAATACTTACCCGGTTCTCCTGTTTTCTTAATAGTGCCATTTGAAACTTCAATTTTTAATGACTTATACTTTCCTGTACTGAGATAAACGGGATTCTCAAATCCCACATACAAATATTTCTTGAAATCGGTGTTAACATAAGGGCTTTCATTCGACACCTGTTGTCCATGAAAAAGCATCGGCAAGAATAGATTCCATAAAATGAATTGTATCTTCTGCATAGAATTGAAAAATTGTTAACTACGAATGCGGTTTGTAAGCTCCCCCTGTCCTGCCAAACGACAACTCCATACTACTACAACCCCAACATGCAACAGTTTTTTTCAATCCCGATAGCTATCGGGAGTTTCATTGTTGGTGCTGCGCACCCAACGAAGCTTTAGTTGTTGTGTGCAGTTTATCTTATTATAAATTTCGATTTCAAAATTGACTGTTCAATTACTTTCTTGTCCTTTTCATTGTCATATGTAGCCAATATACTAAATTCTTTATTACTAAGTTCGGCAATATACATTGTTGTCCAATAAGTGAAATTTTTGTCTTTGTGGAAAATTTTTGTTTCTATAACAGAGAATTTAACTTTGTCAATAACAACTTCTCTTGTCTTTATAGTTGCGTCAGACCCTATTTTTTTGTAATTATATTTCATAAATTCTATAAGTTTTGAAATATAACCTTTCAAAGTAAACTTTTTAATGTTTGAATTATTCTTATAGTCAGCCATTATGACATTAATATCACTTGAGTCACTTTTAGCAACTGAAATTAGAATATTATCGTCATTGGCCTGTTTTGATAGAGTCACATTTTGCTTAATAATACTATCACCTTTTTTCATTGAAGATGAAAAATTATCTACCCTTGTTCTATAATTTTCAGGTTTTGTATATGTCCAAATGGCTTTATCAACTTTATAAGTTTTCTGTCCAAACGAAACGATACCCGTCAATAAAATGCTCATAAGAATTATTGGTTTCACTAATTTCTGTGTCATAAAATATAAACTTAAAGTAGTTATCTAACAGATGTCGGCAAATTGCACACAACGTTCGAGTATTTGCGAAGGCAGGGAATTCATTGATTGTCCAGCCCGGTACAAATGCTCAGTTGAAAATACATTGTTGAAGTTAAGGACTAAAGCTGAACATTGAACGTCGAGCCCGAACCGCTGCTGATGCTTGCACATAGCTGAAGTTTCATTGTCCAGCCCTGCTTTTGCAAATACTTTTGTTAGCTGCATAGTCATCGTCTCGTTAGTCATTATATGGGTCCATTAAACCATTGGGAAAGTATGTCCGTTTATTCCAAAACTGCCCTGGGTTAATGCTTCCGTTAATTACATTGCTGTAAACAACTTTCTCTTTCTTCAGTTTGTCGTTATCAATATATCTTAGTTCTGCTCTGATTTTTGTTTGAAATTCCCCGTTGTAATTTGGAATTGTAAATTTCCAAAAGGCATTTGGCTCTAATTCAACTTTATGATAACTATTTCCACACCAACTGCTGGGTAAATATTCAATGTCTTTCCATTCTCCTTTGTTGTTTTGGGCTTGAAGCTTCATATAAAGTCTACTATCCTGTGCATTTAATTTAACGGTGTCAATAGATGTATTGCTGATAAAAACGTTAAAGCCAAAAAATTTGTTAGCAAATGCGTCTATTTTAGTTGTGTCAATTGCTATAGAAAGAGAATTAAGCGGAAACTTTGTGTCAGTTATTATATTTGGTTTATTGGGAGAAGTTGCCCAACCGCCGCTATTGTCTGCTTCTGTATTTTTGGGTGTCGAATATGCGTAAAAATAACCACGGTTCATGAAGTCTATATTCAAATGCTTTAATGCTGTAGAATTGTCATCTTGTTGCTGCCAAACAATCTCACCGTTTTTATTGATGTAACTTAGTTTGTCATCTATAACAGCTTTTATAAGTCCGTTTACAAATCCATTGCGGTCAAATTCTTGCATTATCGGTTTAGAAATAATAGTACCTTTTAAATCAGCTATTCCGAATAAAGTTTTGTTGTCATCACTTTCTTTACTAAAAAAGAAATAACCATCGATAATTCCAACTCTGTCTATCTCGTCATAATCTGATTTTGTTACAAAATTTCCTAAAGTGTCAATTATGCCGAAGCCATCACTTGTCTCCACAATTGCATAACCATTTTTGAAGGTTTCCGATGGAATGTCTTCAAATTCTTTGTTGCCAATTCGTTTGAAGTATGTGTCAATCAAAATATAATCCTTGTTATTTTCTTTAATGAATGCTCTTCCATTGGAAAAGTCTTTTACATATCTGTAGTTGGTGTCGTTAAAAATAATTTCGCCTTTTAGATTTATAAACCCTTCGTAATTTTTTTCAGAGGTAGAAATAATCCCCTTTTTTTCAGGTATCCAATATTTGTATAGGCTGACTTTAGCATAGCCGTCGTGAAAGTCTCCATCAACATAACTATTGTCTTTATAAGGTCTTTTAAAAAGAAGGTTGCCTTTTGTATCAATAACACCGTCGGTGCTTCCATCTTTATTTCGTTTGTCATTTATCTCAACTGATGCATAACCTTCATGAAAAGGTTTTATTGTTTCATATTTTCCAAATGGTACAATAAATTTTCCTGTGCTATCAATAACTCCAACTCTTTTTTTCTGTTGCTTCTGTGTTGGGTTGATATATTCATACACTATTGACACACCATTTTTAAAGTCACTTATTGAGCTAAATACTGTGTCAATGAGTAGTTGTTTTGTGTAAACGTCGATTAAGCCTTGCTTTTTTGAGTGGGTGGTAATTATCCCTTTTTTTGTATCAATGAAATAAAGTCCTGAATAAGTTTTTGGCAATACTTTATTTCCTGTCTTATCAATAAACAAAGGTTCCCCGTCTTTATAAACAACTGTCAAACCATGAACAAAGTTTGTGGCAAAATCATAGTCGGGCTTAATGACAAATGTGCCACTTTCGTTGATAAATCCATACATGCCGTTAAGTCGAACCGCCGCCAAACCTTCTGAAAAATCATTTCCACTTAAGAAAATTGGGCTTATAACAATCTTTCCTTTTTCGTTAATGTAGCCAACCTTGTCGTTTTGAGTGATTTTGAAAAGATGCTGTGTCTGTCCATAAGACAAAAGGGACAGCGATATAAAGAGTATCGTTAGAGTAGTTTTCACCATTGCAGTTTTTTGTTCAGATGCTTTAATTTGTCAAATTGCATAAGTTGCTTGGGTTATTAGGGTGCTGCTTTTGACTTGCAGCTAACGAGCAGGTATTTGCGAAGGCTGGGGAATAGACTTCCGTCCGCCCGGCTACCTGATGCTAAATTTATAAATAAAAGTTCACTAGCGTTGCGTTGTTTTTTATAAAAGTTCTTTGAAACACTTGATGGGTCTATGTTTGAGCGAATTGAAAGTCGGCGTTGATTTGAAAAAAATCCAGTCTTTCTTTGTTGCAAATCGTTGATAATGAACAAAGGGAGAATGGTTTTTACACAGATTATGGACTTTGCATCACAGGATATTTTCAAAGTTTGTGTAAACAGGTATAAAGGAAATTACAAATCAAAGGATTTCTCTTGCTGGAAACAATTTTTGTGTATGGCTTTTGGGCAATTAACCCATCGGGAAAGCATGAGCGATACACTTCTTTGTTTAAAATTGAACGCAGATAAACTCTATCACCTTGGCATCGGCAAAGCAGTTAATAAATCCACTTTGTCACGGTCAAATGAAAACAGGGACTGGCATATTTTCCAGGACTTTGGGCTGAAGCTAATCGAAGAAGCGAAAAGATTGTATGAAGGCGACAATCAATCAGAACTCAATCTTAAAGGGCGTGTATTTGCGTTGGATTCCACTACAGTTGACCTTTGTCTGGAAGTTTTTTTGTGGGCACCGTTCCGTTCAACAAAAGCAGCGGTTAAAATTCACACACTGCTTGATTTAAAGACATCCATACCGGAGTTTATTTTTATTTCCGAAGGCAATGTCCATGATGTGAAAATAATGGATTTAATCCCGGTTCAAAAGGGCAGCTATTACATAATGGATAAGGCTTACGTGGATTTTGAACGCCTGTTTTCAATCCGGCAGCAGCGGGCATATTTTGTTGTAAGAGCGAAGGAGAACATGCAGTTCAAACGCATCACTTCAAGAATACCTGATAAAACCGCAGGTGTACTTTGTGACCAGGATATAATGCTTACAGGAATTAACAGCAGCAAGAGATACCCTGAACAATTAAGGCGTATCAAATTTCATGATTCAGAATACAACAGGACATTTGTTTTTCTGACCAATAATTTTAAAATAAAAGCACAAACGGTTACGCAGCTTTATAAACACCGTTGGGGTGTTGAGTTGTTTTTCAAATGGATAAAGCAGAACCTGAAAGTGCAGTCTTTCTGGGGCTTTAATGAGAATGCTGTTAAAACACAAATATGGATTGCCATATCCGTTTATGTGCTGGTATTAATTGCAAGAAAAAAACTAAAGCTGATAAATTCACCCTATGAAATCATACAATACATCAGTCTTGCACCCTTTGAAAAAAGAGCAATACATGAGGTGTTTCT
Organism: Bacteroidota bacterium; assembly: GCA_026391455.1. Classification (GTDB taxonomy): domain Bacteria; phylum Bacteroidota; class Bacteroidia; order Chitinophagales; family Chitinophagaceae; genus JJ008. The sequence continues at coordinate 113,022 of JAPLEH010000066.1, forward strand.
AAACATAGAAAATCAAGATGTCAAAGAACAAAAATGCATTCAATTGAAAATCATATAACTAAGACGCAACGCTAGTGATAAAAGTTGATGATTTGCACATAGCTAAATAGTTATTCGTCTGCCCGATATGAAGCCAAATTGAAAAACAAAAAGTTGAAACACGGCTTACGTCCGCCCAGCTTTTGCAAATACCAATGTTGCCTGCTGGCCTTTGTCGTCAAGCTTTTAGATGTTCCAAAATTTCTAAGTCCTGAAATGTCTGAATATTATTTTCTCTGTTTTTGTCAAAGTAGGTTCGGTAATTTTTTAAAGTCATTTGTTCCGCAATTTCTTTCGCTGTTAAAAGTCGTTTGGGTTTAGGAACTACTGGTGTTGCAATTAAAAAATCAAAGTCGTTCATTTCATTTGTCCACGGTATTTGTAGAAAGCCGTTTTTGTCAATAACGGGAAGTTCGTTGTCGTCAATTCGATATTGCAAATGGTCAAAAGTATCACTGTATTTCTGATAGAGGCTTGTCCACCACTTACGAATAACATCAGCGTTTGTTTTGTCTTTTGTGTCAATATTGGGGTTAACTAATAACCCAACCGTCCCCCAAGTTTTATTTATTGAAGGACCTTTGTCTGTCCAAAAACCTTCTGCTGCCGCCAAAGCAAAAGCTTGACTATCTAAAATTCTTGCGTTTTTAATTTCATTTTTGAAGCCCAAAATGTAAGCTTGTCCTTGTTGTGTAGAAATATGATTTGAAAAAATCATTGTGTAAGTGTCGCTCCGTGTTGACGATTGTCTACCGTAACGAATAGGCACAGAAACAAATCGTTTGGTGTCTAAACTTTCCAAATTCATAGTCTTCCACTTCTGTCGAAGGTCTGTGTCCTCCCAAAGTAAAGAACCAATAATTATTACTCCTCCTTTAAAGTTCATAGTATGATGATGGTCGTTTAGGCTTGCAGGCAACTCAAAAATATGTGAAAGTTTTTACCCCAACCAATTTCGCATTTTTTATAATACTAGTTTATAATCATTACGATACAAAAATATTTGCCATTGAATTTACTTGCGCAAATACCCGATCCTAAACGACTATAAACGTTTATAATCGGATATACGTTTTCCGAACATACACCCCTCCCCCCACCCCCACAATACCAAAAACATAGTATTTTTTCCTCCAAGAAAATTTCTCAAAAATTAGCCTACGTATTTTTTGTATTTCATTCAACCAATTCCCTATTTTTACTCCGCGTTATATTGGTATAGGGCAGGACGAAACCTGCTCTTAGTAAGTTAAGTTGCAGGCTTTTTTATGCCTGCAACTTTCTTGGAAAATACGGTCCTGCACCCCCGTGCAAGTCTGTAATGGGCTTGCTGCCCTATACCGGTGTAACGCAACGGGACAGGCAGGACCGTATTTTTTTCTGCCACTTCAAACCCCTACACTATGGCAGCACCAAAACCCACACATCAACAATTGCTCGAAGCCCTCCTGGATGGAAATGATGATCTCTTACTGCTGGATAATCTCATCGATGCCGGCGAGGCCGCCTTCCACGTTATCTATCACTCCGCCATGGAAGACCATTTGAAATTGGTATCCTTTCAGATCGAAAAACGTTTTAAGCTGTACGCTACTTTGCTACAGAAAGGATAACTGAAGAAAAGATGTCTTTTCCGAAAAGGAGTATCCTTCACTGCATAAAATGTAATGTACAAAGGCCGCTCTACTGGCGGCCTTACCTGGCTCTGCGGCATATCTTTAAGGTGATGCTTACCTGTTTACTTGCGGGCTTACCACTTTTCCTAACCCTATTACCTATGTCCCGGACTTTCCACTGACTTTATCCAACGATATTCACTGTTTCTATTTTGGAATTAAGTCCCTTTCAGATTCAACCATATGCTTGTCCGTTTGCCTGTAATTCGTTTCAGATGCAACCAAATACACGTCCGATTGACCCTAATTCGTTTCAGATGCAACCAAATACACGTCCGATTGACCCTAACTCGTTTCAGGTGCAACCAAATACACGTCCGATTGACCCTAATACATTTCAGATGCAACCAAATACATGTCCGATTGACCCTAACTCGTTTCAGATGCAACCAAATACACGTCCGATTGACCCTAACTCGTTTCAGATGCAACCAAATACACGTCCGATTGACCCTAATTCGTTTCAGGTGCAACCTAATACACGTCCGATTGACCCTAATTCGTTTCAGATGCATCCAAATACACGTCCGATACACGTAAATCTTCATCAGATCGACTGTAAACCTCGTCCGATCCGATCAAATTCATGTTTTTGTGATGTTGAAGATGTTCGAAAGAATTGTATTTATTTGATTTACAAATAATTATATTTTTGCGAGGTATTCCAGTAATTAAAAGCCTCTCAACCCCACTGTTTAGTTAAGTAAACCATAACCAACCACATGAGATACTTTTCACTACCTGCCTGCCATGCCTACCGTGCCTACCGGCAGGTAAAACGGCACCCTATAACTATCAGGTCTATATTCTAAAATATCAACAGCCCCGTACATCCTACACCGTACATCGTAGATCGTACATCGTACATCTATCAGCCAATGATCCTTTTATCCCTGGCTACATACTTTGCAAAGGCAAGCAATGCCCCCGTTACCATAATGTTTCTGAAAAAGTTTACCATTTCAAGTTCTTTTTCCCGATCCATGGTTGCGGTCATGGCTGTTGCATCCATTTCGTGTCCCATTGCTCTGGGTAAATGAACCAATACACCCATCAGGATCACATATAAAGCCATTAAGGTGTATGCTAATTTGTCGTACTGGGCAATAACGGCACTTACGATAAATAACAAAATACATACTACCGTGAAGTAGTTCCAAAAAAACGGAAAAGGTAAATAGTCGGGTACAAAGGCAGCGCCAACTTCTGGTTTACCCAGATGCAACCCAACATATAACAAAAAAGATAGTGGGAAGATATATCTTCCGGAATTTAATATCTTATCCATGGTGCTACGATTTAATTGGTGGGAAAAGGAATTAAGGGTCTGATCTCAACCGTACTTTTGGGGTATTTTAAAATCGGGCAGGTCTTGCTCCATTCTTGTACTTCCTCCAATGAGGCAGCCTTGCAAATAAGATAACCGGAGACCAAAACGCTGTTCGCCTCTTTGTAGGGCTGCCCGTTGCTGGTTACTCCCGTATTATCCACAATGGAAGCATCATACCGAATGGGTGCGGTACTCACCAATTTTCCCTGCATGGCAATATTACCAATCCACCCCTGCCAACGGGGCATGTCTTCGGCCATGTCTTGTGCAGTTGTCAGATACCCGTTTTCTGAACTGGCATTACGGAATAATAAAAGATACTCTGTCATTGTATTGAAGTTTTAATAGTGAATGATGATGTAAAAATGCAACACACCATTTTCTTCAATGATGACAAAAGTCTATAAATTACAATTGGGATTTTAACCGGCTGAAAACGTCTTTATTGATTCCGAGATAGGATGCAATGAGTTTGCTGGAAACCCTTGTCATGAGTTTGGGCCGCTTTTCCATCAGCCATTTTATTCTTTCCAGAGCGGAGAGTGCCACAAAAGTGTTGATCCGATAAACCGAGTTTGCGTAGGAAGTTTCCAGAATTTGCTTGTACACCTTGTCAAATTGCGGAACGGCTTGCATCATTTGTTGAAAGCCTTGTTTGTCAATGGCCAGCAGTTGGCAGGGTTCAACCGTCCGGATGTTTTCCGTGGCCGGCTGTCCGCTTCCGAAACTCAATAATTCCGAACACCAGGTGCCTTCTGTTACGATGTCACGGGTGGTTTCGTTCATATCGTTGTCGTAGGTAAACACCTGAAGGCAGCCTTTAGCGATAAAATAAACCTGTTTGCAAACTTCGCCTTGCTTAACCAGGTATTTATTTCGCTCTATTTCAAGGGGTTTGAAATGATTCAGGACAGTATCTAAATTATCTAAATCAGGACCGAGTCGTTCAATAATATGTTGTCGTAAAATATCTATCATGGAATAATTCATTCATTTTGCAACCAGTTACATTAGAGTATTTCTCTGCGAAAATACTTTAACAAAAAAAATAAAATGTTTTGTATTCCTGGAATAAAAGACGCTATGTTGACAATACTGCTCTATCATTCCCAAATGATTGCGAGTTTTGGCTCTCCTCTATAAGTTCTATTGTCAGGACCGTAAGAACAATTTTGTCTATAATCAGAGTACTACCTTTTCTTGCAACTCTAATCATTTTTAAAGTTATATTATCCCATTTGGGGCCAATTTTAGTATTTACCTTTTACTTTAAAAGCAATCATCACCAATTTGGCCCGGCCTATCTTGCTCCATTGCTAATTGAACTTCCATTTCAGCGTTCACAACCTTTAATAGCTTGACTGCGAAAAGCGAAATACTCATATATGCAACTTTTATAAATTAGTGTTTCAAAATAACTATTTCACCTGCCGATAATTGTTACTGAAAATGAAATTAAAAAAAAGTCACCTGACATTCAGCACTTGAACCAAACTCTAAGTTATAAACCGGGTTTTTCAACAAATACCCCTTTGAGGTCATTTACTCCAATATGTTTTAATTAATTCTGGCGTTTTATACAAAGCAATTTTGCTTTAAGTAGATTAGTTATGGGTGCATATTTTCTACGCACCAACTCCAAAATTCTATCCTCCGGTTAGGTTTGTTTATAATTGTGAAGTGTTCATTCAGTTTAAATTGGAATTCATGCGCAAAGTATCTTGCCAAGTCGTAACCATAATATATTATATCGGTCTGGTGTACAGAAAAAATGGGATTACCTGCTTCGTTCGGTTCACTTGGAATATATCTATGACTAAAAACAGGAACCATTTGTGGAACAGCTGCAAAATAGGATTTTGCGATAGTAATCTGATCGTCCTTATTTTCAGGACATTCACCCCAGATACTTAACCATTCGCCATGTTTAATGTCCCATAAAATCCCTTCTAAAGGCCAGGCAAGAAGTTCTAATATGTAGTCTTCGGTTTTCTGGTCGTACAAACCCTTTCTCCAATCAACAAAAGCGTCACTAATTGGGAGTTGTAACTGCAAAAACTGTTTTAAGTCGGGTGGAAATTTTACCTTGAACTTATCTTCAGCATTCTCTACTTCAGAATCGGACAAGCCATCGGCGAAAACGACACCTTTTTGTCTCAGTAGATTGATTATTTGTTTTGTTTGAGGGATTGTCATGAAATTACAGTCCACAATAATATATGAACCCTTTTACTTATCCAAATAAAACACCTATCTCCTAGTTATTCGTGGCCCCCGCATCAATCCAGCATACAATAGCACTGAGTGCCGATGAACTCAGGCTTCCGTTTTCCGGCATGCTGCCATTCATTACCGACGCACGAATGGCCACCCGGTTGTTGTATATCTGGTTATAGCTTACCAGCGCACCTGGCCCTTTTGTACTGCCCGTACCATGGCACCCGCTGTTGTACGAACAGGAACTTTGAAAGACCGGACTCACATCCGTTGTAAAGGATTTAGCGGTACTGCAATCCACATTAGCCAAATCTTTGTTTTTAGAACAGGCAAATAAAATAACTACCACCAACAATGCAAGAACAATTACTTTTTTCATAACAGAATTTTTAATAAGTGAATCCGTGTAAAACTCCTGATTGAGAAAATGAAAAAGTGTGAAAGTTTAGTGAAGTAAGGCGATGTATAGATAAATGAACGGAATGTGTCGGGGAATTGAAAAACTATTTTAGTTATTCAGCTTACCAATTTCAGTTACACAATTGCCAAAGGCAATAAAATAAAAATGCGAGACTACAAGTCTCGCATAGCAGCGTAGGTACATTTCATTTCTATATACCCAAAGTATAAAATGAATGCGATTTTTAGATTGTTCGGAGATCTTTCCACTTTCCACTTTCAATTTTCCACTTTCAAATAAACAATTGCTAAAGGCAATAAAATAACTATGCGAGACTACAAGTCTCGCATAGTTATTACATTAAAAAGAATAGTGCTTCAAGTATTCTGCCCTTGGGTTAATTGTCACCATATTTTCCAAGCCTGCCCACTCATAACCATATTCAATTGGTGCAACGGGATATTCAATGTCGTCCAATGAATATTGTTGCTCGTCAAAGCTTACAGGAAACGTAAAACGCTCAATATATTGTCTGTCCAGCGTTGGAAGTAGTGCGTCAAATGCCCCCTTGTCAAACTTGTTGTAGTTATACAATAAAAAGTCGCCGAACATGCTGAAAACAATAGTTGCATACTCAAATGGCTGAATCGTTTGGTCAATATCCTCTCCTATAACAACCATTGTCGCCCATTTTTCAACCTTTTCAAATGTCCTAAAGCCCTTTTGTGAAAAATACAGCCTTCTGCCAGTCGCAAATGGACTTGTATACGGAAATTTCCTTTGGGGTATAGAAAATGAAAATGATAAGGTTAATTTATAAATATACTTGTCACTTTGCAAGACCTTTGAAGGTTTCAATAAATTATCATTGATAAAGTCAAAGACATATTCACTCACTTTGTGCGAAACACGTGGCCTTGTTAAAAGACTTTTATAGTCTGGGTTAAAACTTCTTTGAATGATAAATGACATATAAAATTGAATGGCCTGTCAAACTTAGGCCCAATAGTCATGGCTTTTCACAGTTGGGAAAATAATCACCTGTCCGCCTTGAACAAATCTAAATGTATAAATAAAAGCCGAAGTTTAGACCAACTGCCCGCAGCATTCCGACTGCCGAGTATGAAACGCAGGCACTGTAAGAAGACTAAATGCCCAGCCTAAAGAAATGTTCAGGGAGACACCTTGGGTAATCAAATCCTTATTCCGCCAAAGTAAAACGCTATACTACTGGCTGAACCCGGGTTTTAATGATAACTTTCAATTCCGATTGCTTATGGAATCTTCAGGGTTTGCGCTACGCAACCAATGAAGGCTTAGTTGTTAGCTTCAGCTATTTAGGCGTATACCATTCATACGCCGGGTTAGTGTCAAATGCTTTTATTTTAAGCACCCCTTTTCGCATAGCAAGATAAATGTCTGCATTGTTAATCAATATGGAGGATGGATATAGCACACCCCAATATAAAGGTGATTTTAGAATTTCCGATACAGTAAACTCACTTCCAAATTTTAATAAATACTGACTTGTCACAATGACTTTTTCATTGTTATAATCAGTAATCAGTGCCGGAGCTTCAATTAAATGCGTAAGCGATGTATATTTCCAAACTGTGTCGGACTTGAAGATTTCTAAAATTTGTCCTCTCTCTGATCCCAAATGAGCCAGGCCTTCAATTGCAAAGTATTTCGATTTGTATTCAAAAATAGTACGAATGTTCAGATAGCGAGCTATCTCATAGCCGTCCAATCCGTCAGGTTTAATGAAATATAAACCACCTCCAAACTCTCCCTTGTTTAATCCAACCAAAAACCCGTCAGCCGTTTTTTTTACATATCTGTTCCCCCTAATTTCTTTAAGATTTTTAGCAATAAAATCAGGGGGAAATGGAAGGCTGTCTCCATTTTCCCTCTTGAAATCATTTTTTACAACTTCCCATTTCTCTCCTGACTTAGAAAAAATCCAATTGTCCGGAGAGTGGTTGGCCGTGTAAATTCTATCTCCCGTGGGCAGTGTGTCAATCTTCCAATTCGTTAAGTCAGGGACCTGGGCTCCACAAAGCTGATAAAGTGACAGAAAAAATAAAAGTGTCGTAATTTTCAAAGTATGAAAATGTATAATATAGTTGAAAATAACATTTGAGACTTTGCAAAATGGGGAAATTTGAAAAAGTCCAACCCAAATTTAGCATAATAGTTTAAAAAAATTACAAAGGTCCATTAAGCAGGGCTGCCGCGATTTTGCCACAACCTCTTATCGGCTGTTATTTTGTCAATTTGCTTTCAATTCCTTTGTTACAGTCTTAACAAATTTCTCTTTATCCTTTTTCGCTTCTCTTATGGTGGCTTTTATGTCAGATGGAATGTCATAATATTTCTCTGACTGTAAGCTTCCCCAATAGTTGGTCACTTTGAAGTAGCGATTACTATATAGATTAAACTATACACCGCCACGAGTCCCAATGCCCAGCCTAAAGAAACGTTCAGGGAGACACCTTGGGTAATCAAATTCTTATTCCGCCATATCCCCCACTAACTTATTCCTTAATTAATCGAATACAAACCCCAAATCGCATATCCAGTTCTTCAAATCCCAGCTCACCATTTTTACCAAATGATGCAATTTTCCTTTTTGTATTGGTTGCATTCACATCTGAAGTTGCAAACCGGGCAATGGCTGATTGAAAATCCGGACCTCCGATTATTGTTGTACTTCCTGCAGGTCTCACCTCAAAACCAAAAAGATCTGTTCCATTTCCAATAGATACAACCCATCCTATTTTACTCTTTAAGACAGTAGCTTCATTTCCGGCATGCCCCTGACTTGCCAAATAGTTTTTTAACTCGATGAAATCCTGTTGTGTGGGTATCCGCCATCCGGGAATGGTAAGTTTTCCTGACTGAATGGCAAACTGATTGTAGAATACACCATAATAATCAAAAGGCAAAGCAGTAGGATAAAGTTTATTCAAATCGATTGCCGGCGCCCATTGAAAGAGCATTTGTGGGTTGGTAGCGCTGTTCCAGGGAAATGTTGATGCATTCGGATTAAATGCTTTATACTCAGTGATAGGCGTATTATCATTCAAGCTGGTTGTCTTTAAGTTTTCCTTCATCCAAACCTGATTACCAATTTTAACGGTATTGTACACATTACCATTCACATCTTTAATCGTTACTGGCAAATCGTTTGGCAAATTATCGGGCACTTCATTGGCCTCTTTCTTACAAGAGATAAAAAGAACAGCTAAAACTGGCATTAAAAGGATTAGTTTTTTCATATTGGTTGATTTAATGTACGGTGTACGAGACCGATTATATTTTAGGTTTTAGAATTAAGATTTTAGATTTGTTGTATGGCATATTTTCCTATTAACAGTGTAATAACATTATGCCATTTTCATCTTTCCGCTACTTACATACCGATATTAATTGAGGGAGGGTTGCCCGGGTTGCAAAATTTTATTATGGTGTACGCAACGAAATAAAAATGAAAGCGATTATGAGTGAGTAAAGATTGTCCCTATTCTAAACACGGCCTGCATACACCATTGCCAGAGGCAATAGAATAACTATGCGAGGCTACAAGTCTCGCATAGCGGGGTGCAAAGCATAAGCTAAAGCAATATGATTATTTAAGTATTCTTGCAGAATGGTGAATACGAATGATCGAAACTTGCGTTGCGGAAGTTTTGTAAATAATTCGGTAGTTACCCTGAATCAACTCCCGGATTGTTACATCCTCAAATTCAGGAACAACTCTCCCGGAATTAGGAAAGTTTTCTAACTGATCGGCTCTTAAAATAATTTTATCAACCACACGTTCAGCATATACTTTCGAATCTCTTGAAATGTAATCATAAATGGATCTCAAATCTTCAAGGGCTAGCTCTGTCCAAACAATCTTTACCATTTTTTTACCAGCTCTTTAACCTTTGAATGAGCTACCGTTTTTTTCTTTTTTACCTGAGCTAATCCTTGTTCTACCTTTTCCACAAATACAAGCCTTTCCAAAAGCTCTTCCAGCTCAAATTGCTTTGGGAGCTCTTTTATTGTATCTATTACTTTGTCCCTTTTCATTTTTAAAAATTTTCTGCTATGTATTGATTTTTTTTAAAATCGGTAAATTTGAAAACATCAATTCAACACGTAAATTTATGATATTATAGGCACTTGAGATATTTTAGACCTGCCTGCCGGTTTACCTACCGTAATGAAATGCAGGTATGGTAGGCAAGATTTCGATTGGGGATTTTAGATTTTTCCGACGATGCCACCCCATTCATTTCCTGTAGGCAACCCTGCAGGCTATTAACCATTCACCACCTGCCTGCCGGCAGGCAAGTTCACCATTCACCTTATCAACATTACCGTCCCCTTCTGAAAATGAACCTTTTTATCCGCCCCTAATCCCTCCACCATCCAGATATATACATCCGGGTTTTGCTGAATGCCTTTGAGCATACCATCCCAACCACGGTGCCCGGGCGGCATATCATACACCAACTGGCCCCAGCGGTTGTACACCCGGAAATAGTGCAGTTGACGGATACCAATGAGAATCGGATAGAAGTAATCATTCCTGCCATCATTATTGGGCGTGAATCCTGTGGGCACATAGATCTTCACTTCTTTTACCGTCTTTACACTTTGGGTGTCGATGGTTACACATCCCGCAGCTGTTGTGATACGGATACGATACGTGATCTCTGCTTCGAGCAAGCTGTTGAAAATAGGATTCAAAATATTCGCATCACTCAGGTTGAGTGCCGGTTGCCAGGTGTATTCTTCGCCAAAATCGCGCGCACGCAACTCAATGGGAATATTGATCACCGAATATTCCAGCGGATACCGAACACCGGGCCTCGGTACTTCTATGGTAATATCTTCCGTGCGTGTAAATTCATTGCAGCCCCGTTTGTCAAACAATTGCGCTTTGTATTGTCCCGATTGAGAAACCCTATACCGAAGCCCATGCGCTCCGCTGATCGGCGCATTATTGCGATACCATTGCACACTGTCCGGCGGATGCGTGACCTGCAGTACAGCACTATCTCCCGACGTGATACAATAATTCCGTTTGCCAATGAATTGCATCGCCGTATCCACAATGATCGGCGTTACGATCACCGTATCCTCACTGTTGCACCCGCCACCGATGCTATTGATATGTAAAATATATTCTGTAGTTACCGTAGGGCTGGCCCGCGGGCTGGAGATGGTGGGGTTAGAGAGTCCGGTAGCCGGGGTCCAGTTGTATACCACATTGCTGCGTGTATAATCGCCGATAAATGGCGGCGATCCATTGCAAAATACTTTATCTTCTCCCGCCTTTGCCTTTAGTTTGAGGGTATCGATCAGGTGCGCATACAGGGTATCCCTGCATCCGTATCCTTCATAGGGCAATAATTCCACAGCAATAATGGTTCCCGGCGGCGGTGGTGGTGCCAGGTGCAGCGTTTGCCCGCTGCCGAGTATGGTGGTAAAGGCATTATCATGCCAGATATAATTCTGATAGCCATAGGGGGCCGTCAGTACCACTTCGCGGTCATCCGGGCAATAGGTGGCGCCGGTAAATTCACTGCTGCATTCGGAATTCACATCGATATAAGCATATCCAAAATGACGGCGGAAAGTGCAATCCGCTGTTTTGAACATCAGGCGGATGGTTTTCCCTGCTTTGCCATTGAGGCTGATGGAAACGGCCGTCCAGTCCTTACACCATACCGGCGTGGTATCTCCCCCGTAATTGGGCGATTGAAAAAAGCCGGGTAAGGGTGAGCCATTGGGAAAAAAAGTAAAAGACGAACAGGTGATGAGCTCATTGTCGGTTACATTGGTCACTTCCAGTTCGAGCCGGGGCTGTTGAAACTCCAGGTGACTGGGATCCTGAAATACCACAGCATAATTGTAAATAAGGGAATAGGTATTTCTATCCGAAGGGATGGTGAATTCATACGACAAGCCTTCTGCCTGTGCGCCGCCCGTAGTATTGCCCAATTTTACCGCATAGCCGCTACCGTTAGGACAGACCACGGGAAAACCACCAAAGTAATCCACCTCCCCGGAATTACGGGAATAGATCGTATGCTGATCCGGCATCGGTCCGCTTACGGGGCTGAGGGTGATGATATTCAGGCCCCCTGCCCCCACCACCTGGCCCACATAGCAGGTCCAGTTTGAAAAGTCGCCTTTTTCGAAATCAATATTGGGTGGACAATCCTGTGCAAACGACCGGCTACCCTGTATGCAGATGAACAGCAATAGAATAAGCCACCGTGCGGCAGCCGGTTTGGTGTTATGGTAATTCCGGGAAGGGTGCAATGTCACAACTTAATGTCTCTAAAGATACAAATACCATTTGAAAACGTAAGGAGGTGAAAACGGGTTGCCCGAACCTATGTTTTGTTGTACAAGAATGTATGAGTATACCGGTCGTAACATTCAACAATATTACTACAGGTAAGAAAACAAACGAATGACCAGAATGTGGATAAGCCTCCTTCCGAAAATGTAACCGAGGGCCGGATAAAGTTGAGCCATATCAAGAAAATAAAAATACCCTACGTGAAACTACGATAAACGCCCATTTTCTCACTGAAAAAATAGGTGCTTACCTGAAAAAAGTCCTACCTTAATTCTACCAATATTCTAAATCAAAGAAAGGCCTTATGAACATTACTGCACATGAGTTTCATACGCACGAAACCAAATCCCCCACGGTAAAACTTCGTCGTCATTTTTCTTCTCTCAAAAAGAAGATTGCGCATCTGCTGAATGAAATTCAATTAGTAGGGCTCAGCCCGGAAATGGAAGAATTTGAGCAACGAAAATTAAAGATCTTCAACCTGCTGAATTTTCTGCAACTGATTGCTGGCATACTGATTCCCATTTCTGGTTTGCTCAATTCGAGCCACCTTCCCGAAGGCTATTGGATCGTACTGAGTCTTCCGCCCGTAGCGAGTGTGTTGGTATTGTATCTTACGCACAAACATAAACATGAGCTGGCCACCATTGCCTGTTTCATCGTATATCCGTTTCTCACCAGTATCATTTACATGTATGGAATGAATCCGGGCACCACCCTGTTCTTCATTTTATACGGAGTGTTGTCTGTGTTCTTCCTGAAAGATACCGGGTATATGATCTTCTCCCTCGGCTTTTCATTGGTGAGTTATTTTTTACTGGCTGTGGTGATCCGGCATTATCCCTATGAATTATATCGGGTAAGTGATGTGCATTATTATTTCAATCAGGTACTGGCATTACTCTTTATTTTTTACGGATTGATTTTGATCAAGCGGGAAAATTCCGGTTACCAGGCATATATCCTCTCCAAAAATGAAATGCTGCAGGGAAAGAACCAGGAAATCATGTATCAATCCGGTAAGATCAGGGCGCATACCGAAAGGTTGAAACAACAGGCTTCAGAATTGCAGGAATTAAATTCACTGAAAAATAAAATGTTCAGCATCATTTCGCACGATCTGAAAGCACCCATTTATGGCCTGCGTACGCTTTTCAATAATGTACGCGAAAAGAAAATGACGGTGACCCAATTGAAAAATGTGGTACCGGAAATTCAAAACGAACTGAACTATGTGGTGGGCATGATGGACAACCTGCTGCAATGGGCCAAAACACAAATGCAGAACAATGCGGTGAACCCGCAAAAACTCAACCTGAAGGAATCCATTCAGGAAGTGGTGCAATTGCTGAGCCAGCAGGCCAGATTGAAACAGATCATTATTGCCAATGAAACACCGGATGCGGCCTTTAGCCATGGAGATAAAGATATGATCAGCCTGGTATTGCGCAACCTGGTATCGAATGCCATCAAATTCACGCCGGAGAAAGGAAAGATATCAGTAGGCGTATCAGAACATGATTCGTTTGTGGAAGTGTATGTGAAAGACAGCGGAACCGGTATCAGCCCGGAAGCCCTGAAGAAGATCAACAACAATAATTTCTATACTACGAAAGGAACTGCCAGCGAATCAGGCACAGGGCTAGGGCTCATGCTGTGTAAAGAATTTCTGGCCAGAAACGGAAGTCAACTGCATATCGAAAGCAGGCCGGGCGGAGGCAGTATATTTTCCTTCTCCCTGTTAAAAACAGCCTGAGCGGCTGTATAACGGTGATGTATAGGTGAAAAAAATCACCTATGCTGTACCCATTGCGGGTTAATTATCCATTTCCGACTGGAAAAAGCCAAGGTCTGCCAGAATGATGGCCGGACTGGTATAATTCAGCAAACTGTTATTCAGGTTTTCCCTCAGCTCTTCCCGGGTGCTGCGGTAAGAGGCACGGGTACGACTGTGGTTGTAGGTAACAATTTTGAAACAAGCCAGTAAAGAGGTCTGGATGATGAAGTCTTCGTTTAACTGGAAGCTGCCGGCAATATATGCCTGGTCATTGAAGAGAAGGTTTTTCATACAACGATATTGGTTTTACAAGGATAATTGATTATGCCCGGAGGCATTGTATTCTAAAGATGGAAAAAAAAATAATACGATGGATATTTTTTTACGGATTTAGCAACTTCTACGGAATAAACACGTGGAAGTACGTGCCGGCTTTACGGAAACCCCGATACCCTACGGCCAATGAGCCATTGGGGCAAAATTTATGGATATTTCATTCAACCAGATTTATATACCCGGCAGCAATATCAACCCTACCGGCACGTTTAGAAAAACGAATCTTTGCAGCTTATGGAATTGAAAGTGGTGGAACAAAAACCCCTGAAACGGATCTATTATAATTTTCTGGCCATTTGCTCGGCCATTATCGTTGGCAGCCTTATCCTGTTCCTGTCGGGCTATGGCTTTTTTCAATATGCCATATGGGCCACCAAACTAAAAGATATATTTCTGTTACTGGTGATTTGCCTCGCCGGGATTTTCTTTTTCTACCAGCAGGCACAGCGTAAAAAACTGGTTCAATACAGCAATTTTGATGATAAAATCCGGTTTTACGAAAGCTTTTACCGCAACCGCAACTGGTGGCAGGTGTTCTCCTGTGTGATTTCCTGTTTTTTATTGCTGATTACCCATCGCCTCATTTTTCTTGCCTTTTGCCTGTGGGATCTCGTTACCATGCTGATTGCTTATCCCTCTCCCGCCATGATCCGCAAAGACCTGGGCGATGAAGAGATCATGGTGAATTGAACCGCTTCCACTCCCCTCTTTGTGGTATACCGGTTCGCATATGCAACAGATAGCGTAATTTTAGCGCGTATCATTAACCATAAATCCCTTCAGATGAATTTCAGACACGTGCTGTATTCGCTCCCCTTTTTATTGATAGCGGCCTCCTGCGGAAACGGAGGCAAAGACACCAACGGCCCGGATAACAATGATACGGCCTTCGTAACCGAAGACGTGGACAAACCCGTGGACGAAAAAGAGTCGAAAAAGAAAGTGACCGACCGCGATGTAAGCATTACGCGGGACCTGGCCTACAACGATATGTTTCTCGACAGCATGGCCATGGAACGCTATATCCAGCGCCGCGAACTGGGCGATAAAAAGATTGCCCGCCGGATACGGAGTTTTTATAACGCACGGAACTACCAATATGGCTGGTTCTCCACAAAAGGGCTAACTGAACAGAGCCGTTTCTTCTGGAATCAATACGATTATGCGGTCACCCATTTAAAGGACACCACCCTGGTAAACAGTGCCTTTTACAAACAAGCGGAGCGCTACCTCAATATGGAAAAAATGACCGCCAGCGCCGGCGACAGCCTGGTGCGCGAGACCGAGTTTGGCTTTACCGAACATTTCATCCGCTTTATCAACAGCACCTATGCAAAAGGCTATGTAAAGCGCAAAGAACAGGAACGGTTCATCCCTATTAAAAAAACTGACCCCATCGCTTTGGCCGATTCATTGCTCAACAAAAAGCACAGCGATGATAAATATTACGAAGATGTAAACGAGATGTATGGGGCACTTAAAAAGAACCTGCAGCTCTATCTCGGTATTGTAAAAGCGGGAGGCTGGCCCACCATCCCCTCCGTAAAGTCGATCAAAAAAGGGGAAACCAATGCGTCCATCCCGCTGATCAAAAAAAGACTGCAGCTGACCAACGACCTGCCCGGTACTGACAGTAGCAATGTGTTCAACGATTCATTGGAAACTGCGGTAAAAGTTTTTCAGAAAAGACATGGATACAAACAGGATGGCATCATAACGGCCACCCTCATCAAAGACATGAATGTACCTGCTCTCTCCCGTCTCAAACAGGTATTGCTGAATATGGACCGCATGCGCTGGATGCCGCAAAACCCGCAGGGCAACCTGATTATTGTAAACATTCCCGAATTCATTTTGCATGTATATGATGGTAAAAAAACGGTATTCGATATGGTGGTGGTGGTAGGGCGTGTGGGCAATAACACCATGATGTTTAACGGCGACCTGAGTCAGATCGTATTCAGCCCCTATTGGAATGTGCCACCCAGCATCATTGAAAAAGAGATCAATCCGGCTGTTGCACGTAATCCCAATTATCTCGCGAATAAGAATATGGAACGGGTGGGCAATGGTATCCGTCAGAAGCCAGGCCCTGGAAATGCATTGGGCAAAGTGAAATTCATATTCCCCAACAGTTTCAATATGTATTTTCATGACACGCCCTCTAAGAGCCTTTTCGGTCAGGATAAGCGGGCTTTTAGTCATGGTTGTATCCGTCTCAGTGAGCCGCAAAAAATGGCTGAATGGCTCCTCCGTGATTATCCCGAATGGAATACAGAAAAAATCGTGAGTGCGATGAATCAAACTTCCGAAAAAGTGGTGAAGTTAAAAACGGCAATTCCGGTATTCATCATTTACTATACGGCGTGGGTGGATAATGAGGGGCAACTCAATTTCAGGGATGATGTATATCAGCATGATATGGTTGAGTTGCAAAAAATGTTCAGCAACCCCTAAAAAAGAAAATAGATTGACTGAGAAACGGTGATACAGCTATTTCACCATTCATCCAGTTCCTGCTGCACCATACCCGGTATGGTGCAGCATTTTTTTGCTTCGCCTTGCCCTGTATATACCGGCTGTATTAACCAAAACCCATTTAATTTTATGGTAAGGTATTACATGTCCTTTGCAGTACCGGAGGGCCGGCAACGCACCGCGCAGCAGATCATCGACCGGTATTTTGATGAATTATATAAAAACGGACCCGGAGGCATGCGAAGTCAATGCTATGCGGATACCGACGACGACCGGCAATTCATACATATCAAGAGTTTTAAAAAAGAAGCCGTGGCCAATCAGCATTTTAAGTCGCCCACTTTCCGTGAGTATATGCAAAAACTGGCCGAACTTTGTGGCAGTAAGCCGGTCTTTTCCCGTTTGCTACAACAACAGACATTTGAATCCATTTACTGAAAGGGAATAGTTAAATGAATTTCAAATTCCCATTCTAAAATAATTGTTTAACTTCAATGAAAGCCATGTTATGAAATTACTCCCTTCCATTACGCTGCTATTCCTGTTACTGTTTGCAACAGGGGCACAGGCACAACCTTTACGGATCAAGGAAAATAAATACAAGATCAACCTGCCGGAATACTGGAAGCATGGTAATAAGGTCTGGAGGAAATTAACCGAACGCTTGCCCCAGATTTGTGAAGAGTTAGTAGATAAAGATCTTTGTGGCGATGATTGCAATCCCCGTTACACCGTAGACTTTTACATGACGCCACCCGTGGTGGAGGATTACAATTCCTATGTAATATCTCCCAACCCGGCCGGCAACCCGCCTACGGATACCTGGGAATTTGTGACGTATTACCACTTTGAATGTTACCTGTTGCTGTACGACAATAAAACACAAGAACTGCTTACCAAAGTAATTGTGGTGGATTCAAATGAATTATGGACCGTGAAAAACAGGGTAAGCCTGCAAAATAATGCCACCACACCACCTTCCGCTTATTCACCCCGCAATCTGCCCGTCAACGCACAGGGGCCGCCGTTAGCTTTTTATAGCCCGGGTACACCCAACTGGTCACCACAACGTACACAAACTCCTTTTTCCTACATCAATAAGAATGCTAACAAACTGGCTCCACAGGAAAAAGACCAGCTTTTTATCGTGGATAATAAGTTCAAAGACCTGGAATAAGAGTAGTGTATGAAAACTATACAGGTATCTTAATAATTAATTTAGCGGAGCTTTGCCAAATCCGTTAAATTTATCGGTAAGAAACCAATCAACTTCATGCACAGGGTCATCATACCAGTCGATTTTTCAGAAACCTCGCTTAATGCCGCCCGTTATACGGCACAAATGCTCGCCGGTAAGCCCGATGCGGTCGCTATTCTATATCACAATTATGAATCACCGGACGATCTGGATGTTTCGCACAATTATCAGGAAAGCCTGAAGAAAGAATTTATCCGGGCCGGGGTAAAAGAAGTGATCTGTGAGAATGAAATGGGGGGGGATCTCATTGATAATATCAGCCGGATGGCACATACCATCCGGGCTACGCTGGTAGCCATGGGTATTACCGGAAAATCGGCCATTCGACAAGCGATGTTTGGCAGCAATACCCTGAAACTGGTGGATAAAAACCTCTATCCGGTCATGATCATACCGCCCGATGCCATCTACAAAGGCATCAATAATGTGGCGTTTGCCTCCGACTTCCGGAATGTGGAAGCCACCACCCCTGCCCCGCTGATCAATGCTGTGCTGGAAATGTTCAACCCCAAACTGCATATTGTGAATGTGAATAAAGACATTTATGTGTCACTGCCCAAAGAAATGGAAGAGGAGAAGGCCAAATTGCTGAAGATGTTCGATCAGTATCATGCCGAATGTTATTTTCTTACCATGAATGATTTTTATCAGGCCATTGATAATTTTGTGAACGATTATAAAATTGATGTGCTCATTACTATTCCGAAACACCAGAGCAATTCTACCTCTATTTTCAAACCTTCCCATACCAAAAGACTGGCTTATCACAGTCATATACCCATACTGGCAGCACACGAATAAGCCGCATCTTACTCCCGGAAAACCTTGTACCTTTGCCACCGCATTGTATACAAAACATTCAACCTATCAACTATGCAAACTGTCATCGTCCCAATCGACTTTTCAGATACTTCGCTCAATGCCGCCCGCTATGCGGTACAATTACTAACCGGTCATTATGGGGTAAATCTGATCCTTTATACGCTTTGTGATAAACCCGCACAAACGGAAGAAGCTGCTCAAAAACTGGAGCAATTAAAGACTTCGCTCCGCGATGCGGGCATCGTAAAAATGGAAGTGATTGCTGAATCCGGGTCGGATCTTATTACTGAACTGGAAAAACTGGCACGCCACCGCCTTGCCGACCTGATCATCATGGGCATCACCGGTCGTAATGCGATTGGTCAGAGCCTGATCGGCAGCAATACACTCAAAATGGTGGGGCAGAAAGTGTGTCCGGTACTTATCATCCCTGCTGAAGCTGGGTACCAGGATGTAAAAAATGTATTGCTGACCTCCGATTTCAAATCAGTGCAGTCGAGCACCCCTACTGTACCCATTAAAAAGTTTTTAAAACCCTTCCATCCGCAATTGCATGTGATGAATGCCGATACACAACACTATGTGGCGCTCACGGAAGAATACCAGGCAGAGAAAGCATGGTTGCAGGAATCCTTTCAGGAATTTAATCCCCAGTTTTATTTTTTGGGCCTCGGGGATGTAGACGAAGCGATTAACCAATTCGCTACCGATAAAAAAATTGACCTCATCATCATCGTACATAAAGAGCAATCGATATTCTCCAAACTCTTCGTAAAAAGCCATACTAAAAAACTGATCTATCAGAGTACGTTGCCGGTACTTGCATTGCATGAATAACAAATTAGCTGATTTGCTAATTTGCTAATGTGCTAATTAAATACAGGGTCACGGATTATACAGTATTGCTTGCTTCACTGCAAGATGCTTAGCCACTAATTGCGCGAATTGCACTAATAATACATACTCATCTGCCTAGTGGCAGGCGATTGTATTATTCCTGCCGGCAGGCAGGTGTGTCCATTTGTATTCATCTCCCGCTATGGCGGGACAGGTTGTGGCCAACTTTCCCTCCGAAGGTTTACCTGCCGAAAGGCAGTCAATCTGTATTATCAGTGTCCATCCCTGCCTGCCGGCAGGCAAGTGTGTTCATCTGTGGCCCGATTTCTCGCCGAAGGCGATCTGTATTATTTGTGTATATCTGTGTTCATCTGTGGCCCAAGTTTGCCGAAGGCAAATACAGGCACACGGATTTTACGGCATGCCTGCATCGCGGCTACTTGGATTAGAACTGATTTTAACCGCTGCGCGGTAAATGCGGATTCATTGGCTGTTTCATTAGTGCCATTCGTGTAATTAGTGGCTACCTCCCGCCGAAGGTTTACCTGCCGAAAGGCAGGCAATCTGTATTATCAGTGTTCATTTGTGTTCATTTGTGGCCCCATTTCCCGCCGCAGGTTTACCTGCCGAAAGGCAGGCGATCTGTATTATTTGTGCAATTCGCGCCATTTGTGGCCTTTTTTCGCCGAAGGCGATTGTATTTATTTGTGTCCATTTGTGTTCATCTCCCGCTATGGCGGGACAGGTTGTGGCCAACTTTCTCGCTGCAGGTTTACCTGCCGAAAGGCAGGCGATCTGTATTATTTGTGTATATCTGTGTTCATCTGTGGCCCAAGTTTGCCGAAGGCAAATACAGTCACACGGATTTTACGGCATGCCTGCATCGCGGCCACTTGGATTAGAACTGATTTTAACCGCTGCGCGGTAAATGCGGATTCATTGGCTGTTTAATTAGTGCCATTCGTGTAATTAGTGGCTACCTCCCGCCGCCGAAAGGCAGTCAATCTGTATTATCTGTGTCCATCTGTGTTCATCTGTGGCCCGATTTTTCGCCGCAGGTTTACCTGCCGAAAGGCAGGCGATCTGTATTATTAGTGTCATTTGTGCCATTCGTGGCCCCATTATGCGGTTCAAGAACAATTGTTTACCTTTGATTTCTTGCATATGAAACAACATACCCATAAAAAGGTACGCATTCATACTTTCGCGGAGCAATCACTCCCGGCGAATTTTTATATCCCGGATTAAGCCCCTCCCCTTACTTACCCATATCCAGACACCTGATCTTTATCCGGCTTTGCCGGCTTTATTCGTTTTAAGTACACTGTATGAAAAATATTAAACTTATTGAAGTGCCTTCTGAAATTGGCGCAGGAACCCGGGGCGCCAGCCTGGGAATAGAAGCGATCAAAATTGCCGCCCTCGATTTTATGAGCAATTTCTTTATTCATTTCCCATCAGAAAAAATTCAGACGGAAAATAAACTGCTCTATGAACCCATCGAATCGCCCTATGCCAAACGCATCAAGGGTATTGCCGCTATTTATGACCGGGTAAGCAAAGCCGTATCGGATTCCATCAAAAACAATTTCTTCCCCGTAGTACTCAGTGGCGATCACAGTACTGCCGGTGCCACCATTGCAGGCATCAAAATGGCGAAACCCAAAAGTAAACTGGGGGTGATATGGATCGATGCTCATGCCGATCTGCACACGCCCTATACCACGCCCTCCGGGAATGTACATGGTATGCCGATGGCCGCATCCATTAATAAAAACAACGAAGAATGTGCGGTACATGAACTCGATGCTGAAACGACCGCGCACTGGAATTACCTCAAGAATATTGGGAAAATAGCCCCGAAGGTATTGCCGGAAGATGTGGTCTTTATTTCGCTGCGCGATTTTGAAAAAGAAGAAAAATTCCTGATTGAGAAATACGATATGAAGGTGATCACCACAAAAGAAGTAAGAAGTAAAGGGGCCGAGAATGTGGTGAGGGCTGTATTACGGTACCTGTCCGACTGCACAGATATTTATATTTCCTTCGATGTGGACAGCCTCGATTCATCCATCTCAAAAGGCACCGGTACCCCGGTAAGCAATGGCCTCAAAGAACGGGAAGCGGAAGACCTGATCAGTAAATTTATGCAGAACCGGAAAGTGTGTTGTTTTGAGATCACCGAAGTGAACCCCACGCTCGATAAAGAAAACCTGATGGCCGAGATCGCCTTTAATATTTTGCAACGCAGTGTGAACGTATTGATGATGAACTGAGCCCGATGAAAAAAAACGCGATTATCATATTGCTGTTGGCAGGATTTTTATCATCGTATGGCCAGGGTATTTCGTATGCAGATAGCGCGATGGCATTTCGTGCAGCGTATATCAATGAACATGGTGCAGTAAAAAGTAAAGACAGGGAATCATTGCAATTCTTTCCGGTCAATGAAGGATTTCGGGTAAAGGCCCGTTTTGAACGGCTCTATGGGTTCGGTTGGTTCGATATGGAAACTTCCGGTACCATTAAAAAGAAACACCGGGTATACGGTATCCTTCATTTTACCCTGCATGATACCACGCTGCAATTGCGCGTGTATCAATCCGAACAATTATTAAATACGAAGGAATATAAAGATTGGCTGTTTGTTCCCTTTACGGATAAGACTTCCGGCAACGAGACCTATGCCAATGGTCGATACATTGATATCCTGACGCCAGAATTAGAAACCGGTATGTACTGGCTCGATTTCAATAAAGCGTACAATCCATATTGTGCCTATGTTTCGGGAAAATACAATTGCCCCATCCCTCCTGCGGAAAATGATCTGCCGGTAGCCATACTGGCTGGTGAACAAAAATTTGCGAAGGGCCATTAGAGCATGGCCAGTTTTTCACGTATGCGTTGTTCGGCAGCAGGACCCAATTCAAAAGAACTTTGCAAACAGGATTCCAGTAATTGTCTGGCTAATTGTGTATTGCCGGCATCCGCTTCCATACAAGCCACGCGATATTGCGCTTCCGGTTCAAAAGTTTTATTCCATACAAATTTTCGGGACAGTTCTGCGGCTTTTTTCATATCCCCTTTCTTGTAATAGGACCACGCAAGCCAACTACAGGTTTCCGGTGTAAAGCGATTGTTGATTTCCTGTTCCGCCAGTTGAAGGGCCTTATCATAGTCGGCCAAATCTTCTGTATAGATCTGTACCAGGTATTTAGTGTACATATTGCCATAGGCAGGCTGTTTCACTTCTGTAATAAATTCCTGTATCAGTTTATTTTTCTCCGTGGTATTACCCTCCTGTTCAGCAATCTCGGCCAGCATTAATTTAAGATCAGGCATAGCCGTTTGTGAAAGAATAAACTGAACAATGCGGCGCGCTTCATTATAGTTTCTGTCATGAGAAAAAGCGATCCAGGCAATACCTTTCAGGCAATACAAATCAGCAGGATTTTTTTTCAACACTTCCAGGTAGCCTTTGTATGCATCGGCCACGCGGCCATCATGCCCATACATGTCCGATAGATTGGAAAGTGTCCAGAAGTATAAGCCTTCATTTTTGCCTTTTACCAGGCCCAATGCTTTTTCCATCAGGGTGATGGCTGCTGGTAAATTTCCTTTATGGTCTTGCCATTTGGCAAACCGTATCAGATAGTCAAACCCTGTTTTGTCCTTCAGCGTACTCAGACTTTTCCAGGCTTCCGGGTATCGGCCCAGTTCCATATAGGTATCAAACTGCAATAACCGTATCGTGTAAAGATCTCCGTTAGCCTTTTCGGCGCCGCTGATAAAAGCAGCAGAACGGGTAAACTGGTGTTGAGTAACGGCTGCCTGCGACAGCGAATACAATAATTCCGGACTGGTATGGTTGACCTTGTCAGAACAGCGTTGCAGCAGGGAATCTCCTTTGTGCAGGTTCGCAATCCGCCCCTTTGTTTTAAATAGTTGCAACTGGTACTTTGCTGATTCTACCATGTTCACATAGCTGCCGGTATCTGCTTGTAAACGACTTTCCCAGAATGCGATCTCTGTATTGATGTTATCGGCCCTTTCATTAACCCAATGCCCATCGAGGTAAGCAGCATAATCGCTGTGGCGCGCAATGTTCTTTTTACCAGAGGAACAGGAAGTGAAAAAGACCAGAAGAGTTACTGCTATCCAAAGTAGTCGTTGCATAAAGAAGGTTGTGGTGTAAGAAAAAAGGAGCCTGCCAGCCTGGGCCGGAACAGGCTCATGTTACTGATTGAAAACAGCATTAGAATGGAGCTGCGAGATAAGGAAACGTCGTTGAAAACGCTTTATCATTTCCATTCACATTGTCTTTTGTAAGATTGGGGTTGGATGCGCCCGTTGCTCCACCGAAGATGAGGGTCAATTCGGTATCGATCACATCATCGGCCAGTGCGCGACCAGTGAGAACATTGGTACCATCATAAAAAGTGGTGGTTCCGTTCGTTTTCACATTCAGCACATCGGTAACCAGTACGCCGGCAAAAGTGGCTTTATCCAATCCGAGTATATTGGTGTTATAACCAAACCCGGTGAGTACACTCTGAAACTGTGCATTGAAAGCTGCATTCATTCCGGAAGGCACCGTAGTATTGAATTCATTCTTACGGGCCGAATTCACAAATACCGTATTGATTGCAGGACGCGCCATCTGATCGTTTTGTGTATATGTGCCAGATGTATCAAATGTATCGGCGGGAACATCATCTTTGTCTTTATCGCAACCCGTTGCGAGAAGAGAAATACCCGCAGTAAGGATGATCGCTAATTGTTGTATACGTTTCATTTTTGTTGTTTTAATAGTTGAGAATTATTTTGATTTTGTTTCAGCCCATACATTGATAGTGGCAGCGGTTCCGAGCAATGATTTGGGTACTTCCACCACGATAGACATCACATTGGTACCGGCAAATGCATCTACTCCGGGGCTGCGAAAGCCTGTTTGTGTACCGGCTATAATCTCTTTGAAGCGGGAAAGATCGAAGAAGAACGGATCGTCCCTGGGTCCAGCAAATATGCGGGTGCCATTGGCATTGGTGGTGGTATTGATCGTGGAAGCACCATAGGCGGTTACAGCTACTTCCGTAGTCGGACCCGTGGTCTTTACTGTACTGGTCAATCCGGGAGTGCCTACAGCCACAGGGCCGAATACCCGCATTTTACCATTTTGTGCAATACATTGTATCACCAGGTCTTCCACATTATCTCCGGTGTTGTCAATGTTCAATTCATACATCACATTAGAAGGAAAGGAAGCTGCTGCTGATGCTGTGGGAGAAAGCAACCCTTGTGTATTCAGTACAAACACCATTTTACTGTTGTCTGCCGGACTTTGAAATGCATACACATCGGTGATGTCGTTGCCGGGGCTGGTACTTCCCGGACCTGTTACTGCGGGCGCATCAATATGATCGGCCGCGAAAATGATTCCGCCGGCGAGCACAAGGCCCAGCAACGTACCTGTGAGAATTTTCTTTTTCATAAAAAGTTTTTAATTGATTAAGATTCAGCGCAGGCTGCCGGAAAATCTTCCTGCATCATCCCCGCCGTTTGAAATAGAGGATCGATAATAGTTACGGTACATTTTGCTTTATGGTTTTCATTTTTAAAAATTAATTAGTTTACCTAAAGCCTTTTTAAACAAAAAACCAATTTTAACTAAAGTCCGTATATAACATAAAGCAGCATGCCTTTCAAATACATACTAACAGTTCTATTCATTACATATACCTCCATAGCCCATTCCCAACGGGGATCTATTCATGGTATCATCAATGATGCAGATTCAAAGACACCGCTTACTGGTGCAACCGTTAATATAGGTGGCAATAAAAGCGATAATTCAGATGCATTTGGCAAATTCAGTATTCCGATAGTAAACCCGGGGCAGTATGAACTGATCGTGTCCCATATCGGATATAAAACGGAGATCGTGCCTGTAGAAGTGAAAGCAGACCTCTTATCCACCATTACCATATCATTAAAACGTGCTGAACTTGACCTATCTGAAGTACGGATCAACAGCAAACGAAATAACGGACTGCAAACCATCAGTGCAGTTGATATTAAGTTACGGCCGGTGAATACCTCACAGGATGTATTGCGCATTGTACCGGGGCTTTTTATTGCACAACATGCCGGTGGTGGCAAAGCTGAACAAATTTTCTTGCGCGGCTATGATATTGACCATGGTACTGATATTGCCATTACCGTAGATGGCATGCCGGTGAATATGATCAGCCATGCACACGGACAGGGATACGCGGATCTTCATTTTCTGATACCGGAAACCATAGAGA
Source organism: Bacteroidota bacterium (assembly GCA_026391455.1). GTDB lineage: Bacteria > Bacteroidota > Bacteroidia > Chitinophagales > Chitinophagaceae > JJ008. The sequence goes on from JAPLEH010000066.1 coordinate 138,867, forward strand.
AGATCAATTTCGAAAAAGGCCCCTATCAGGCAGCAAAAGGTAATCTCGCCACAGCGGCCTGGGTAGATTTTTCCACCCGTGATTTTCTGGAAAAAAATATGATAAAAGCAGAAGCGGGACAATTCAACAGCCAGCGGTTCGTAACACAACTGAAACTATTTTCAAAAACTACCGAACAGAAAAAAGAACAGGTATATATAGCTTCCGAATATGCACGATCCGATGGCTATTTCGAAAGCCCGCAGGATTTTCACCGATTCAATATCATGGGAAAATACACGGCCTGGTTTGGCAATCAATCACAGTTAAGCATTATCGGTTCCGGATTCAGCAGCCGCTGGAATGCCTCCGGCCAGGTACCCGAAAGGGCGATACGTGCCGGCCTCATCACCCGCTTTGGTGCCATTGATAATACAGAAGGAGGTAATACCAGCCGGATCAATTTTACTGCACGCTTTCAAAAGCAGTGGAAGAAAAACTGGAAATCAACCGACCAATTCTATTATTCACATTACCGGTTCAACCTGTTTTCCAATTTCACCTTCTTCCTCAACGACCTGGTAAATGGAGATATGATCAACCAGCGGGAACGACGCGATCTTTTTGGTTATACCACTACTGCTGCCAAATCTTATTTCATCGGCAATAAAAAAGCAGCTACTGAAATGGGTGCTGGTTTCCGTCAGGATAATATTCATGATATTGAACTGGCACATGCTAACCGTAAAACGCTCTTTAATAGTATCCGGAAGGGCGATATCAGGGAGACCAATTCCTTTGCCTATATCAACCAGGATATAGAAATGACTGACCGCCTTCAAATCAATGCCGGGCTACGCTTCGATCATTTTATTTTCCGGTATAAAGACAAACTGAATGGCGCGGATGAATTTGCTATGCAATCAAAAGCAACGTTCAGCCCGAAACTGAATATCAGTTATGCCATTAACGCCAGATTAAAGATATCACTCCAGAATGGAATCGGTTTCCATTCCAACGATACACGCGTTATTCTCGACAATGCAGCGAGTGATATTTTGCCGCGTGTAATCGGAACAGACCTGGGACTGTTATGGAAACCACTTCCAAAGATGGTATTGAAAACAACACTCTGGCACCTATACTCCCAACAGGAATTTGTATATGTGGGTGACGAAGGCATTGTAGAGCCTGGTGGAAGAACCCGTCGTATGGGAGTGGATCTGTCGGCCCGTTATCAATTTTCCCGCTGGTTATTTGCCGATGCAGATATCAATGTTACTAAGGCCCGCGGTATCGATGCAGCCAAAGGCGAAAACTATATACCTCTTGCACCGTCATTTACCAGTATCGGCGGACTTACCGTTCGAACCAAACAGGGATTCAGTAGTTCGCTACGGTACCGCTTTATCGGTAATCGCCCGGCCAATGAAACGAATTCGGTACAGGCTCAGGGTTATTTCCTGCTGGATATGGTGAACAGTTATAAAAGAGGGCGCTTTGAATTCAGCCTTTCTGCAGAAAACCTGACCAACCGTAACTGGCGGGAAGCGCAATTTGATACGGAGTCGCGATTAAGACAGGAATCCTCACCGGTATCTGAGATACATTTTACACCGGGTACACCGTTTTACCTGAAGGGGGGTATTACCTATAGTTTTTGATCAGGAAAAAGTTTTGCGAAGACCTTCTTCAAATGAATGCGGTTGATAATCCAGTTGCATCCGGGCTTTCGTGATATTGAAACCGGTTTTCAATGGCCGTATGGCAGGTTGTGAAAACGTATCAGCATTTACATTTACCAGTAGTGAAGCGTTCAATCCCAGGAAATGGGCCGTTTTGATAGCCATATCAAAGGGAGTGAGTATATCCGCCCCGGAAATATGAAACAACCCTCCTGCCCTTTGCTCAATGATCTTTACAATGCCGGCGGCCAGATCTTCCACATAGGTGGGTGTGCGTACCTGATCGCTTACCACGCGGTACTTTTCCCCGTTTTCCAGTTTCTGTTTTACCACCGTAAGAATATTGTTTCTGCCTGCCAATGGTTTACCATATACGAGCACGGTTCGCACAATGGTCCAGTCGAAGGGGTATTGGTTGACAAGTGATTCTGCCTGCAATTTTGTTTTGCCATAAAAATTCACCGGACCCGGTATGGCATTTTCATCATACATACCCTGCTTGCCATCGAAAATGAAATCAGTGGAGATATAGATAAAATAGATCGCTCTTTTAACAGCGCAGGAAAGCAAATGGCGGGTGCCCTCCACATTTACCCGGTAAGCTTTTTCGGGCTCTTGTTCGCATTGATCGGGTTGCGTCATAGCACCGGCATGTACAATGATATCCGGCTCATACTGATCCAATACCGTTTGCACTTGCTCTGCCGATGTAAAATCAAGTGTATGGTATTGAAAAGATGATTGTTGAAAGGGCAACCTGCACGGCCCCTTCCCGGTTGCGATCACCTCATGTTGCTCAGCCAAAAGCATGGCACAGAGGTATTGGCCCAAAAAACCGTTCGCACCGGTAAGTAGAATTTTCATGTGCCAAATGTAGGCTATAAAACAAAAAATCCCGCCACTGGGGCGGGATCAATACGTTGGTGCATCCGGTCAGGGCTTATTCAACGATTCAACCAACAGGCTGATCTCAGATTCATTTTTTAATTTCAGGTTGTTAGCACTTACGATCTCATCAATCTTTGCTGCCATTGCGGGCAATATTTCTGCAAGGTCTTTTTTTACCGACTTGATTTTCTTCAATGCGTCCCCGGGTACATAAAGGTACAATTGCTCGGTGGTCACCAGTTCTCTCCGGCTATAATCACCCAATGTAGCGGCATCCTCCACTTTCTGGGTCATATATTTCAGCAGGTGTACTTTGGGGCCTTCCGACAATACCTGGTAAACGGAGGTGTTAGTATGATTGTCCGCATCCGGATAGCCCTGTTTGAAACGTACATGACGGGTGCTGCCATCAGGGGCTGTTTCATCATAATCCACTTCATAAAATTGCTCCAGGCGCATTTCCATGCCGTCCTTTTGTATCATTACAGCATTATTAAATACATTGAATTTTACCGGTACATCCATCACAATTTTATCCGGGCTGATCAGCACCTGGGCCGGTTTATAGTCAGCATTCAAAAAAATGGAGCCCCCCACTTCTGCTAATGCAGGTAATCGCATGGGTTTTACCGTAAGATCATCGATCGTTAATTCCTGCATACTGTCTTTTTTTACCTCCTGAGCTTGCAGGGACAGCGAAATAAAGGAAATGAATAAGGTACCAGTCAGTGCTTTCAGCATGGTAGTATGTTTATAGTTTTAGCGTAGAAAAATGAAGCGCAAATATATTTATCAGGACTTAAAAACAATCACTGGTCGTAATAAAATATGCAGGATAATATCATATTAAGAAAAAAATAAGTAAAACCCTATCATATTACCAACGGGATATATACAAAAAAGGCCGCATAAGAAATGCGGCCTTCGTATATAAAGGAATCGTTTAAAATCCTTTTTTCTCGGGTGCAGGCTGATTGGGGAATTTTGGGGTTATGCCCATATTGTAAAAAGTAAAGGAGAATATATCGGCCGTGGTTTCGAGTGATTTTTTCAGGTTGCTGGCTCCATGTCCTGAATTTACATCGATCCGGATAAGCACCGGATTATTGCCCTTGTAATATTCCTGAAGCGTGGCGGCATATTTAAAAGAGTGAGCCGGCACTACCCTGTCATCGTGATCGGCCGTAGTAACCAATGTAGCGGGATAATTGATGCCGGATTTGATGTTATGTATGGGTGAATAAGCAAACAGGTTTTTAAAATCAACAGCATTATCACTGCTGCCATATTCGGCCACCCAGTTCCAGCCGATGGTGAACTTTTGAAAGCGCAGCATATCCATTACACCCACTTGCGGAATGGCCACTTTAAAGAGTTCAGGTCGCTGGTTGATCACGGTACCCACGAGCAATCCACCATTGGAACCACCCTGTGCAGCGAGATAATCCTTCGACGTATATTTTTTCTCAATAAGGTATTCTGCCCCTGCGATGAAATCATCAAACACCGTTTGTTTTTTCAACCGCATACCGGCCTCATGCCATTGTTCGCCATACTCACTTCCACCACGCAGATTGGCAATACAAAAGATACCACCCTGTTCGAGCCAGGTAATGCGCGATGGAGAAAAAGAAGGATTGCTGCTAATATTAAAGCCACCATATCCATATAGAATAGTGGGGTTCTTACCATTCATTACCGTTCCTTTTTTATACGTGATGAACATCGGAACTTTGGTACCATCTTTACTGGGATAGAACACCTGTTCTGTAATGAAATCAGCAGGGTTGAATTTTACTTCCGGCTTTCTGAATTCGGTGCTTTTACCGGTAGCAATATCATAGCGGTAAATGGTGGGTGGAAAAGTAACCGATGTGAATGTATAGAACACAAACTTGTCCGACTTTTCACCACCGAAACCACCGGCGGTTCCCAAAGCAGGCAGTGTTACTTCCCGTTCCATTTTACCATTGAAATCATATACATATACACGGCTTGTTACATCTTTGAGATAAGTCACAAATAATTTACCGCCCGCAGAAGATATAGAGGAAATATTCTCCGGTTTTTCTGCGATTAATGTTTTCCAATTTTCTTTTTCCGGATGCAGGGGATCCACGGACACGATCTTTTGATTTTTAGCCCCATCATTGGTCGACATAATAAAACGGCCATTCACTACTTCAATCAGGCTATAATCATAATCACCGGCTTCTTTGATAATCGGCTTAAACGTTTTATCGCCTGATTTACTGTCGTAAAACCAGAGTGCATTGCCATCTTTGGCCTTACCTCTGTCTGATATATTCAGGAAAACATACCGCTCATCTTCGTCGGTGAATACCGTATGAAAACGCTGTGGATTGGCAGGGTCTTCGTATACCAGCAGATCCCGGTCCTGCGAAGTACCCACCTTATGATAATATACCTGGTGATTCTCATTTTTGTTGGACAGTTCCTGGCCCTTTTCCGGTGTGGGATAGCGGCTGTAAAAGAACCCATCACCTTGCCAAGAGGCACCGGAAACTTTTACCCAGGCCAGTGAATCGGGCAGGTATTCCAATGTTTTCATATCCATTACAAAAAAGGTACGCCAGTCACTGCCACCTTTTGTTTTGCCCACCACGGCATAACGGCCATCTTTTGAAAGGGTGAAAGCACCGAGGCCAGTAGTCCCGTCTTGAGAAAATTTATTAGGATCGATCACCAGTTCCGGTTTTCCGCTCAATCCCTTTTGTCGGTACAACAGACTTTGATTTTGTAACCCATCATTCTTGGAAAAATAGAAGTATTCATTTTTTTTAGTCGGCGAAGAATACTTTGGATAATTATTGATCTCCTCCATACGCTTTAGCCATTGTGCCCGGTACCCGATCTTATCGAGGTAACCAAAAGTCACTTTATTCTGTGCGGTTACCCACGCTTTAGTTTCTTCGCTATGATCATTTTCGAGCCAGCGGTAGGGATCCGCCAGGTTGGTGCCGTGATAATCGTCCACGGTCTCTCCTTTTTTCGTTTCAGGGTATTGCAATTGTGCTGCTGCCATCAGTGGTAAAGAAGCAAGTAATAAAAATCCTGCCTTTTTCATACTTGAAGTTTTGAGATGAGGAATAGCCCTAAAGATAAATGAAAACAAGCCCCTAAATACAGGGGCATGATAAACGGCAGCAGAACTATTTAAACGCCGGGAGACATCACTTAATCACTTTGGGAGCGCCGGAATTGGCCCAGGTCGCGAATATTTCAGCAACCTTCCATTCCCCACCGGCGTAGAGCCTGGGTCGGGCCAGTATATAATCCAGAAAATCCTCCACGTCCTTTCGGGTGCAGTGCGACATTACTTCCAGCACTTTTCTTCCCGCAAAATCGCCCGTGGCTATTGTAACATTCATAGCCGGATTGTTTTGCAGGAAATAATCGCCGGTAAAACGAATATCGGCCACCAGTGAATCCGTCAGCTTATTTTCATCCGAAATGGTCCACTTGTCAAAAATCAGGTACCGGTCATACAAAGGATCTTCATATACATTCAACAGTTTGATAAAATGGCCGGCCAACCGGGGAATGCGTCCGTAGTAAATGGAAGTGGGAGGCATATTCACATACAACAGGTCGCCTTTTTCGAATGGAAGCCCGCTTTTATTCTTACCAATTGAGAAATAATAATAATTGCTTTTAATCAGATGACAACGTCCATATCCTTTTTCCACCGCATCATTGATACTGGTTTTATATTTTCCGTATAAAAGCCCCAGTTGTTTCTCTTTTAATTGCACCTGCTCCGGCATTTCCAGTTGCACCACTTTCACCGAATCATTCAGACTGACCATATAATCCGTGATAGGAAAAGCCCGCAACCATTTTGTGGTATCTGCCTGGGCATTTGCAGATACACCGCTAAACAAAATCAGGAAGACAGCAATGAAGTAGTTCCGCATATATTTTATGATTTATTCCGGCACAACTTATTATATTTCCTTTTGGTTGATATCCGTACTGTTGGGTATTCACTCATTGAAAAGGATAGATTGTATTTTCGTTAACATCAAACAACTGTTAGTGTGTTGAAAATACACATTCAAAACAATTACCTATTTTTGATGGATTATTATGGCACAGAAAGTAACAAAGATCGGAGTTCTCACATCCGGCGGTGATTCGCCCGGTATGAATGCTGCCATCCGTGCAGTAGTGAGAACGGGCATTTATCATGGTTTAGAAGTATTTGGCATTATGCGTGGCTACCAGGGAATGATCGAAGACGATATTTTCAGGATGGAAGGTCGTTCGGTAGCAAATATCATTCAGCGCGGAGGTACTATTCTGAAGACCGCCCGTTGTAAAGAATTTTTTGAACCGGAGGGACGAAAGAAAGCGTATGAAAACCTGAAACGCCGGGGCATTGATGGCCTGGTGATTATTGGGGGTGATGGTTCATTTCGCGGAGCGGTTAAATTCAGCAATGAATTTGACATCCCCTGTATCGGTCTAGCCGGTACCATCGATAAAGATATCAATGGCACAGACTTTACCATTGGCTTTGATACCGCAGTGAACACTGCGGTGGAAGCGATTGATAAAATACGCGATACTATGGATGCGCACGACCGCATCTTTATCATAGAAGTAATGGGGCGCGATGCCGGCTATATTGCCCTGCACAGTGGTATTGCCACCGGGGCGGAAAATATTCTGGTACCGGAGCGTAAGACCAATATGGATGATATCATCACATCGCTGCTGGAAAAAGAAAGAAGAAAAAAACTGGTGAACCTTATCGTGGTAGCCGAAGGTGATGAATTTGGCGGCGCAACGGAAGTAGAAAAAGTTTTGAAAAAGAATCTCCCCAACGCCGAGATCCGGGTTTGTATACTCGGTCATATACAGCGCGGCGGATCGCCGAGTTGTATCGACAGGCTTATCGCCAGCCGGATGGGTTATCATGCCGTAGAAAGCCTGATGGAAGGCCGGCACAATGTATTTGTTGGCATACTGAACAATAAAATGCATTATATACCACTCGAAACAGCCGTAAAAAATAAAGGCCGTATCAGCGAAGAATGGATGAAGATCGTGAAGATACTGGCTAGTTGATATCATTTACCATCATCCCAAAAACCAACCCACAAATAACACACATGAGCAAGAATATTGACAAGTACCTGCATAAAGATTTTGATAAGGACGCCGGCCGGCAACATGCTTACAAAAGAACCAAGATCGTGGCCACCGTAGGGCCTGCCTGTGATTCCTATGAACAGTTGCTGGAATTGGTAAAGGCCGGGGTAAATGTTTTCAGGCTCAACTTTTCGCATGGCGCACATGAAGACAAACTAAAGATCATCGATTATATCTACCAGATCAATAAAACAGAACCTTACAATATTTCCGTGTTAGCCGACCTGCAGGGGCCTAAACTCCGGGTGGGCGATCTCGAAGGCGGAGCACTCGATATTAAAGAAGGCGATATACTTACGTTTACCAATGAAAAAGTGATAGGAAATATGCATAAGATTTATGTATCCTATCCCGACCTGCATTCAGATGTAAAAGTGGGTGAAAAAATATTGATCGATGATGGTAAACTGGAAGTGGTGGTGAAAGAGATCACTCCGGCCAAAGAAGTAAAAGTGGAAGTAACGCTGGGCGGCACCCTGCTGCCAAAGAAAGGCGTAAATCTGCCGGATACTAATATATCCCTGCCCTCCCTTACTGAAAAAGACCTGGCCGACCTGGCATTCTTATTGGATAAACGCGTGGATTGGGTGGCCTTATCCTTTGTAAGAAGGCCCGAAGATATCATTGACCTGAAACGGAGACTTAAAGAAGGCGGAAGCAAAGCCAAAGTGATCGCCAAAATTGAAATGCCGGAAGCATTGAAAAATCTCCGGGATATCATCGTGGAAAGTGACGGGGTAATGATCGCCCGCGGCGACCTGGGTGTGGAATTGCCTATTGAAGAAGTGCCCCTTATTCAAAAAGATATTATCAAGAAATGTATTCACCGTGCCAAACCCGTGATCGTGGCTACGCAAATGATGGAAAGCATGATCGACCGCACCAAACCCAACCGGAGTGAAATCACGGATGTGGCCAATGCAGTACTCGAAGGTGCCGATGCGGTAATGCTGAGCGGAGAAACCGCTACGGGTAAATACCCCAGGCTGGTGGTGGAGACCATGACCAAGATCATTCTGGAAATAGAACAAAAAGCATACGATTATAACCGGGATGAAATGCTGAAGCCCCAACCCCACTCTCCTTCTTTTCTGAGTGATGCGGTATGTTATAATGCCTGTAAACTGGCCGAAGACGTGAATGCGGATGCTATCATTGGTATGACACAAAGCGGCTATACGGGATTCATGCTTAGCAGCTATCGACCCAAATCGCTTTTATATATCTTTACGAAAGAGCGATCCCTGGTGAATCAGCTCAGCCTCAGTTGGGGAGTGCGTGCCTTCTATTATGATGAAGAAGAAAGCCTCGATGATATTTTCTCCGACCAGATTGATATCTTAAAAGAACGCAACTTCCTCAGCAATGGAAATGTGGTGGTCAGCACCGGCAGTACACCTGTACACCTGCATTTGCCGACCAATATATTGAAGATTGCAAAAGTAGAGTAAAAAGGCAAGCTGTGAGCGGTGAGCTATGAGCTGCGAGCTATCAGATGCAAGCCACAAGCTTTTAGCTACAAGCGTCTTTCTGCCACGGATTACCTGCCGTAATGAAATGCAGGTAGGCGGACACGTCGGTCTTCCCGACTTCCGGTCTTGCGGACTTCCGGTCTTCTCAAAATAAAAAGGCTCCCGGCAAAACCGGAAGCCCTTACTATTTTACAAAGCTCGTTCCTTACAACTTTTTGATCATGATATTGCGGTACCAAACGGTATTGCCATGATCCTGTAGGGCGATATGTCCCTTTTTATAGGTGCCGAAATCCGGCATTTTAATGAATTTACTGCCGGCGATCATTTTTTTCCAGGCATCATCCCACATGGTAGTGGAAACAATATTTTCTCCATTGAGATAAAAATCGAGTTTACCATTCTCTGATTTTATTTCAGCCAGGTTCCATTCACCCGCAGGCTTTACGGTTTCTTTAGACGAAGAGATCAGGTCGTAGAGATCGCCCGCACGATGTTTGATGATCTTGGAATCGGGGTGACCGCTATTATCCAATACCTGCATTTCGGGTCCGGTTTCCCAGGGCCATTTGTATTTAGCGGTGTCTTCATGCACGAAGAAAATGATTCCGCTGTTGCCGTCTTTGGCGATCTTCCATTCCAGTTTCAGGTGAAAATTATCAAACTCATCATCGCTTACGATATCACCACCGTCTTTGATCTGCCAGTTTTCTTTTTGTGCCGTATCAAGATAGATGGTACCATCAGCAATTTTCCAGGCGCTACCCACCGGCTTGCCACCGTAGCGGTGCCAGCCCTTGGTGCTTTGCCCGTCGAACAGCAATTGCCAGCCTTCTGCTTTCTGTGCATCGCTCAGGGTATTGGCGGTCATTTCCGTTTTAGATTTTAGGGTGTCTGCGGGAGTGTCTCCTCCGGTAGATTTACCTTTTGAATTACAGGCGAAGGTTGCAGCCAGCAACATTGCGCTGCCGATCATTTTTATCATGTTGAGTATTATTTACTTTTAAGTAATAAGATATAACGTACGGCGGCTTCTGCATCTTCCGGAGAAATAGCTGCATTGGGTGGCATGGGAATATCACCCCATACTCCACTTCCTCCCTTCTTTACTTTTTCAGCCAGTTTCTTCACATTTTCATCTGTGTTCTCATATTTATTCGCTACTTCCCGATAGGCCGGGCCCTGCAATTTATCTTCAATTTTATGACAGGTAAGGCAAAGGTTTTTTGACTCCGAAACAACAGCTAATCCTTTCTGATAAACAGGATTACTGCTGAGGTCATCGGCTGGTTTTGTTTCAGTACCGGTTTGTGGTTCTTTTTTGTCGTCCGTTTTCTTTCCATCACCTGATCCGCAGGAGGCAAGCAGGGCAAGCAGTGACACTGCAAGAATGGTTTTTTTCATATGCTTTTTTTGTTTATTAATAATTCCAGTTACAATTCCTATCCGTTTGCGAAAGTAGTAGTATATTTTATGATGTGGTTCCGCAAGCAGAATCAAATTTCATGAAATATACAACGAAATAAATACTTAATCCAAACCTAATAAACGGCGGTTACCGGCTTCATCCATTCCACTGCCGGCAAAATCATCGAAGGCTTTTTCGGTTACACGAATGATATGTCCGTCGATAAAGGCGGCCCCTTCGGCAGCACCATCTTCGGGATGTTTGATACAGCACTCCCATTCCATTACCGCCCAGCCCGGATAATCGTATTGGGTGAGTTTGCTGAAAATGGTTTTGAAATCCACCTGACCGTCGCCCGAGCTGCGATAACGCCCTGCCCGATTGGCCCAGCTTTGATAGCCGCCAAATGTGCCCTGCCTTCCGGTACTGTTGAACTCCGCATCTTTTACATGAAAGGCCCGAATCCGTTCATGATAAAAATCGATATACTGAATATAATCCAGTTGCTGCAATACAAAATGCGAGGGATCATATAATAAACAGGCACGCGGATGATTGTTGACTTCTTTTAAAAACATTTCATAGGTGATACCGTCAAACAGATCTTCGCCGGGATGTATCTCATAACATACATCCACGCCACATTCATCGAAATAATTCAGAATGGGCATCCAGCGTTTACCCAATTCTTTAAATCCTTCTTCCACCAATCCCGCAGGACGCTGTGGCCAGGGATGAAAGGTATGCCACAATAAAGAGCCGCTGAATGTCGGATGTGCTGTAAGTCCCAGGTTTTGGGAAGCTTTGGCCCCGTACTTTACCTGCTGTATAGCCCATTCGGTACGGGCTTTGGGATTGCCACGCAGTGCTTCGGGAGCAAACCCATCAAAGAGGGTATCATAAGCCGGATGTACCGCCACCAGTTGCCCCTGCAGATGCGTGGACAGTTCCGATATCTCCAGGCCGCAATCATTGATCACGCCTTTGATTTCATCGGCATAGGTCTTGCTTTCCGCTGCTTTTTGCAAATCGATACAGCGGCTGTCCCAGGTGGGAATTTGTATGGCTTTATAGCCAAGGCCTTCGGCCCAAAGGCAAATGGAGCGAAGGTTATTAAACGGGGCTTCATCGCCCATAAATTGCGCCAGGAATATACCCGGTCCTTTTATTGTTGTCATTGAAGGTTGTAAGTTTTAGGTTGTAGGTTGTAGGTTTTAAGTTTTAAGTTGTAGGTTTTAAGTTGTAGGTTGTAAGTTTTAGGTTGTAAGTTTTAGGTTGTAGGTTGTTAAATTGCTTGCCGATTGGTTGGACAACTATCATCTAATTAGTTATCATCTATCAGTTACTATCTATCGTAAACGCCATCCACTTCTCCCCGCTTTGTCCGCTTTTTACTACATTTTGAATAAAGGCCATTCCTCGTACCCCTTCTTTTACAGACGGGAAATCGAGCCATTCTGCTTTGGGGGCCGTACCACTGATGGTGGCTTGCAGGGTGAGTGCAAAATTGCGGTAGAGATTGGCAAATGCCTCCAGGTATCCTTCCGGGTGTCCGGCCGGTGTGCGGCAATTATGCGATGCAAAAGAGTTCAGATAACCCGTTCCTGCCCGGTATATCTCCGCAGGCTTATCCAGCCATTTTACCAATAAGGAATTTGCATCTTCCTGTTTCCATTCAATGCCGCCTTTTTCACCATACACCCTGATCTTTACATTGTTTTCTTCACCGGCCGCTACCTGTGTAGCCATGAGTACGCCAGTAGCGCCGTTATTAAATTTGAGAAACGCCGCACCATCATCATCGAGCATACGACCTTCCACTACAATATTCAGTTCGGCACAAATATGTGTTACTTCCAATCCTGTTACATACTCCGCCAGGTTGAAGGCATGGGTACCGATATCGCCCATGGAACCGGCCGCACCACTTCGTTTGGGATCAGTACGCCAGGCGGCCTGTGCCTGCCCTGTTTTTTCCAGAAATGTACTAAGCCATCCCTGCGGGTATTCTACAAATACTTTGCGGATCTTTCCGAGGGCACCGGATTGCAAAAACTGCTTTGCCTGCTTCACCATGGGGTATCCGGTATAGGTATGACATAATAATAATTGTAGCCCCGTCTCCTCTACTTTTTGTTGCAAACGGATCGCTTCGTCCAATGAAAACGTGATGGGTTTTTCGATCACGACATGAAAGCCTTTCTCCAGCGCCATCATGGCAGGATCGAAATGAACGAAATTGGGCGTAACGATTGTAATAAAATCGAGGCGTTTTTCTGCCGGCATAGCCGCTTCTTTTTCCAGCATTTCTTTGTAGTCGGTGTAGATCCGATCATTGTCGAGATAGAGGGCTTTACCGGATGACAATGCCATCTCCGGTTTTACACTGAGAGCCCCGGCAACCAGTTCAATTTGTCCATCCATATTGAGTGCCAGCCGGTGAATGGCGCCGATAAAAGCATCCATGCCACCGCCGATCATTCCCATACGCAATTTTCTGTTGATCATCGCAAACGTTTGAAGTTAGAAGTATAAAAAAGTTGACTAATATCCTGTTTTAAAAAATGTGTACCTGAAACATAAATGTGTGCTTAAAAATAGTACATTTAGTTTTCTTATTATCATTTTAACCAACGATTAAAAAAATTGCCTGCGTATGAAATCCACAGTCCGGACACAGTTATCAGTCATGATGTTTCTCGAGTTCTTTATCTGGGGCGGATGGTTTGTAACATTGGGTACATTTTTAAATACCAACCTGAATCTTACCGGAAGCCAGGCAGGTAATGTTTTTTCCACGCAATCCTGGGGCGCTATCATTGCTCCTTTCATCATCGGGCTGATTGCTGACCGTTTCTTCAATGCAGAAAAGATTCTGGGCGTATTGCATATTGCCGGTGCGGGCTTGATGTACATGATGTACAACGCCACCGATTACAGCAATTTTTATCCTTATGTATTGGGTTATATGATCCTGTATATGCCCACGCTGGCATTGGTAAATTCCGTTTCTTTTAATCAAATGAAAGACCCTGAAAAAGATTTCTCCAGTATCCGGGTTTGGGGAACGATTGGCTGGATCGCGGCCGGTTTGCTGATCAGTTTCGCGTTCAAGTGGGATGCCAAAGAGGCCGTATCACAGGGCATGCTCAAAAATACATTCCTACTCTCAGGCGGGGCTGCTGCTTTATTAGGGGTTATGAGTTTTACCCTCCCAAAAACACCGCCTGTAAAAGCCACGGGAGAAAAAGTGAGTATGCGGGAAATATTAGGACTGGATGCACTTAAATTACTAAAGGATAAAAATTTCGCCGTATTCTTTCTTGCTTCCGTATTTATCTGTATTCCACTGGCTTTTTATTATCAAAATACCAATCTGTTCCTCTCTAATATCGGGGTATCCAATCCAACCGGTAAAATGACGATCGGGCAGATATCCGAAGTATTATTCTTATTGGCACTCCCTATCTTTTTTACCAAATTCGGTTTCAAAAAAACCATTCTGGTAGGCATGCTGGCCTGGGCGCTCCGTTATGTATTGTTTGCCTTTGGCAATGGCGGCGAGTTAAGTTTCATGCTGCTGATCGGAATCGCCCTGCATGGCATCTGTTACGATTTCTTCTTTGTATCCGGACAGATTTATACCAATTCAAAAGCCGGCGAACGTTACAAAAGTGCGGCACAGGGGTTGATCACATTGGCCACCTACGGTATCGGTATGCTGATTGGATTTAAAATTGCGGGTATCATTACCGACCATTATAAAAATGCAGACGGTACATTTGATTATAAAATGATCTGGCTCATTCCTGCGGCCATTGCAGCAGTAGTAGCCGTGATCTTCTTCGCACTGTTCCGCGACGAAAAGAAAAACTTAAAGGCTGTTTAATTAAGTATGCAAAGACGTTCTGCCATAAAAAGCCTGGCTACAGGCGCTGCAGCACTGGCATTCACCGGCCGGTTGCAAGCTGGTAATCAGGCTTCGGATAAAGTTGAGGCGGCATTGAAAGGGAATATACATCACTCTGTATGCCGTTGGACCTATGGTCATCTATCGCTGGATGCGCTTTGTGCAACGGTAAAAAAACTGGGCTTTTCCGCTATTGATCTGGTAGGGCCTAATGAATGGTCGGTATTAAAAAATCAGGGTGTTGATTCCTCCATGTGCAATGGTGCCGAGATCAGTCTGGTAAAAGGATGGAACGACAAGCAATATCATACCACCCTTATATCCAATTACACCACGCATATAGAGCTGGTGGCCAAAGCTGGCTATAAGAATTTAATTTGCTTCAGCGGTAACAGCAACGGAATGGATGATGAAACAGGATTAAAAAACTGTACCGAGGGATTGAAAAAGATCATGTCCCTTGCTGAACAAAAAGGCGTGATCATACAAATGGAACTCTTTAACAGTAAGGTGGATCATAAAGATTATATGTGTGATAAAAGTGCCTGGGGCATTGAACTCTGCAAACGGATCGGCTCTCCCAATTTCAAACTGTTGTACGATATTTATCATATGCAGATCAATGAAGGAGATGTAATCCATACGATCAGAGACCATCATAGCTGGTTCGGCCATTATCATACCGCCGGTGTACCGGGTCGAAATGAGATCGACGAATCGCAGGAGTTGTATTACCCGGCTATTATGCGTGCCATAGTCGCTACCGGATACAAAGGATATGTGGCCCAGGAATTCATTCCCACCGGTAAAGAGGATAAAGAAAAAACAGCAGCATTGAAAAAAGCAATTCGCATTTGTGATGTATAAACAATTCAATTAAAAATAAATACATTTCCAATAACATAAATTCCAAATCAAACCTTCAATATGGCAGATAATACTTACGAAGCAATTGTGATCGGCTCCGGCATCAGCGGTGGCTGGGCAGCCAAAGAACTGACAGAAAAAGGCCTGAAAGTACTTATGCTCGAAAGAGGCCGCGATATCGAACACGTAAAAGGATATGTGACCGCAATGAAAGAAAGCTGGGAATTTCCTCACCGCGGACAACGTACCCAGCAAATGATCAAGGATTATCCGGTACTGAAGCGGGATTATCCCCTCAATGAAACCAACCTTGATTATTGGGCCGTGGATAAAGACAGCCCTTACACAGAAGTAAAACGATTCGACTGGTTCAGAGGTTATCATGTAGGTGGCCGTTCCCTCATGTGGGGCCGCCAGAGCTATCGCTGGAATAAATGGGATTTTGAAGCCAATGGCAAAGAAGGAATCGCCGTAGATTGGCCCATTCGCTATGATGACCTGGCCCCCTGGTATAGCTATGTAGAAAAATTTGCCGGTATACAGGGCAGTAAAGAAGGATTGGATGTATTGCCAGATGGAGAATTCATGCCGGCCATGGAACTCAACTGTGCCGAAAAAGAAGTGAAGAAAAGACTGGAAGCCTATTATAAAAATCAGCGTAAACTGATCATTGGCCGCAGTGCTAATATTACTGAACCGCTGCAGGCGCGTACCAAATGCCAGTACCGCGACCGTTGCTGGAGAGGTTGTCCCTTTGGCGGATACTTCAGTACACAATCCTCCACCCTGCCTGCAGCCATGGCTACAGGCAAGCTTACCCTCCGCCCCTTCTCCATCGTAACCAAGATTCTCTACGATAAAGACAAGAAAAAAGCAACGGGTGTGGAGATCGTGGATGCGGAAACCAACCAGACCTACGAATTCAAAGCCAATATTATTTTCGTTTGTGCATCGGCGTTAAACTCTACCTGGGTGCTGATGAATTCCGCCACCGATATATGGCCCGATGGATTGGGCAGCAGCAGTGGCGAACTGGGACATAATGTAATGGACCACCACTTCCGCACCGGTGCCATGGGTATCGTGGAAGGGCTGAGCGATAAATATGAATATGGACGAAGACCAACGGGGTTATATATACCCCGTTTCCGTAATATACACGATGATAAAAGAGATTATGTACGCGGATTCGGCTACCAGGGTGGTGCCGGCAGAGGTCGCGGTCTCGATGTGGCTGAGTTTACCATCGGAGCCGATCTGAAAGAAGCCATGAGTGTACCGGCCAATGACTGGAACATCAACTTCCTCGGCTTTGGTGAAATGCTGCCCGACCATAGCAATAAAATAACCCTGGATAAGAATACGAAAGACAAATGGGGCTTGCCGGTGCTTTCATTCGATGTGGAGATAAAAGAGAATGAGAAGAAAATGCGTATTGACATGATGAATGATGCGAAGGAAATGCTGGAATCATCGGGTGTAAAGAATGTACAAACATATGATTGGGGTTATCATGTAGGTATGGGCATCCATGAAATGGGAACTGCCCGCATGGGCCGCGATGCCAAAACATCGGTGCTCAATGGCAACAACCAGGTATGGGATGCACCAAACGTATTTGTTACCGACGGGGCCTGTATGACATCAGCGTCTTGTGTTAACCCTTCACTCACCTATATGGCACTCACAGCCCGCGCTGCTGATTTTGCCGTAAGTGAACTGAAAAAAGGTAACATCTAAACGTCTTGAACCTGCCTTCGACTTCGCTCAGGCAGCGTTCGAACCTTTTGAACCCGCCACGGCGGGCACGCCTCTTAAACCTTTTGAACGTATTGAACCTCTTAAACAAAAAAATATGGATCGCAGAGAACTATTAAAAATGATCGCGGTACTTACCGGTGGCGTGGTGATTGGCGGAGAAGTGTTTCTGAGTGGTTGTAAAACCGGAGCCAAAGCGGCCGATGCCGGGTTTACCGAAGCCAATATTGCCCTTCTCGATGAAGTGGCAGAAACGATTATACCTGCCACAGCTACCCCTGGCGCGAAAGCGGCCAAAGTGGGTGAATTCATGAAAATAATGGTGACGGATTGCTATACAGAGCCGCAACAAACAGCTTTTGTGAACGGTATCAGCCAATTGGAAGAAGCCTGCAAAAAAGCCAATAGCAAATCCTTTATGGAATGTACCCCGCAGCAGCGGCACGATCTGCTCGTGGCATTGGAAAAAGAAGCCAAAGCATACAATGCCAAGCGCGACGAGGAAGACAAACCCAAACGCGAGGCATTGGAAAAAGCCAACAAAGACCTGCCCTGGAAAGACCAGAAGGAATTTGAAGGGGCTCCCTCTCATTATTATACCATGATGAAGCAACTGACCTTGTTTGGCTTCTTTACCTCTAAAACAGGTATGACTGAAACGTTACGTCATGCACCTGTACCCGGTAAATTTGACGGAGCCTTCCCGTATGCCAAAGGCGATAAGGCTTGGGCGGAATAATGGCACATATTTAGCATAGTACCACACTAAACAACCAATGTACAAATGAAAAGAAGAACATTTATACGAATGGGATCCGGCGCAACGGCCGGCATACTTGCAGCCGCTGCCGGCTCAGCCTGGATGAACGAATTACTGCAGGATGATGAGCAGGCAAGAATAAAAACTTTTGGATTACAATTGTGGACGCTGCGCGAAGATTTTCCTAAAGACCCCAAAGGCGTACTGAAAAAAGTGGCCGATCTGGGATATAAACATGTGGAAAGTTTTGAAGGTCCCAAAGGAATGTTCTGGGGAATGAGCAATACCGAATTCAAACAATATATCACCGATCTGGGCATGAATATGTATTCGAGCCATTTTGGAGGAGATGATAATTTTGAAAAGAAAGTAGAAGATGCTGCTGCCATTGGTATGAAGTACCTCACGATGGCCTGGGAAGGTCCAAATAAAACCATTGATGATTACAAACGCTATGCAGAAGCCTTCAATAAAAAAGGGGAACTATGCAAAAAGCATGGTATGCGGTTTGCGTTTCACAACCACGATTATACCTTCCGCATGATGGAGGGACAATACGGGCAGGATGTGCTGATGAATAACACGGATGCATCACTGGTGGATTTTGAAATGGATATCTTTTGGGTGGTGGCTGCCGGTCAGGATCCCGAAGTCTGGTTTAAAAAATACCCCAATCGTTTCCGCCTTTGTCATATTAAAGACCGTTCCAAAACACCCGACAAAGAAGAAGGTAAAAACTCCGTGGAACTGGGCACTGGTACTATCAACTTTGCACAGGTATTGAAAACAGCCCGGAAAAATGGTATGAAGCATTTTATCGTGGAGCAGGAAGCCTATCCCAATGGCACTCCACTTGCAGCGGTAAAAACGGATGCGGAGTATATGAAAAAAATCAGATTGTAATAATATTGCAAGTAAAACATAGTGGCGATAAGGATAGGTTGAAATTTCACAAAATAGTTGAAATTGACCGAATCTGACAACTGTAAAGAAGAGGCAATCAAAAATGATTGCCTCTTCTTTTTGAGTGTAAAGTTTTAGAAAAAGCTTGTGTACGCAACAATATCTCCTGTGTAATAAAGTATAGTACCTTTCTCAATCTGGTATTGTTGTCCTCCCATTAATACAGATGCTGGATATTTTCTTACAACATTTCCAAAAATCCCGTAATTACTGGGGTGAACATAGTCAACACCTATTTCACCGCTAAGTGTGGCAGGGACTTTATAAGTACCCGTAACATTATGATTGACTTTATAAAATGCTATTCTTCCTCTTTTCCCTTTCGGTACGATCATAGATGCCGTAACTAAATCTGTTGTAGTAGTTGTCGCTGACCCACCGCCGGTTGCAGATGCACCTAGCTCAACAGTGGTTTCTGTTTCTCCAAAAAGTAAGTTTATTTTGAATTTTTGGGAAACTTTAGCTGAAGCAGTTACCGACCAGGAAAGTTGATTAGCAACTGCAACTGAATACGATTTTAATAACGTTGCATCCGTAAGTCCATAGGTATTGTCAAGCGTAAAGGCACCGAGGTAGGTTTCACTTCCGATCTGATCAGAAACTTGAACGGTTTCAGCATTACTAACATTAAGTCTGGCGCTTTGACAATTAGCGGTGTACCAGTTTTTGTCATAATTGAACTGGGATGTATTACTTGGCCAGTTAAGACTATTGTTCACGATCTGATAATAATCAGAATTAAAGAATGTAATCATAGCGCCCGGATAACAACAACCAACTTTTACCGGGGAGGAGGGAATACGATTGAATATTGTATTCTGTCCAATACCCATAGCATAAAGATCAGTTACTTGTAAAGAACCGGAATAAACATTCGGGATTGCAGAAGATGAATTAGCGACAGTGCTGTTTACTTCCCTTTTCTCCTTTTTAAGTGTAGTTCTTTGCCATCCATTAGAAAGAAGTTCTTTTGAAGAAAATGAACTTAAAGGCCTTCCAAGAAAAGTTATTGAATCATTTCCTTTTTCAGTTGGAGGCATCTGTGTTTGAAGAAACCCTTTGCCCTGGCTGTCGGTTGTGCTTTCGTTAGAAATGACCTCCTTTTTACAAGCTGAGAGTATTAACAGGCAAGAGAGAACTGCAATTGAGCCAATATGGCCATTTTTTTTTCTTTGAAACATAGAAGTTTTTTTTTTAAAATTTAGAAAATAGAATATAACACTAGACGTCTGAGTGTATCTGAAATTAGTACAGCAATAACCTGTATGATTAAGTTATTAAACCCAACCATTTACCCATCTGCAGAAACACCAGAAAAAATCCGGCATTAGCTTTTAGGAAAAATGGATATTCATCCTACCAGAATTGCACAGGCAATCAGAAGGTGTTGAATACAGGAAAAGCTGTAGTATTAAAAAGAAGCCCCTGAAAGAAATAACATGTAATTAAATTTCCAAAATACCGCAGACAGAAATACAACACGAAAAATTACGTTGTACTACAGGGAAAATCTTTAGAGGAAGGTGTTACGTGGTTAGATTGCAAACATAATCCATTTCCCGGTTTGCAATATTATCGGAGTATTAACTTTAAACATAACAAGAAACTTACATTAGCAAAGAATAAAGAAATTTTATTAGTTGCTTGCAAAGCTCCTTTTTTGTATCTGAAACCCTTCCAGTATAAATGTCTTTAAATAATGTCAGCCACTTTCTAAAGTTCAATGCACAGCTTTTGATTATTATTATATATACAATACATTATACATGCTGAATTATTAAAGCGTTTTTTACTTAATAATTCCTTAACTGATATCCGGTCAAAAAACAAAAGACAGTTATGCACCTTTGCGCCAAAATTTATCTATTATCATGCAACTACTAAAAAGACTGCCCGTAATTATTGGTTTATTTTTCTTACCGGCATTTCATCTTTCAGCGCAGGAAACCACAGAATGGTGATTGAACAATCCGGAAATCCTTTGGCAGGTGCCACCATTCTTGCATTACATCAGCCTACCGGTACAAAATATGCAGTTACCACCCGAAAAGATGGGCGATACAATCTGGCAAATGTGCGTATCGGAGGTCCGTATGTTATTACAGTTACATTTGTTGGATACAAAGAAGATAAATTAAATGACGTTACACTCACGTTGGGACAGGCCTACAAAGCAGATTTTAAACTGGTCCCTGCAGGGGGTGAATTAAAGGAAGTGGTGGTGAATGCAACCCGCTCCGACAAAGTGTTCAATAAGGCCCGCACTGGTTCTGCCGAGTTTATCAATCGTCAGCAAATAGACAGGTTGCCCACCATCAACCGTAGTATAAATGATTTTACACGTCTTACCCCGACAGCAAACAGCAATGCCACTTATGGCACCAGCAGTTTTGCCGGCAGGGCTAATTCGTATAATAACCTTACCGTAAATGGTGCTTCGTTCAATAACACTTTCGGCCTGGCAGCAGGATTAGGCGGACAGACCAATTCTCAACCGATCAGTATCGATGCCCTGGAGCAAATACAGGTAAATATTGCACCCTATGACATTACATTGGGTGGATTTACCGGTGCGGGTATTAACTCAGTAACCAAAAGTGGCACCAATGACTACAAAGGTTCCGTATACAGTTACTGGAAAAGTCCCGGACTCACCGGTTTAAAAGTAGGTCCAACAAAGCTCGACAAACAAGAATTTGATTTTAATAATCGTGGAATTACCGTAGGTGGTCCGATCATAAAAAATAAGCTTTTCTTTTTTATAAGTGCAGAACAGGAAAGGGTAAGCACACCCGCTACCAGTCTGGTCGCGAGCCGAAACGGATCTTCTGGTGTAGGCATATCACAGGCCAAAGCTGAAGACCTGGAGAGCTTATCCGCATTTTTAAAATCAAAATACGGATATGAAACCGGGGCATTTGAAAAATATAATTATGAAACACAAAGCGATAAAATCACAGCGCGTGTTGACTTTAACATCAGTAAAAAACATACGCTGAATGTGAATTACTATTATCTGAAATCGTTTCGTAATGTACCACCCAGCAATAGCGGTGCTATCGCAAATAACAGACAACCCAGCACCACTGCTATGCCATTCTTTTCTTCGTCGTATATTATTAATAACAATTTCAATATTGTAATTGCTGAATTAAATTCGCGAATCAGCAACAAACTCTCCAATAAGCTGCAGGTGGGGTATAATCAGTTACGCGATTTCAGGAGCAGCCCCGGTGGTATATTCCCCTTGGTGGACATCGGAAATGGCGCCGGCAGCACCTTAACCTCTTTTGGTTATGAACCTTTCACCGCATTCAACCAATTGAATACGGACACATGGCAGCTAAACGATGTATTAACACTTTTTCAGGGAAAACACACCTGGACATTTGGTACACAGAATACCATAAACAAATTTAAAAATGGATTTGCCCCTAATTATTATGGAGCATATCAGTTTGCCAGTCTCGCAGATTTTTATAACAGTGCCAATAACGGTACAGCCAATGCGGCCCGTTACGAACTCCGTTATTCTGCTCGTAAGAATGGTGAATTTCCTTTTGCCGATGTATCAACTACTCAATTGGGCTTTTTTGCACAGGACAAATGGCAACCATCACAAAAATGGGTGATCACCGCCGGTATAAGGGTAGACATTCCCATCTTTAAACAAAATTTTATTGCTAATACAAATGCAGATGCACTCACTTACAGAAATGGCATTAAAATTAAAACCGGAGAAGCCCCGGATGCATCTTTCCTGATCAGCCCGCGAATCGGCTTTAACTGGGATGTAAAAGGTAACAAATCGTTGCAAATACGCGGCGGTACAGGTATATTTTCGGGTCCTCCCCCATTTGTATGGATCAGCAACCAGGCAAGCAACAACGGCGTTGATTTTGGATCTTTTGTTAATGCCGCCAATACTACAGCTTTCAAGCCTGACGTAAATGCTTACCGACCCGCCAATGGCGCACCTAATACAAGCTATAACCTCGCGATAACAGATAATAAATTCAAATTCCCCCAGTTATTCAGATCAAATATTGCGGCTGATAAAAAATTACCCTGGGGTATCATTGCCACATTGGAGGGTATCTATTCAAAAGACATAAATGCTGTTTACCATCAGAACATTAATCTTCCCTCTACAGGAACAGCACTGGTAGGATCAGACAAGCGTATAAGGTATTCATCAGCCAGAATTTACAGTGGTGCGGGTGGTGTATCGGCAACGAATCCCAACATCAGCGATGCTATCTTGATGAAAAATACTTCAAAAGGATATAGTATGAACCTGGTACTGCAATTGCAGCGGAATGTGAAGAACCTTTATACAATGGTGGCCTATACGTACGGAAAAAGTAAATCTGTCAATGACGGAGGATCCATCGCACAATCTATCTGGCGCGATCGCTCTGTATCTGGTGATCCGAATGATGAAGCTGTATCTTTTTCCAATTTTTATCAGCCCCACCGGGTTATTGCCGCAGCGTACTACCGTCTGGAGTATGCAAAATATTTTGCTACGTCCATTGGTTTTACATTTGAAGCAGCCAATGCCGGAACTGCCAGCTATACCTACAATGGCGACCTGAACAATGATGGTCTTACAGCAAATGACCTGATCTATATTCCAAAAGATGCCAGTGATATCGTACTGGAAACAGTGAACGCTGCTGACACCCGTTCCGCTTCCGTAATTTGGGGACAACTGAATACATATATAAATCAGGATCCGTACCTGAGTGCAAGAAGAGGTCAGTATGCAGAACGAAATGGTCTTTTACTTCCATTCTATAAAAGACTGGACCTGAATTTTACACAGGATTTTATTGCCCGTTTTGGCAAAACAAAAAATACACTCCGCTTTACGATGGATATTTTCAACTTTGGAAATCTCCTGAATAAAAACTGGGGTATCGTGAAAATCACCAATCGTACCAACCTGTTGAACTTTAAACGGGTGGAAACAACCGGTGCAAATACGGGTAAGCCGGTTTTCAGTTTTCCCTATTTAGATGCCGCCAACCAGATTCCGCTTACTACTACTTTTCAGAACAGTACTGGTTTGGGATCAAGATGGCAAATGCAGGTTGGACTCCGATATATCTTTAATTAAAAGTGTCGTCTTAAGCAGTTAGTAGTACGCACTACTACAGCCATCTGTTTCTACAGATGGCTTTTTTTTATGACAATAAAACTTCCCGCAATGCCCTCACTTCCTCCGGATCAATGGCATTGTTGATATAACTTTCGGCGGAGTCTTTGAAAGCGGGATGAATGAAGTCCATACCCCCTTTGGCCTTTCCGCGAAGCGAAGAATGAAATTCGGTGCAGCCGGTCTGCTGTGCAAGCAAACGGATATTCTCTTTACGCACGCCGCTGCCCGGCATAATGATGATGCGGCCATCCGCTTCTTTTTGCAGCGCTGCCACCAGTTCTATTCCATCCATCACCGAAGGCTTTTGCCCGGATGTGAGAATCCGTTCACAACCAGTCTCTATCAATTGTTCCATGGCTACAAAAGGATCGGCGCAACGGTCGAATGCACGGTGAAAGGTAACGCCCATCGGATAGGCCGCTTCCACCAATTGAGCAGTACGTGATAAATCTATGGTGCCATCAGCCTGGAGCAACCCGATCACCACCCCGTCGCAACCCAGTTCTTTACAAAGGCGCACATCGCGCAGCATGATGGAAAATTCGTCTGGTGTATAGAGAAAATCACCACCTCTGTTGCGGATGATGGGATATAATGCGACAATAAATTTTTCCCTGCATTGCCGGATGGTACCATAAGAAGGTGTAGTGCCACCTTCGGCCAGGTTGGCACAAAGTTCGATCCGGTCTGCACCACCTGCTACGGCAGCAGCCGTGGTAATAAAATCAGAAGTGGCAATTTCAATGACAGGCCGGAATGATGATCCTTCTTGCATGCGGAAAAATTAGGTGCAGTTATTGAGGTTTGGATTTGAAAAAACTGTTAGCGTTCACCAGTTTTTCCATTGTTGTTGTTTTAATCGCATATTGAAAACCGCTGTGTATGGCAAAAGCCCCTACCTGCCCCTTCGGGTTCACGGCGATAAAGGCCACCTGCAGGTCTTTCACTTTATCTTTTTTAATGCGGATGATCCGCTCCAATACTTTTTTACAGGCTGCTTCGGGGCTTGCGCCGTAGCGCATCATCTCCACTACCGAATGGGAGCCGGCCACACGAATCACTTCCTCACCCAAACCGGTGGATACACAAGCCCCGGCTTCATTGTCTACAAATAATCCGGCACCAATGATCGGCGAATCACCCACACGTCCCCGCATTTTAAAACCGGCACCGCTGGTGGTGCAACTGCCACTGAGATTTCCATGCGTGTCCATGGCGAGCATACCGATGGTGTCATGATTCCATTCCCCGTTTTGCAACCGGGCCGGTGCAAAGGGACCATGCCCCCCACCCTGTGTTTTCTCTACATTAATACCTGGTGATTTATAGTCAGATGTTTTCAGCCATTCACGATAACTTTTCTCGGCATTCGGAGAGAGCTTTTGTTCTTCCAGGGGAAACCCTTCCGCAATGGCAAATTGCTGGGCTCCCTGCCCCACCAGCATCACATGGGGAGTTTTATCCATTACCCGGCGGGCCACACAAATAGGATGTTTGATGCGCTCGAGAAAAGCCACACTGCCGCAATTGAAATGTTCATCCATGATGCTGGCATCGAGCGTAACATAACCATCGCGGTCCGGATTAGCGCCCAACCCCACGCAGCAGTTCATGGAATCCTCGGTAATCATTACGCCTTTTTCCACCGCATCAATGGCCCGGCCTCCTTTCGACAATACTTCCCAGGCCCCTTTATTGGCTTCAAGTCCGGCATCCCAGGTAGAAATAACCAGCGGTTTTCCCTTTACCGTAAGCGGCGGGGTATTTGCTGTCGCAACTTTGCCCAAAATCATGGAAGCAGACCCTAAAGCGGAGGCCTGAATAAACTTTCGCCTGTTAATCATGTTGTAGCAATTGGTCTACCGAAGATAATCGGAAAACGGAATAAGGCAATAAAATGCTAAAATACGGGCCACTCAAAAAACTTGATGTTTAAACATTGAATTGTTGTATATTTGTATAAAATTTGAAAGAAATGAAAATAGAGATCATATCCGGAAGTCCCCGTTTAGCAAGTGTAACCCGTCGTGTGGCGGTATATCTTCAAAATTGGATAAAGGCTAATACTTCCCATGAAGCCGGCCTGATTGACATGAAAGACTGGAGCGTTCCTCCGGTACAATCGGTATGGGTAACCCCGGATAAAGCCCCCGTTGAATTACAGCCCCTGGCACAACGCATTTTCGATGCGGATGCTTATATATTGGTAACGCCTGAATACAACGGCAGTTATTCACCTGCCATGAAGAACCTGCTCGATCATTTTCCCAAGCGTCATCATAAACCATTTGGAATTGTAACCGCATCTCCCGGTGGCATGGGCGGTATTCGGGCATCTCAGCAGTTATTACAACTCGTGCCTGCCTTATTTGGCATTGCATCACCTTATATGCTGATCGTGCCTGCCGTTGATAAAAAATTCGGCCCTGAAGGCGAACTGACCGACGAAAGTTTTGGAAATACCACCCACAACTTTATCAGTGAATTTTTATGGCTGGCGGAACGAATCGTATCGGAAGTACCGGTTGGCTGATCAAAAAATCGGTTCAGGCCATACATCGTACATCGCACATCGTACACCGTACATCGTACACCGTACATCGTACACCGTACATCGTAAACCGTACATCGTAAACCGTACATCGTAAACCGTACATCATTTTAAATATCATAAAAAAACGGATAAATATGAAATCCATCATACATAAAGCCGGTACAAGAGGCCATGCAAACCATGGTTGGCTGGATTCTTATCATACTTTTAGTTTTTCCGGATATCATGATCCGGAACGTATTCATTTTGGCGCGCTCCGTGTATTGAACGATGATACGGTAGCCGCCGGCATGGGTTTCGGCACACACCCGCATGATAATATGGAGATCATCTCTATACCCACCTCCGGTGATCTCGAACACCGGGATAGTATGGGTAATATACAGGTGATCCGGGAAGGAGATGTACAGGTAATGAGTGCGGGTACCGGTATACAGCATTCTGAAAAAAATAAGAACCGGGATCAGGAAGTGAAATTTTTTCAGATCTGGGTTTTTCCCAATCAAACGAATGTTACACCACGATATGCGCAGCAATTTTTTTCAGCCGAAGAAAAACATAACCAGCTTCGCACGGTGGTGTCTCCGATCGGCAGCTCCGATGGCGGGGTACAACTACACCAGGATGCCTGGTTCAGCCTGGGCAATTTGGATAAAGACCTGACCCTTTCCTATACCCTTAAAAATCCGGACAACGGTGTATATGCATTCGTGATTGAAGGAGATGTGATCATCAATGAAGTGGCACTGAACCGGCGCGATGGGTTGGGTATAACGGAGACGGATACCCTAAACATTACTGCCGCTACCGAAGCAACGTTATTATTAATGGAAGTTCCCCTCTTAAAATAAAAGGACAATCAATGGCAACTGTAAAATCAATCGAAGCAATTATCGCCCCTCCTCCCCCGCATATGGTGGGTGATGGTTTTCGGGTACATGGTTTTTTTCCCGGAGGGTCTATCGATAAAAAAAGAATGAGTCCCTTCTTTCTCATGGACTATGGCTCCAAAATAGAATTTACGCCCAGTACCCACCTGCGGGGTGTGGGCGTACACCCGCACCGCGGCTTTGAAACGGTAACCATTGCCTATCATGGCCGTATTGCCCACCACGACAGTGCCGGACACAGCGGAATCATCGGGCAGGGTGATGTGCAATGGATGACCGCCGCTTCCGGTCTCTTGCATAAAGAATACCACGAAGAATCATTCAGCCGTACCGGTGGTTTATTTCAGATGGTACAACTATGGGTAAATCTGCCGGCAAAAGAAAAAATGTCGGCCCCCAAATACCAGGAGATTACCAACGCCATGATGGGCAAACACCAGCTCGCGAATGACAAAGGCTTTATCGAAGTCATTGCCGGAGATTACCAGGATACGAAGGGCCCTGCCAGTACCTTCACGCCCCTGCATGTGTCGAATGCACGGTTACAAAAAGACGCAGATATAATCTATTCCTTTCCCTCCAACTGGAATACGGGTATACTGGTAGTGGATGGCAGTGCTACTATCAATGGAACCGCCGTTGCAACGGATCATTTTGTATTATTCAAAAATGATGGTGAAGAAATAACCATCACGTCCACCTCGGATGATACGGTATTGCTGGTATTATCCGGCGAACCGATCAACGAACCCATCGCCCAATACGGTCCTTTTTTAATGAATACCTGGGAAGAACTGGAACAGGCCATCAGTGATGTAAGCGCGGGGAAATTTGGAGTGCTGGAGGAATAGGTGATAGATGATAGTTGAAAGTTGAAAGTTGAAAGTTGAAAATTGAAAGTTTGCAGTTGGCGGTTGGCAGTTAACAGTTGCCAGTTGACAGTTTGCAGTTAATGGTTATAAGTCATTATTGTCCGGGGAAAGTTTTTGCAAAGCCCTGAAACATTGCCCCAGAGCGGGTTCTAGCCCCTCTCCCTTGGGGTTTCTGAGTTCGCACAACGTGCGGATGAAAGAAACGCGCGTAGCGCTTGGGGAGGGGTCTGAATTGATTTTCAAACTAATAAATAGTTTTACCGGACAACAATAGTTATAAGTTGGTGGTTGATAGAGCTAGTTGACATTCGGTCTTCCAGAATTTTTGACTTTCGGACTTCCGGACTTCCGGTCTATGTATTTGCGGACTCTCGGTCTTCCCGACTTTCCGACTTACGGACTTTCGGTCTATCGGACTTCCCGACTACTCATAAACTTCTCCAAATTCTTCCGCGCATTCTTCTGAATTTTCTTTTTCATCCAGTTCATCCACCCGAATAATTCTCCTTTCCAGCCAAGTGCTTGTGCGGCCCATTTACTGAGTTTGAAGGCATCGCTGTGCTCGATGATCTTGCCATCTTTGAGCCGCATAAAGGCGGTGATATGATTCACCACGCGGCGACCGGTTTGGGAAAAAGTATAGGTAGCCGTCCAATTACATTTCGCATATTCTTCATCCAGTAACTGTACATTGGAGAACGTAAGCGAAAAATCCTTTGCATTCTTACACAGCATTTCCCACATACACCTCACTTCCTCGCCTTCGAGCAATCCGAAAGCCGGGTCATTGAACACAATATCTTCACTGTAACAACTGTTCATGGTGGCATGATCCAGTTTACTGAAAGCGGTATAAAAACGGGTGATGATGGTTTCGTTGGGTTCCATGATGTATAATTGAGAATTTAGAATTATGAATTTAGAATTAGGAATTGAATACAGGCGTTCCTTCGAAATAGCTATCCGTTTATTTGCCCCTTACCCATAGTTTGTGAACAAATCGCGCCGGAAAATTAAGGTAAGTTTTTGTAGATGCCCTAAATTTAATGATTCAAACTATGCTTATGCGCCTGCTTCCGATCTTACCCGTTTTATTGCTATTCAGTGTTTTTTGCTCCGCACAAACTAACCAGGATTCGGCCTGGATAAAGGATAACTACCAGAAAATGGAACAAACCATTCCCATGCGGGATGGCATTAAACTCTTTACCGCCATTTATTTTCCGAAAGACAAAAGCGAAAAACATCCCATCCTCATGTTGCGCACGCCCTATTCCTGTTCGCCCTATGGCAAGGAATTTACACCCCGCATCTGGGGCGGCCACTGGAAATACTATGCCCGGGAAAATTATATCATCGTGGTACAGGATGTGCGGGGCCGCTGGATGAGCGAAGGAGATTTTGTAGATGTGCGCCCCTTCAATAAAAATAAAACCGGCAATGAAACCGATGAAGCCAGCGATACCTATGATGCAGTGGACTGGCTGATCAAAAACATTCCCAATAACAATGGCAATGTGGGTGTATTCGGTATCTCTTACCCCGGCTTCTATGCATCTATGGCGGCTGCCAGCCAGCATCCCGCTATCAAAGCGGTAAGCCCGCAGGCACCTGTTACGGACTGGTTCATGGGCGACGATTTTCACCACAATGGTGCCTTCTTCCAGATGGATGGCTTTAGTTTTTATTCCGGTTTCGGAAAGCCAAGACCCAAACCCACCACCGTTGGTTCACCGGGTTTTCAGTTTACCAACCGGGATAATTATTCTTTTTATTTACAAAATCCATTGCCGTCACTCATGCAGCATATGCACGATAGTGTGCAATTCTGGAAAGACCTGTTTGCACATCCCAACTATGATGACTGGTGGAAAGCGCGCAACGCACGCAATGCCATGTATGATATTAAACCCGCCATGCTGGTAGTGGGCGGATTATTTGATGCAGAAGATTGCTTTGGTGCCTGGAATTTATACAAAGCCATTGAAAAACAAAATCCGCAAACGAATAACCGGCTGGTAATGGGCCCCTGGTATCATGGGCAATGGGCCAGCAACGATGGCACCCATTTGGGTAATGTAAAATTTGACGCCAATACATCGCAATGGTACCAGAATAATATTGAGCTGCCCTTCTTCAATTATTACTTAAAAGGAAAAGGAGACCTTCCCGATATTGCAGAAGCTACCATATTTTTCACTGGTGAAAACCAATGGAGAAAAATGCCACAATGGCCACCCGCCGGCCCGGGCAGGGATATCTACCTCGAAGAAAACGGTGCCCTTTCCTGGATACGACCGAATAAACAAAACAATTTTTCTGAATACAACAGCGATCCGGCACATCCGGTTCCGTATACAGAATATATCCATTTCAGCCGCAACCGCGAATACATGACCGATGACCAGCGCTTCGCTTCCCGCCGACCTGATGTACTCACATTTGAAACGAATATTCTCGAAGAAGATCTTACGCTGGCCGGGCCGGTCATTGCCAATCTGAAAGTGAGCATCAGCGGTACCGATGCCGATTTTGTAGTAAAAGTAATTGATGTATTCCCCGACAATTTCAAGTATCCCGATGCAGGCGGCGACTACTATCCCATGGGTGGATACCAGATGCTGGTACGGGGAGAGATCATGCGGGGTAAATACAGAAACTCTTTTGAAACACCGGCCCCCTTTAAACCCGGAAAAATCGAAACGGTGAAATTCGAACTGCCGGATGTAGCGCATACCTTCAAAAAAGGGCATAAACTGATGATACAGGTACAAAGCAGTTGGTTTCCGCTGGCCGACCGCAACCCTCAGCAGTTTATGAACATCTATGAAGCCGGGGCGGCCGATTTCAAGAAAGCCGCCATCCGCATTTATCATGATGTAAATAATGTGAGTTCCATATATTTACCGATCATTAAGTAAAATAAAAGTACATGCGACTTCTGCTCCTCCTGCTATTGAATGCCTGCTTCGTAGCTGTAATGGCCCAGCCGGTATTACCCGTAGTACCCCAGCCTTCCACCGTAAAGTGGATTGACGAGAATAAAACAACGGTGATCAATGCTTCCACGCAGTTGGTACTGGAGGGAAGCAATTTAGAAAAGGCCGCCGCCAGCCTGAATGAGTACCTGAATAAATACTATGGCTTCTCCCTGAAAGTGGTGAAGCGGACACAGAGTACCAATGCGATCCGTCTCAACTATGAACGTATGGATAATGCATTGCCGGGTGCCT
This sequence comes from Bacteroidota bacterium, assembly GCA_026391455.1. Classification (GTDB taxonomy): domain Bacteria; phylum Bacteroidota; class Bacteroidia; order Chitinophagales; family Chitinophagaceae; genus JJ008. The sequence continues at coordinate 170,448 of JAPLEH010000066.1, forward strand.
ACATGCTCCGCTCCGATGAAAAGGGCGTTTATATTGCAGGAGATAATGAAAACGGTGTGTTTTATGGCGTGCAAACACTTTTGCAATTGCTGCCTGTACCCAATGCAGCAACAGGCACGAAAGCAGCAGCCCCGGGTGTGCCGTATCTGTATATTTCCGATGCGCCCCGCTTTGCATACAGAGGGATGCACCTGGATGTGGGCCGTCATTTTTTTCCCGTATCCTTTATAAAAAAATACATTGATTACCTGGCTCTCCATAAATTCAACACTTTTCACTGGCACCTCACCGAAGACCAGGGCTGGCGCATTGAAATAAAAAAATATCCCAAACTAACCGAAGTGGGTGCCTGGCGCGAGGGTACCATTATCGGCCGGTATCCGGGTACCGGAAATGATAAACAGCACTATGGCGGTTTTTATACGCAGGAAGAAATAAAGGACGTGGTAAAATATGCAGCCAACCGGTATATCGATATCATTCCAGAAATCGAATTGCCGGGACACTCATCCGCGGCCATCGCTTCCTATCCTGATCTCAGTTGCTTTCCCGAAGAACCCTCCTTCTCTTATTTTCCCAAAAACTGCGAATGGAACGGACCCAAGACCGGCAAACAGGTACAACAAACCTGGGGTGTATTCGATGATGTGTTTTGTGCCGGAAAGGAAAATACATTCACATTCATACAGGATGTTCTGGATGAAATAATGACACTCTTCCCGTCAAAATATATACATGTGGGTGGCGACGAATGCCCGAAAGAAAACTGGAAAAAGTGTACGCGCTGTCAGAAAAGAATGAAAGACGAAGGGCTCACGGATGAACATCATTTACAGAGCTATTTTATTCAGCGGGTGGAAAAATACCTGAACAATAAAGGACGCACCCTCATAGGCTGGGATGAAATACTCGAAGGCGGACTGGCCCCCAATGCGGTGGTAATGAGCTGGCGTGGTGAAGAAGGCGGCATACAGGCGGCCAGAGAAAAACACAAAGTGATCATGACACCCGGCAATCCCGTCTATTTCGACCATACGCAAAGTGCCAATGAAGACTCCGTAACCATTGGCGGCTTCAACCCGCTGGAAAAAGTGTATGCATACGAACCCATACCTGCCAAACTGGAAGGATACTCCCGCGAATTTGTATTGGGCGCACAGGCCAATGTATGGACCGAATACATGCACTACCCTTCCAAAGTGGAATACATGATCTTTCCGCGTATGAGCGCATTGAGTGAAGTGCTGTGGTCTTCGCAGGAAAACAGAAACTGGGAACGGTTTCAGCAAAAACTACCAACGCTGTTCAAACGCTATGAGTTGTGGAAAGCCAGTTACAGCCAGGCCTATTATGACCTGCGGGAAACTGTACTGCCAACACCGGATTATAATGGCGTAATATGGAAACTCGAAACCAATCAACCCGGTACTAAAATCGAAGGCAATACCGTACTGCCGGTGGGCAAAAATTTTGAATACAAAGAACCGATGCTCATTACTACAAACACGACAGCAAACGTTTGGGCCGCCGGTGTGAATAAGAAAATTTATCGCGAATTTATTTTCAATAAAGCTACCGGAAAAAAGATCAGTCTTGCGAACCCTGCCTCTTCCAGTTATCCGGGAGATGGAGCCTTTACACTGGTAAATGGCATACAGAATAAAGCAGGGTTGGCCAGGGCCAAAGAATTTCTCGGGTTCAACGGTACCGATTGCGAAGCAGAGATCGACCTGGGGAAGAAAGAAACCATAACCAAAGTAATCATTCATACCCTGAAGCAGCACAGCAGTTGGATCTGGCAACCGGCCACACTGGAAGTATTCATTATGGATGAAGCGGGTAAATATGTACCTGTTGGATTGACCGATGATGTGACGATGAATGCCACCACCAAATTCAATGGCACGATGGAAGTAGCCTTCTCAGCACGAAGCACCAATAAGATAAAGGTTGTGGTGCGCAACTGGGGCGCTATTCCCGACGGCTATCCCGGTGCGGGCAATAAGGCCTGGTTATTCCTGGATGAGATCGAAGTACAATAATGATACGAGGGTGAATCCTTGCGGATGGAAGACCGGGCCGTGGTGCCCGAAAAGAATGAAACCCATCTGTAAAGATTCACCCATTATTTTCTCCATTCCCTGCATTAACCCGCACAAACCGGCATAAACCTACAGTCTATTTTTCTACCTTTGGCCACAAACCAACGCAATGGCCAAGCATAGCACTCCCGTAGATCTGTCCGATAGCTTTGAAAAAATACCTGTAAAAATATTCTCCGATCAGAAAGATGGTTCGGTGTATGTGGCAAGACTGATTGCTGATTTCATCCGTGAAAAAAACAAAAAGAAAGAACGTACCGTATTGGGCCTGGCCACCGGCAGTACACCCAAATCCCTCTATGCCGAACTGGTACGGCTGCACCGGGAAGAGAAACTGAGTTTCAAACATGTGGTTACGTTCAACCTCGATGAATATTATCCCATCGACAATGATGCGTTGCAGAGCTATAACCGGTTTATGAAAACGCATTTGTTTGATCATGTGGACATCAACCCCAAAAACATTCATATACCCGATGGCACGGTAGCCAAAGAAAACATTAAAGATCATTGCAGGCAGTATGAGCAAATGATAAAAGATGCAGGCGGTATCGATCTGCAGATACTCGGAATTGGTAACAACGGGCATATTGGTTTCAACGAACCCGGCTCCGGCATTTATTCCAAAACACGACTCATTACACTCGACAATTCCACCCGTATCGCTAATGCGTATGAATTTGCGAATATATCTGAAGTGCCACGGCTCGCTATCACGATGGGCATCAGCAGCATCTTAAAATCAAAGAAGATCATACTGCTGGCCTGGGGAAGCGCCAAAGCACCCGTAATTAAAAAAGCCGTGGAAGAAGATGATAGTGAACAGGTACCTGCTTCGCTGCTGCAAAATCATGATGATGTATTGTTTGTAGTGGACGAGGCGGCAGCCGCAGAGCTCACCCGCAATAAATCGCCCTGGCTTACGGGTGAATGTGACTGGTCGGCTGCAATGATCAAGAAAGCTGTGGTGAATATGGCATTGAAATTAAAGAAGCCGGTATTGAGCCTTACTAACAGCGATTATAATGAATACGGATTGAGCGATCTGCTGGTGGAAAAGGGAGATGCATATGAGATCAACCTGCAGGTATATTATATGCTGCGCGATTCCATTACGGGATGGCCCGGCGGAAAACCAGATGCACATCTGCCCACGCATCCCGAAAGGTCACTACCCTATCCCAAACGGGTGATTATCTTCTCCCCTCACCCGGATGATGATATCATCAGCATGGGCGGCACTTTTCAGCGCCTGCATGATCAGGGGCATGAAGTGCATGTGGGCTATCAGACCAGTGGCAATATTGCCGTGACGGATGAATTTGTAACCCGCTTTCTCGACTTTGCCGTAGGCTTCGAGGAAATAGCCGGTATTGATACCAGCAAATCCGGGAAGATACTGGAGAATGCCCGCAAATTTCTGGCGCGTAAAAAATCCAACCAGGTGGATACCCCCACCATACGGGCCATCAAAGGATTGATACGCCGTGGCGAAGCCAAAGCCACCTGCCGCTATGTGGGCATCAGCGATGAAAACATCCATTTTCTCAATCTGCCATTTTATGAAACAGGTACTATCGAGAAAAATCCCATGGGAGAAAAAGATGTACGCATTACCATGGAGCTGCTTCGAAACATAAAACCGCACCAGGTATATTGTGCCGGCGATTTTGCCGATCCGCATGGTACGCATATCGTGTGCTTCAATGTAGTACTCGAAGCCCTGAAGCGGATCAAAGCCGCCAATGATACCAAGCAAACCGATGAATGGATACACGACTGCTGGCTCTGGCTCTACAAAGGGGCCTGGCAGGAATGGAATATTGAAGAAATAGAAATGGCCATCCCCATGAGTCCGGATCAGGTGCTGAAAAAACGCTTTGGCATCTTCATTCATCAATCACAAAAAGATATGGTGCCCTTTCAGGGAAGCGACTCCCGCGAATTCTGGCAACGGGCAGAAGAACGTAATGCAGCAACAGCCAATTTATATGCCGACCTGGGATTGACGCATTATGCAGCGATGGAAGCGTTTGTGCGATGGAAATATTAGGATGCTGAATTATGAATTTTGAATTATTGTTGTCCGGAAAAATTATTTATTAGTTTGAAAATCAATTCAGACCCCTCCCCAACCCCTCCCCAAAGGAGAGGGGCTAGAACCCGCTCTGGGGCAATGTTTCAGGGTTTTGCAAAAACTTTCCCCGGACAATAATGATTTTGAATTATGAATTAAGAATTGAAAAGTACCTGCTGATCGCGGGTCTTTTTATATTACACAGGTTGGTTACTCCAAACATTTGTCATCCCCTGTTTATACCATATCCTGCTTTTTTACAATTAATTCTTATTGACAAATCAGCACATCATGCCGGTTGCTATCCACACACTCTTCACACAATAAGAGTTTACCATCATTCATACTTTGTAAAACTCCTAGTGAGGACTTGAGCAAGGTCAATTATTTGCATTTTTAATGGTATCCCCTTATGCCTGATAATTTGAATCCTCTCTGCCAATAATTAAATTCGTCTTACATGTTTCCGGTATGTGTTGATGCAGATTTTTCAGTGAGTACCATCATGTGGATTGATTGACATTTGAACGTAGACAATGCGACACATTTTCGAAACATGCCATCAAACGATTAAAAAGAAAAACCGGCACCAGCTATATCCGGATTGCGAGAATCATCTGGTAAAAAGCGCAATAGTAAACTTTGTTTTAATTACATTCCTTAACCGTTAAAAAATCAAAACATGAAGAAGAACTTCTCCAGGGAATTTGCAAAATTCCAGAAAAACAAAAAGATTCAGACTCAGGAAATGGAAAAACTGAGTGGCGGTACTTGTATTTTCTATTGCTCCAGCTCGCTTAGCGACTGTGACCGCGATGATCATTCGACTTCGTATCAGAACGGTGTGCCCGTAGATATCGATAAAACAAGAGACAATCCCAACCCAACAGCATAATCCTGGGATTTCAGTAATCTAAGCATATCAACAGGCAGGTAACATGTACACACATGCCGCCTGCCTGTTCTATTTCCGGCCGTTTTTCCGGTGGCACCGGCAGGGCCATACAAATTATAGATACATTTGCCGTATGGCTGCCATCTCCCCTATTGTTCTGCATCTCCTCCGGTTGTACGGGCATCCTGCTACACCATCGCAGGTACAAGGGATTGCCAGTCCGCTGCCTGATACCGCCTCCCTGCAGGCCATCGCTTACTTCTTGCATCAATGCGGCGTGAGTACCATCCGCTTATTTATTAACAAGACGGAGCTACCGGAACTCAACCATCCATTTCTCCTCCTGCGAACTACTATCACCGGAGAAACGGAAGCCCTGCATTATCATAACGGTAAAGCACATACGCTTTCTCCAGGATTGGAGCAAGCCGCAGACCTGGATGAATGGATGAGCGATAACCAACAGGCCGAGGTACTCGCTTTTGACGGTGAAGCATTGCAAGCAGCCAAACTGCCCCCCGCCACACCACGCAGCAAAGCCTATCCGTTCCTGTATGCAGGTGGTATCTTGCTTTTGATCGCCTTGCTCGGTCTTTGGGCATATCGGATCAGCTCATTCCCTCTCTGGCAGCAGTTGCTCTCCGTAACCAGCCTGTTCGCTGCTTTCATTTCATTGATCTTATTATTGAAAGAAGTGGGCATTGCCAATACCTACACCCGCCCCTTTTGCAGTAAAACAAATTACCTGGGCTGCAGTCACCTGATCAGTTCACCACTGGCCGCCAACAAATGGGGCATCAGTTGGGCCGCATTGGGACTTACGCATGCCCTTACACCGGTTTTGTATTTGCTGCTGGCAAACCCCGCTCCCGGTTTGCAACTGATGAGTATGGTGATTTGGCTTACTGCAGCCATGGTCACTATGCTTTATCTTATTTACAAAATGTGGAGACTGCGTACCTATTGCAAATTGTGTTTACTGGTACATTCGATCAACCTGATCGGTTTTGTTATCGCGGTGGTTTTGTTTGTACAATCGCCCGATACATATACTACCCTGCTTACACTTCAACCTATACTTCTGTTTGCAGGTATCGCCCTGCTTACTGCCTGGCTGGTATTGTCGCTTTATCTATTAATGCATCAAATAAAAAGATCTGCTGCCGAAAAAGCACAGTTAATTGACCTGTCGTATGGCCTGCTTCAACATGATCCCAATGCAGATGAAAAGGTACTGCATCAATTGCTGGAGCAATACCACCCCCTGCCGCTTAATACTACCGATGCAGAAGACGAAAAGCCTTCGCTGCTGCTGGTGGTAAGTTTACATTGTACGCACTGTGCAAAGCTGTTGCTTCAATTTAATACGGATCATATTTCCGAAAAATGGCAAACCCGGATACTCATCGTGGTAGATGAACATACCCCGGCAGCAGGCACTCAAACCTTATTGCAGGCATTGCAACAACCAACGGAAACTCCCGAAGATCGTATCCGTCTAATGCAGGATTGGTATGCCACGATAGATATGGTGGACAAGGATGAAGCAGCGATCAACCTGGCAGAATATCCATTTTGCATGGCTGCAAACAGAAATATACTGGAGCATCTTCCGGGTATATTTATGGCCGGTAAAAAAATACCCACTCCGCTCGGAGCAGATATACTTGACCTTGCCTTATTCACACGCTTGCAGCAACTGGACGCACAGGAAACAGACTGATATCAGTCTGCCCATTGTTGCGTAAGCGGATCGTACCCGCAATCTTTCTTCTTATACACTTTCCCTTTACGGATCACGATATCAGATGTATCCATGCACATGTACCGGTATTCGCAGGTATTACATTTTTCGATCTGGTCATTTTTATAAAACCATTTCTGCTGAAAGGCAGGCATATCCAATACCGATTTCAACTGCTGTTGCGATACATGCCCAAAATCTGTTTTGTGCTGTATATGATTCCGGATATAACCGTTTACATCCACACAGATCTTCCGGTTAAGACCGGTATTATGCTGCTGCGCTTCGGTAAAAAATTCCGTATTGATCACAAACAGTTCCTGCCGGGGTTTTTCATTGATGGTACCGGGGCGAAATAGCTCCTTCGTTATATTTACACGGGTCTTTAGAAAATCATCCGTTTCATTTACCACAGCAGCCAATGAAGCATCGCGGCAATTATACAGGGTAACGGGTATCAGCCGGTGCTCCTTCTGCATGCGGGAAAAAAGGGCAGCGGTATCAAAACCGGGGCTCCAGGGCACCAGTAAATCAAGTGTATAGAGCGTACTCTCCCGGATCTGTTCAAACACCGGATTTAATAATTCCATCGTGCAATGGCCAAACAACCGCAACTGAATATCATGACAATGGAGATCCAGCAATTGCCGGATTACGGGTTGCAGATTAAAAGCAGGCTGGCTGCCATCATATTCGATGACACTATTGATCACCGGCCCGGGAAAATGCCACTGCATCGGCATATCCGGAAAATCTTCCGGTGTGTCGGTAATAAATCCATATTCGGCATCGGCGAGGTAATGGATAAAGGAAAGCGCACCGGCCCATTCAGCCGGCGTATATCTTTTTTCCAATACAGAAAGCGGGGTATACCGGCATTCCTGTATTAAATCGTATACCAACAAAGGGATATACTCATACCCATGGCGCTGCAGATCATAGATTACCGCACGGCCATGTCCCTTCACCGGAATACAGCAGGCAAATAACACAAAATAATTTCGGTCCATCTTTTATCGTCCTTGTTTTTGAATTAATTTTTGCGGATCCAGCGGAATATTTCCCGAGCGCTTATAGCAAAATCCTACGGTGAAGCGTTCCGTCTGGTGAAATCTGCTCGGCACAATATTCAGATCCGGTACACCAAAATCGGATGCCTTATCGTCTGAATACATTTCCAGTTTTTTATAAAATGGCGGCAGCTCATTAAAATCCGCCAGTTTGTCGAAATAGTGTGCAATATTTTTTTGCTGCATAAAAGCGTTGTTTTAATTTTTTGCCTGCGACATCAGCCAGGCGGCAATATCTTTTTCTATATAATAGTTACAGGGTTTGGAGGTCATACCAAACTGACCAACCGGGTTTACTTCGAGGAATACATATTTTCCGTCCTTTGTTTTGATCAAATCAATGGATCCATTGTCGAGTCCGAGTGCCTCCATCGTTTTCAATAGCGCCGATTCCACCTGGTGGGGCAAGCGGAAGGGCACATTGCGGTTGGGGTTTTCAATATTATAACGGCGATAGTCCACTTCCGTTTTACTGTCGGATTGGGAAAAGATAGCCATCGAATAAAACCGCCCCTTGAAAAAATAACTTCTGATCTCAAATACCTTTTCCACTTTTTTTTGCAGCAAAACGGGAAAGGTTACGGAGCCCAGATCTTTTTTTTGTACGCCCGCCGTATAACTCACAAATACTTCATTGGTGGAAGACTTGAAGAAATCCGTCTCGCGAATAGCTTTGGTGATGGATTTATTTTTTTGAACAAATCCGGAAAGCGTTGGCTCATCTGTGCTGATTAACGTGTCTGGTATATCGAGCCCATTCTTACAGGCATGGTATAATGCCTGAAACTTATTTACTTCTTTGATGCGGTGATCGCCGAGGTGTGGTTTTTCCAGCAGGGCAATATGAAAAAACTCACGGGCCCGCACCCGTTCCCGGGATGCATGCTGTACCAAGGGGGGCTTCAGGCTCATATCCCTGATCTTATCGAAGAGGGGCTCCCGGGAGAATGGTTCATCCCGGCGAAACCATACTGCCTTTACATCATCGGAATTAATTTTCTTACCGTTTACCACAAACTGGAAGGACATACCACCTGCATTGCTGAGTGAAAGCGAACAGGTAAACTGATCGGCGGGTCGGGCAAAGTCCTCCCCGTTGATCCGTAAAAAAGGCTGGCCATAATAATACATCCATTCACAAACGCCGTCGGTGGACATATCAAATTTTTCAGAAAAGATCACTACCATTTTTACAGTATTATTGATTAACCGGATTCTTTTTTTCCTCTCCTGTTTGCTGAGCCACCAGGGCCGCATAGAGTTCATTGCGTTGCATCAGTTCTGCATGTGTGCCCGCTTCTGCAATGGAGCCATTGTGCAGCAGCAGTATCTGGTCGGCTTTTCTGATGGTGCTTAAGCGGTGTGCAACGATGATCGTGGTTTTGCCCTGGTATCTTTTTTGCAAGCCTTCCAATATCTTTCCTTCGTTGATTGCATCCAGCGAGTTGGTGGCTTCATCCAGCAGCAAGAGCGGGGTGTTTTTGAACAATGCCCTTCCGATAAGTACCCGTTGTTGCTGCCCCTGGCTCAGTTGCATACCTTCTTCGCCGATTTTGGTTAGAAGGCCCTGTGGCAACCGGCTGATCACATCGCCGAGTCGTGCATCTTCTATTACCTGTTGCAGGAATGCTTCTCCCCTGTTTTGCCCCAGGCAGATATTGTATAACAATGAGTCTGAAAAAATGAATCCGTTTTGCAATACCACGGCACAGTGCGCGCGCCATTCCTTTAGTTGAATCGCCTGCAGGGGTACGGTGCCGATGGTGATAGAACCGGAAGCAGGTTCATAAAAACGCATCAGCAAGCGGAGCAGGGTGGATTTGCCACTGCCGCTGGCACCCACAATAGCGGTGGTGGTACCCGGTCGTATACTCGCTGTGATATTCGATAATACCTGGCGCTGGGATTCATACTCAAAACTTACATCCTGTAACTGCAGGGTATGTTCCTGAAAATTTGCACCTGTAGCTGCTACTGTATCACCGGCGGTTGTTTCCGTTTCTTTCAGAAATACTTCATTGATACGGCGCATACTATTGATGGCATTTTGCAGCTCCTGGGTAAAATAAACCAGTTGGTTCAGGGGCAGGTTCATTTGACCAATGATGTATTGTATGGCCAGCATCGCACCGAAGGTGATCTGCCCGTTTACCACCGCATTGGCAGCATAAAACGTGATCAGAATATCTTTTACCTGCGAGATAAAGGAAGCTCCGGTGCGCTGCCATTGCTCCACCGAAAAATTCTTACGCTGCAGGGTAAACAACTGGTCCTGCTCGAGCTTCCATTTATTGTATTTGTCAGACTCCAGGTTATTGACTTTTATATCCTGCACACCTTCCAGCATTTCATACAGGTTGTTTTGCTGGGTGGCAAAGCGGTTAAACATCCGGTAATCCAGCAGGCTTCGCTTGCGGAGAAAGAGCAGTATCCATATCGTGTACAGTACGGCAGCCCCGCTGAAAATATAAAACACTACAAGATTATACCGAAAGAGAACCACCGCGAAAACAATGAGTACGAGTGAAGACACGATAGCGGTAACGAACTGGGTGGTAATGAACTGTTCCAGCCGGCTGAATTCCTGCATGCGCTGCATCAGGTCGCCCTTGGTGCGCTGATCGAAAAAGCGTACGGGCAGGTGCAGGATCTTTTTCAGAAAATCGTACAGCATGCTGTTGTTGATACGGGTGCCGGCATTCAGAAAAAGCCAGTTTTGAATGATCTCAATCGTAGCTCTGCCTGCAAATACCATCAGCAGACCGGCCAGCATGGTTTGTATAAAGGCAATATTTTTATTGGCAATACCCTCATCCACCAGGCGCTGATTGAGGTAAGGGATAATGAACTGTAAAGCCGACATGGCGGCCATGCTGATCAGTATGGCGATAAACACACGGGTAAAGGGGCGCAGATAGGGCACAACAAAACGGGCCAGTCTGGATTTTTTTTCCTTCTCCGTATTGCTTTGCTGCACCGGAATATTTTCCTTATCCGGCATAGCGAGCAACTCTTCCCAGCTCTCTCTGAACTCTTGTACCGTAAGCGTTACTTTTCCCTGTGCAGGATCTGCAATTTTAATTTGCTTTTCACCAATATGATAGACCACCACAAAATGTCGCTGATTCCAGTGTACGATCACGGGAAGGGGGCATTCCGTTAACCCGGGTGTATCCGGATCGGTCGATTGAAAGGGAATGGTAACCACGGTGGTTTCAAAACCGGTTTCCTGCAGGCAACGGCTCAGGGATTGAAAATTGGTGCCTAACTTATTGAAGTCACATAAATTCTTGAGTACTTCGAGCGAATAAAACCGTTCATGTGCGGCGGCGATCATACGAACACAGGCAGGGCCGCAATCCATCGTTTCCAGTTGCGGATAAAACCGGAATCCGTCGCTGAACCATTGAGCTATATTCCTGAACATCGTTTTTATCAACATCGTATAGCGGATCGTAAAAAAGAAACCTGTTTATGCCGGGCCAGTCCTAATCGGCAACCTCGACATTGCTCACATGTTTGAATCAGGCATACAACGGATCACAATAAATAATAAATGATACCGGATGACTGAACAAGTAAAAAGATACGTAAAAGATAATGACAGAATGAAGTATTGAATACCGGATTAAAAAAGATCGTGGCTTTTTATACGCATATAAGAGTATGCACTTAAGGAATGATACTGTTATTGTCTTAGCCGAAACCTGTGCTCATCGCAATGCACAACTGCTTTTATATGGGGCTACACCACCTGCTTGCAGGAAAATAAAACCATTATTACATAAACTGCTCTTTCACCATATCCCAGAAAGCATCTAAGGCAATGAGACGTGGTTTTAAAAAAGAAATGATAGTGGGCCAGTCGGCTTCCTGAAAAAGGTTCACGCCTTCGCGGGAGCAGATGACCCGGCTGATGGTAAGTCCCTCTTCATTTACAAAATGCGGTTGCCATTCCCACTCCTCCTCCATATACGAGGCGAAGATTTTCTTCAATGAAAGTAACTGTTCATAGTATAGTTGACGCAGTTCCGCATCGGGGTGTCGCAACTCGAGTGCTATGGACATCTTTTTAGTATCGGCCTCCATGCGGAAATAAATGTGCCGGATGCCGGTTTTATAATTCAACCAGTTTACCGTGTGGCCGGCGGCAGATGGTACGGGCTTCATATACTGCCCGAAGCGGGTCCAGAAGGCGGTACGAATGGCAGAGGCTTCCTGTCGCGTATACATAAATGGGATGATCCGATGGTGACGGGCAAAAATATCATAAAAAAAGGGCCGCCTTAGAAAAGGCCGCCCTAACCACTGTAAAAAAACAAAACCCTCTACCAAAAAGCTCCGGTCTGAGTTATTGTACCGCTATGCGGAAAGTAGTTGGTGTAATTCCATCGGTAACCGACAAAATGTAAATTCCTTTTTTGAGCAGGCCCGTACCCAGTTGTACCTGACCGTTTACCTGGCTCTGTTGTTGTATCAGTTTGCCGCTGGCATCGAAGAGGCGAATATCGTAGCGGGTTGCAGTATTGCCTGCCAGTTGTACACGTATGGGTTCACCGGCAGCTAATACGGTGGGGCGTACATCAATCACGGGTTCGCCGAAGCTGATCATCATCACGGGGCTGTATTTAAACTGACCATCCACATCCACCATTTTAAGGCGATAGAAAGCGCGGCCCATTCTGTTTTGTACATTCAGGTCGGTATAGGTAAAGGTTCCGCTTTCCACACCACCGGTAGCTACGGCACCAATGGTTTCAAAATTGCCGGAACCGGTAGCGGAACGCTCTATTTCAAAACGGCTGAAGTTGATCATATTCTCTGCCTGCCATTTCAGGTCGGCATTACTGTTTCGTTTGGAGGCATTGAACGATACCAACTGTACGGGCAATACGGTGCCATAGGTAATGGTGCCGATACCCACATACTGTGCAGCCGGATTGCTGGGGCTTGCGCTGCCTACGGTATAGGTGATGGTGAATGACTTTACGGCGGCGCCACCAAAGCTCACTATTGCCGGGTTAGAAAGGTAATTCGCATTATCGGCAGAACCTTCGATTACATTGCCCGATACGGTATTGTAAGCAGACGCGGTGATAGTGGGGTTTACGGCCGCGTTGGTTTCTGAGGTACCGGCAATGGTCAGTTTATCATCCCAGGTGCTACCCTGGTCCACATCATACAATAAAAAGGCAACGCCAACCAGGGGCTTACTAAAGGTGATGGTGTATCTCAGGTTAGACGATCTGTTGGACCAGTCTGCACCGATATTCAGGTATCCGCCGGAGCCTGCGCTGTAGTTGGGAAATCCGGATATGCTGCCGGTACCATTGCCATTGCAGGACATGGTAACGCCCAAATTGGAAGCGTTGTAAGAATTAGCTCCTGCAGAATAATTGCTCCAGGAGAAGCTTTGTGCCTGTGAAGAGATAGCGATGAACAGGAAAAAGCAGATCATTACAGTAGTGTAGATTTTTTTCATATTAGTACGTTTTGATTCCCTCTTGTCCATTGTCGGGCCAAAAAAATGGAGGCTGATTTACAGGGTGTTACGGTATTGGCACGGTGGGATTATTCCATGCAGCGGAAGAATTTTCCAAATTCTGTTTCGGGTGGATGGGGATTTTTGGTCACGCTGAGGAATGGAGGTTTGGAGGAATACCGCCTTCAGCTGTATCATCTGTGTCCATCCGCGTTCATTTGTGGCTTACTTCGCCGAAGGCGGCAGCACACGGATTAGACGGCTTGCTTGCGTCGTGGCAACTTGGATTGGACCGGATTTTTACCGCTGCGCGATAAATATGGTTTCATTGCGTGCATAGTCGGCCCTCACCCCCGACCTCTCTCCAAGAATGGAGAGGGGGGAATGGAGATCCTACGCATTAATGAGATTGTATTTATTAGTGTCACGCGGAGGAATGGAGGTTAGGAGAAATACTGCCTGCGGCTGTATTATTAGTACTTAATTGTATTCATTCCTGCCTGCCGGCAGGCATGGCAGGCAAGCGTGTCATTAGTGTAATTCCTACCAAGCGGCAGGCAAGCGTGGCTAACTCTCTCCGAAGGTCTACCTGCCGACAGGCAGGCGATCTGTATTCATCTGTATTATCCGTGTCCATCTGCGTTCATCTGTGGCTAACTCTCGCCGAAGGTTTACCTGCCGCCAGGCAGGCGATCTGTATTCATCTGTATTATTTGTGTCCATCTGCGTTCATTTGTGGCTTACTTCCCGAAGGTTTACCTGCCGGCAGGCAGGCGGCACCACACGGATTAGACGGTTTGCATGCGTCGCTGCAACTTGGATTGGAATGGATTTTTACCGCATCGCGGTAAATGCGGATTGGATACCTGGCTTTCACATTTCGCAAAACAAAACAGAAAAGATGAATTCAATAAACCCGAAACGCTTAGTATAAAACTAAACGACAGTTTAACCAGTGTAATTTTACTCTCCCAATATCGCTGTAACCTCCGCTTTCAGTACCGGGAGATGACGAACAACGATTCCCCAGATAACATCGTCCGAAACGGAATCGTACCCATGAATGATCCTGTTTCTTGTATCTACTATTTTTCTTGAATGGGTGATCAGGATGGAAGCATCTTGCTTTAAAATGCGGCTTAGGGCTTCACCGATAATTTCAATATTTCGTTCTACAGCACGCTTGGTACGCAGATCATTTTGATAATCTTCAAACCGTTTTGAGCCGCCATCCAGAAAGCTTTCAATTTCTATTATGGCATTTAAAATGTCGTAGAGCCAGGCATTTATCTCATTCTGCATATACGAGCTGTCTTTGCTGTGTAACTGACTTTCTGAAATACGGATTTTTTATTGCCTTATCCTCTAACAGATCAACCGGCCTGTTGAATATATCCTGCAGTGAAAATTTAAAATCGAAGTAGTTATCTGCGTAATCTTCCACTGCCATTTGAGCGAATTCAACAATTAAATCGATATCACTTTCCCTACTAAAATCATCGGTAAGCACAGAGCCGAATGCATACAGGCTTTTCACCTTGTGATTTTTACAAAGCTGAATGATCGCCGGGCTATATGCTTCCAGTCTGTTCATGTAGAAGTATTGTCAACATCAAATTTACATAATTAATATTAAACTGTTCTAAGTTCAACGGGCAGAATACCCTCACCCCCAACCCCTCTCCAAAAATGGAGAGGGGGAATGGAGATCCTACGCATTAATGAGATTGTATTCATTTGTGTCACGCGGAGGAATGGAGGTTAGGAGAAATACTGCCTGCGGCTGTATTATTAGTACTTAATTGTATTCATTAGTGTCATTAGTGTAATTCCTGCCTACCGGCAGGCAAGCGTGGC
>JAPLEH010000065.1 GCA_026391455.1 Bacteroidota bacterium
TAAAAGGAGAATCTTTACGAAAGAAATAGTATAACCCTATTTTTGTACAACAGCTCTTCGAAATAATTACAGAAAACAACCCCAAATCTAAGGGATGGTCAACATCGCAGGATTGGTGGTCAGCATCACAGGATTTTACAATGCGGTATCAACTAAATCGGTTTCATTGAACACGTCACCGGGATTTGCAATACATCTGGTTAATCCGGATTGCTTTAAATGATCCATATAAACTTCAGGCAAAAAGGTCTTAATATAGCTTTTTTTGAAGGACGCTTTCTTAGCATCGTCCAAAAGCTTTTTACTTATTAAGCTATCGTCTTCAGGTAATTGTCCAAATGAAAAGCTAAAGAATGTAAGCAATAAAGAACTGCTAATTAGACTTCTTCTTATTAGCTTGCTTCTGCACCTTCCATTTACCTTTCGACTGTAAAAGTTGTTTAGCATCTTGTGCAGGTTCTCTTGATAACGGGCCATTATAAACCAGAATTTTTGTACCATCTTCATTTTTTTTTCCCCGACGTCTCCTCCAGCAGACATGAGCGCAGCAGGGACGCCGGGGATTCGAAGTTAGTTCTCCTCTTGTTCTTCATCCTTTCTCTCACTGGCTTTCGAGGTTGCCGTTTGATATAATCAGGTGGACAGACCGCGGTCGAAAGGGAATGGCGTGTGTTTTTGTTGGCAAGGGAGGGAGACCGAAACCTTTGTACCTAATTTATTTATTGCCGTTTCTGAAAGCCAGTTAAGGAGATAAACGACCAAAAACGAGTTAATTGCAGGTAGTATAGGGGTTGCTGCATTGAGACTCTGGTGGTATCCATCCTGTATAACGCTTTTCTCTGTCCTTCGTTCTTATTTTCAACCAACCATCTTTACAGGCAAGCACCTCTAACTCTTTTACTGAAGGCGGTGCTTTGAAAACAACTTCCTTTTTTTTTGGCTCTTTATATAATAGTAATTCTTTGTCGTAGAATTTACTAAAAATTGCAAGTTTTGTTTTCCGGGAAATCCAGCCTTTTATAGTTTTACCAGAAACTGAATAAGTTGCTGATACAAAATACATGCTGTCGTTTGAATTAAGAATATCAATCATCAAATAATCTTCATCCTTAACCTTATGGCCAAACCATCCAAGTATTTTTGTTTTTTGTGTTGAATTGTAAACAACAATTTTATTTTTCTCTTTTAAGCTAAGGAATACTTCGCAATTACTATTAAAGCCTGAACTATAAAAAGAGGAAAGCATATAAATTATAGCGACAAACATAAACTATAGTTTAGTCAGTTTTATTAAAGACGAGTGTTGAACCAATAAATGGAAGGCTTATCGGTAAAGTTATCTTAATTGTTCTAAATACCTGGATTTTATACTGTTTTACTCCGGCCATTACTGTATTAAAGGATTTCCAATCCTTAGGCGCAATAATTAAACAGCCCACCGAAATTCCTGAAGATCCATTTTTAACTGGACCGCAATAACCATCTGAATTGCAGCGGTGAATCCAAATCCTATCCTTATACCCTTCTCCATTTCCCTCAACCTGACTTGGCGCATTATTATTAAGTCCTCCATCTAGTGTTCTAATGTGCCCCCCATTTTCAACTTGCCAATTCGATGTTAAAGAACCGGTTTTCCCTACTACATTATAATTCCCATCATATGTACCCTCATCAATTGGTGTGAATTTTTCTGCATCCGAAGTCATGGTGTAACCTGTATATGTATGTACATCATCAGCACCTTTTGGTCCGTAGACTGTCACTGTTGCTGTTACTGCGCCTTCACCATCAATATATCCGCTTTTACCATTTTTAGTTCCAAGTTTTTCCTCTCTAGAACCTTGAAAAGCGACAACAGCTTTAACACCATTCAAATTAATATTCTTTTCTTTACCATCAGCATCCGTATATGTATGTTTATACTGGCTACCTTCTTGCCAATGCCAAGATGCGTTGCTTTCATCTGCACTTTTGTAATAAAACCAATCTCTGCCGTCTGGATCCAAAAACAGTAATGGTGCGTTTCCTACGTAAATATATTGTGAATATGATGAATAATTTTCAGCATGCGGATCAATGTTATGCCATATTCCCAATTGGTTATCATACATCCTCGCCCCATAATCCACCCAATCCAATCCACTGCCATCTCTAAACTCTTTCCGCTGCTCTTCCTTACCGTTATACTTAAACTTATTCTCCGCGACTCCAAACACTAACGCCCTGCTGCTTATCCCATTCATGGTAAGGCCAAACGGATAATAATGCGTCTCCTCCAAAAACCAGATAAAGTGATACACTACCCGACGCCTTTTATCTGTTTATATCAAACTTAAACGTAGTAACTTTTGATAAAAAATAATTTAATTTTTTAGGTCTGATATTAAGTAGCAAAATTGTAGCCCTTCCTTTGTTAATAAAATAATTTATTCTCTTTCGAATTAGAATATTCCCCTTACTACACTTTTCTTTAATTTTATCAATATTAAAAAGCTTATCACAAGAAAACACAAAAACCTGGTCATCATTTGGAAAATAAGCAGTGTCTTTCATTATTAAATAATCTTTGCGATAATCGAAGTAAATACAAACAGCTTGGTTTTTCTTGTAAAAAAAAATAAACTGGTTAAAAGAAAATACCGAATACCCCAATAACCCCTTCGGTAAATTAATTTGAAAATGCATTGGTTTTGTCAATTCATCTCCACTCTTTCCAACAAGATTTGTCAGGTATCTATAAACATAATGTTCCTTATGTCTTTCAAGAGAATCAACTCTGCAAGAATCACATATTCCTGAAGAAATAGCTTGACCATTAGTAGAAGAAAAAAACAAAACAAATGTTGCAGTGAAAAAATAAATTCGCATTAAATTCATATCTGTTACTTTTATTTCCCCCCGGCGTCTCCTCCACCAGCCCTGCGCGCAGCAGAGACGCCGGGACTTCGAAGTTAAATTTCTTTTTCGCATCATAGCATACCCGGCGCCGGCCTTGTCTATGCAGCCGGGTGGAAAGACGCGAGAAGGAAATGAGTGAAAGGGAGGACGTTGCCCGAAAAAATGGCAACCACTTATGTCATGTAAAGGTTATAAAGTACAGCCCGGGTTATAAGGGATGGTAATACGGACAGGCATTTTGAAAAGATAACATCTCGTGGATCAGATCACTTCTTTGTAGCTCGCCCGGCGTCGGCTGCATTTGACCTACCCGGGGCCAGACACCAGGCGTAAACGAGGAAGAAAGGAGACGCTAGGCGTAAAAAAAAGTTAATTACTACATATAACATGTAATTTTCTTTTTACTTTTTTAATCTGGAAATTTTCTATCTCATTACTATTTATATTAAAAAGAGAAACTTGACTACGCTGGACATCTATTTCCTTCAAAATATAATCTGAAATATCGCTAATTTTTATACTGCCTAGTTCAAATCCATTGCTTAAGATTCTCTTATTATCGAGTTCAAAAAAATAGATATTTTTCCTTTTTTTAGCAGGTGATATTTCAGTGAAATAAACTCTTCGTCTGGGTCTCAAAAAGTTTGGTTGTCCATTCGACTCAACCTTTGGAGAATTTTCAGAAATAACCAAGTATTGACTTTCAAATATTTCTATAAATAAATTCGCGTTCTTACATATTACAACTTGTTTGTGACCATGTATGAATATTTGTTGACTACTCGTATCTTCATTTTTAATCAATATATTAATATCCGGATATTCGGTTACTCTCAAGGCACTATTATAGTTAGATTTATGAAGTCCCAAAAACTTAAGTGACTGAGAATTGGCTATATTCTTAAAAATAATAACCAACAGCACCAAAACAATTAAATTTTTTTTCATTTTATTCCCTTCTTGTATAATAAGCTGATTTGTCATTTGGAATAGGTGTTGGATTACCATATGTTTGAAGTATAGTTTGATTATTATTTAGAGGATTGGGCTGATCGGTATACAAAACTTGATATTTTCCATTTACTCCATCTTTAGTAAAAACTTTTACCCCTTTTTTATTCACTAGTAATACCGATGCATAATGAGTAGCCTTATTGGGATCATTTTCATTTGCGAATCGAATAATACTACCAGTTCTCGGATATTCTGTTGAATTGTAATCCATCTTAAGAACCTCATCTGCATATTCTGGCATAAATAGAGCAAAATCCATCATTAACTCTTCTTTACTAATATCCATTGACTTCTTTTCTGCAAATCTCAAAGAGGCAACATGGCAGTTGCAATTTTTTGCTTTATCCTCAGGCAAATTAAGAGCTTCATTTATTAATTTGAACCCAAATAAATCTCCAAGTTCACTTGCTACAAAAGATACGCCCTCTTTAATTTCTTTTGTCATAATTTTTTTAAGATCTTCTTCTTTATAGCCAGATTGCTCGGATAGTGTTTTTATGTTGTCATCTGCTTCCGCTATTAATTCAACATGATGCTTATAACCAATTATTTTTTTTCCACTTTTATTTCTTATTTCTTCGGAAATTACACTTATTTCCCAATTACCATCGGGGTCAAAAAATGTTATTGGATTATTAAAACTATATCTATACGGAGTCCAATTGTGAAGTTTCTCAGTCAAAGCGTCTTGAACCATCCACCTCCCAATCTGTCCATCATACATCCTCGCCCCATAATCCATCCACTCCAATCCACTACCATCCCTAAACTCTTTCCGCTGCTCTTCCTTACCGTTATACTTAAACTTATTCTCCGCGACTCCAAACACTAATGCCCTGCTGCTTATCCCATTCATGGTAAGGCCAAACGGATAATAATGTGTTTCTTCTAACAAAGGCCCGCGGGTATGTATCAGTTGCAGGTTATCAAAGAACACATCATACTGGCTTTCATTGCTGCAGTACACATAAATATATCCATTTTTCGGGATAGATATTGTAGGAATAGTTGTTAAATTATGCTCTTTAAAGATGCCTGTCCCATTATCATCCGAACCCACCATATCAAAACCACCACTTATATATTTAAACTGTTCATCAAACACAATCCAGTTGATGGAAGCTCTCGGCCTGTTGCTGTTCTGCACCGGCTGGGATCCGATCAGGCCTGTCATCGTGTTGGGAAAACCTCCAGGTTGGCCGGTAATTTGTGAACCGGTAATGCCCTTGGTGCCTACCACACCGGTGCCCGCAAATGCATTGATGAGCTCCGATACCAGGATGCTGGTGGTGGGTTGGCTGTATCCACCGCTTGCAGGTCGTTTATGGTAGGATTTTCCAAATATATTCACTGCATCTCCCGCCATTACTTTTAATACGATTCCTAAACCCGTTTTATTTTCAATGGTATTGGCAGATGCATTCAGCCGGTATATTTTTTCACTGTTGGCAGTTGTATAGCTGTAGGGATTATTATTGGCTGGCGGATTGCCGTTATTATTCTGATAGGCGGGAATTCCGGATAAGCCTGAGTTTAAAACGATATTGGCCGAATTGATGGTATAATACTGGTTTTCCACTGTTATAGCTGTACTGGCGCCATTAGTCGCATTTTCAAGGGTGGCTGCGGGATAGATATCCTGTTGCTGTGCTTCTGTCAGTACTGCCCGCACATTCCCCAGGTGGTCTTTCAGCATATAGTCGTATTCCAGTGAGGCCGCTACGGCCCCCACAGGAGGAGAGAAGCGTATCCGCCCCTCTTCATGACCGGTAAACTGCAGGGTATCGTTTCGGTACACAAATCCCCCCATATAGCTGGTGGTTGTACCTATATAAGCATCACCCAATGATTCATTCACTTCTTTTTTAAGCTTATTACCGGCTGCATCATACGTGTACTCTATTATATGCGGGGTTGGATATCCTCCACGGTCTGAAAGGCCACTGAAAATGGTGATCTTAGCCGGCAGGTTCAGATAGTTATACTGGATACTGAGTATTTTTTTATTCTGATCAGTCAGCATGTTCCCATTATCATCATAGCTGTAATCATCATTAGAATTGGTACCATCTTTAAAATCACCAAGTTTATTATCCACAGTTACGTCATCTGTAACCCGCATCAGTTTATTACCACCATTCCCATACAGGTAGGCCAGATCGTCGATCTTCTCGCTCGAAAAAACTTTTAATCCCCACTGCTGCATCCTTTTAATATTGCCATTCTTATCGTAAGCAAGATCGGGACTTTCACCATCGCCCATTTTCATGTCATAGTTTACAAAAGCGCTTTGATTGAATGCACCGCCATTATACTGCGTGAAATTTGCCTTTAATAATCTATTTGCCCCATCATAATAAAAATCATATTTTCTCTTCTCCCCATCTCCACGGCTTTTCCATACCATGCCTTCTATGTTGCCATTGTACTGAGGGTTAGTATAAGTTTGTCCTCCGATAATATTATTATTGGCTTTATCATATCCCAGGTCAAAACCAAAATAATTATTGCTGGTCACATCCTTTGCATAATCCCTGTTCATGCCCAGCATCCAGCCGCGGATATTGTACTCGAAGTTTTCTGTCTCCAGTCCGCCGCTTCCATAAGCGGGGGCCAGTTTCTTTTTCTTTAACTGCCCGATTTTATCATATTCATTTTCCGAGATTATTTTAAATGCAGGCATTGCACCACTGTTGACCAGCGAATTGCTCATTCTCTTTTCTGTTTTTACCAGTCTCCCCAGGTCATCGTAAGTTAACCGGGTTACCACGACACTGTTTTGGCTGCCCGTGCCTGTAATATTGTGCTTTTGCACTGTCACTAATGGCTGACCTGCCCAACTGTACTGTGTGGTTATAACATCCGTGCCTCCCATGTTATTTGTTGACTGTACCTGTATCAGCCTTCCTTTATCGTCATAAATATTAACCGTGCCGAGGTAAACAGCCGGATTGGTGCCCAGCACTTTTACCTGCAGCCAGGTTACCATTCCCCGGGTGGCTTCATTTTTTACCGGCATTTGAGGATAGGGCCATTCTGTGTTGTTGGTTGCAGAAAAATATCCATCCCATGTATTGAGATAGGAAGCAGATAGACCTGCCGGCAATCCACCCAGGTAATCATCATAATGGGTTTTAGTCAGCATTTCCCAGCCACTTCCGGGAACATTCAACTCATTAAAAGGGTAATAATAAGGAGCAGAGGCATTGGATGCTGCACTGCTGTGTGTGGCCCAGCTTCCGGTATTTGTCCACAGCCCCGTTTGCACAGGTCTGTTCATCTCGTCGTAGAGCGTTACCAGCCACTTGCCGCTGGTGGTAAGATTCCCGTCCCTGGTCATTACCATCCTGTCCCTTTTATCATATACCATGTATACCGTTGCTGCTCCGGGCACTTTTTTCATAATCATCCGGTTACGGCTGTCGTATTCATAGCGGAAACATTGTTCATCCAGAATTGTGGTGGTGAGTGTCCAGTTGTTTATGGCCGCCATATTTTCCACTCCCTGCGGCTGTACCACACAGCGCAGGTTTCCAATATCATCATAGATATAATAAGTACAGTTCCATCCGGCGTAGCCACTGCCAGCCCCGTTTACATCGGAAGGTCCGTTTACCTGCACTTTTTTCAGAATTACTTTCCCATCATTATCCTTGTACTCTATTACCTGTTTTCCATGTTCGTCAACGGTGGCAAATTTGTACAATTGACCGGGCTGAAAAATATCAGTTGTGCTAATAGTTGCAAAACTACCAGGTGAAGTATTGTTAACTCTCCAGATACGAACGTCACCGTCCACAGCAGTATTCAACCAATATTTAGATTCAACGCCCCTGTTGCTTCCCGCCCAGTTAATACCCGGGGCCATCGTCTTTTCCGGCCTGCTCAGCGGTGAGGTTTCAAAATTAGTTTTGGAATAAAAATGTGATTCTCCCTGCGTGCCATATTGTGAATTCATAAATACCCCCTGTTGCACAAAAGGGTTCAGCTTAAACTGACCATCATTGGAGCTATATCCACCGGTATTATTGGCAGGAAAGCTGGAATATTTATATTGCTCACGGCCATACTCATCATACATTATCGGGCTTATTACATCCGCAGCAGTCCCGCCTGTTTCCATTGAAGCTTCTTTTGCCACTGTTTGTAACGGTCTTCCAATCCCATCAATATATTGGGTGGATTGCTTTACATCCCGTACCGGCCTTGTCATCAGGTTTGAATAGCTTGCCTCGGGGGCTGCAGCCTCCCACACCCGTACAAAATTTACTACCATATTGGAAGGGTATGGTGCCGGTGCCTGGGTATTGCCTTTCGTTACAATGAAAAAAATATATACGTTTACTAAAACCCACGGTAATAACTTCCTAGTCATAACTTTTAGTTTTACAGTTCAGCCCTTATTAATTTGCCGTAATTGCATTTACTACCTGATTGTCCAGTGGTGCCACGGAGGCACCAAAAACTCCAATCAGTTTGCCATCTTTATCAATCAAGAATTTTTGAAAGTCTTTTACAACAGCAGCATCGATTGAACCATTCTCAGTTTTCTGGGACAGCCAGCTAAAAACGGGATTGATACCTGTTCCAGAAACTACAGATTTGGCTGCTATCTTAAATGTTGCCCCATATCCAGTCTGGCAAAATTGTTTTATCTCCGCATTGGTCCTGCTCTCATTACCAAAACTGTTAGATGGGAAAACAATCACAGTAAGGCTGTCGCCATATGTTTGTTGCAGTTGCTGAAGTCCTGCTAACTGGCTCACCTTTTGGCTGCCGGTTGCAATATTTACAAGCAATATTTTTTTATTTTGATAATTACTCATCTGTACGGTGTTGCCATCTGTATCCGTGAACTGAAGGTTATATATACTGGTCACAAAAACTGCCAGTGACATTAATAAAGCATTCATAAATGATATATTTTAAATTAGTTTTTAATCTCCGCATAATCCGCCGGTTACGCATCCTTCCGTACTTGTTTCAGAGTATTGCACACTTACAGTACAATTACTGAATTCATATACATAAACGCAGGTCCACAGCCCGGTTGACTTACTGTATGTTGATGAAATATATTTCTTCACCCCTGTCTCGCAAACTCCGTTTACACATTTTTTATCCACCCCGGTACAGGAGTTAACCGTACAAAGGCAGGAGCCGTTGGCATTGGCATAGGCCTGGCCCATAGAGTTTATATACTCCTGTGTTCTCTGATTCACGTCCGTCTGGCTGACATCTGAACCAAACGTATTAGCCGGAAGGGTAAACACAACCGCGCTTCCTTCATATCCCATTCCACAATCATTCTTATAAAAAGTCTGGCTGGTGGCTGCATTTCTGAAAACAGCACTGTTGCAGTTTACAGGCTGAGGCCCATTGAGGTAATCGTATCGGTAACAGAATTTTTTCAGCACATTAAAGTCCTTATCTCTTATCAATGACAACCTGCCTGCTATATCGTAATAAAAATGGCTTATCCTGTTATTTACATCACACTTGCTTATAACTCCAAATAATGGTTGGTAGGCATAGGTGGTCATAAATGCGCCTTTCGGATAAAGTCTTAATTCATCAATTTTCCCGGTTCCGCTTATTGTTACCGAACTCAGTCCTGTCACTGCAAATTCCTTGTATGTCCACCCCAAGATAGTTTCGCCATTGGTTGCTGTCAGGCCACTAACCGATATGCTGCTGCCGTTAAACCAAAGCGATAATACATATTGCTTAGCGGGATTCAGGGCTCTTGTAATTGTCTGTGTTCCGTTGTAATTGAGGTCTAAAACACCGGATCCACTGGGACAGGTATAATTATCCGTTCTGGCCGCCGGGTTATACACCCATTGGCTATAACCTCCCTGTGTCCAGTCTTCCGTCGTCTCAAAAGATGTATATGCGATATCGTCTGCTGAAGCTGCATTTTTTACCTCCGCTATCGGAAAAGTTTGCTTATAATCCCATATATAAGTTGTTTTACTGTCGTTTGATTTAAATACTTCTTTCACATTGCCGTTTGAATAATAGGCAATATTCGTTCCTTCCTCGCTTCCGGCGCCGGAGATGGTATGGTTGATGGATTTGGTGGAAGTTGGCTTATAACCTCCGTTTCCAGTAATATCTGTATAAAAATACTTTTGTGTGGTAAGCGGTGCGGTACCCCTGAATGTTTTTTCTTCCAGCACTGTTGCCACCATATTCTTATTCACCATTCCGGTGCTAAACGGGTATTCGGGGTCTCCAATTTTGTCTTCAGGATAAAAATATTGTGATTTATACACGGAGCCATCACTCTTTGTTACTGTCTTTTCTGCCAGCAGAGAATTACTGTTTCCTTTGTAAGTCAAAGTAGTTGTCGTAGTATTTACCTGACCATTAGCAAATGTTTTTTCAATAATTTTAGTAGGGTTATTCTGGTAATTATACAAATGGAATGAATTGATGAAATAAGCAACACCTGCAAAAGCTGTATTATCAGGGTAAATTTTATTATAAATTCTTTCATATCCCACTGTTTTCTCGCTGAACCGGCCGGGATCCTGGTTATAATTATATTCCGTACTGGCTATCGGGGACGTACCACCACCTGCAAACACTTCCTTTTTCCATAATTTGCCCCTTTCGGTTGCCCGGCTTGATGCCCTGGAAATCCTTTTCATTTGGTTGGCAAGACTCGTTATATTTAAGTCTGTTGCCCAATATTTGACAGCAGTGCTGCTGATATAGTGGATATCAGGGCAAGATGCCGGTGTAGTTCCATATTCCTCATCATCAGGATTTGTGTACGTGTATTTTGTAAACCCTTCTGTGCCATTGCCGTTTATTTCCACCACCTGAGGATAGCATACATGGGATTCGGAATAACCAGCTGCCTTTACAATATTCTGGTCAAATAGCTGGTCATGATAATCCCCGTTTGTTCTTTGCATCTTTATCCTGAAAACGCCGTAATCTGTCAGCAAACCACTGGAAGGGCCGTTAGGGTTTACATTATAATCCTTTATGTACTTATACTCTGTGGTAATGCCCGGAACAGAAATGATTTTTTTTATCCTGCAGCCGCCAATATTTTCTTCAGTCGTCAATGTTTCCCAAACCGGAATCATGGTGTTGCCGGTTGTATTTACTTTCTTTTTCAGTATTTTCTTAACTTTATGGCCCTCATATTCAAAATCTGTTTTTCCGCCTGTTGGGTATGTAATGGTTTGCAGCAATCCTATATCCGCTACCGTTGAATTGGCAGTTCTTATCTGACCTGTATAAGTAAAATTAGTTTCAAATTCAAGCGGATCACCAATTACGGGGCCGCTTAGACCGATCAGCCGCACATTTCCCGGCTCAGCATTGTAATATCCCCATTTATCTATAGCCGCAGTTAGCGGGTGCTGGAGTTCTGTTGTCCGCCAATAGTCAAACTTATATTTTGTGTTGTTATTATTAAACTTTAATTCCTTGAGAAATAACCGGTTTCCGATATTAAACGACCCATAGAATTGATATATAAAGTCATATGTTAAAATCGGGGATCCAAGAAATTCCCCTTCTCCAATTGGCCACGAAACTCCCGCTTTCGCCTGTATAGATATCTTATCCAGTTTGCTGGAGAAGTAACCCTGGTTCTTGTTAATCATATTTGAGAAAAGAGTTGTACTACCTGGTTGTGTAGTATAAAACATATTGGTATTGTATTCGTTCCTTTTGGAGTAATCGAAAGTAACGGTCCTTAATTTTGTGTCGATTTTTTTAAGGTACGCTAGTTTTATTAAGCTTTTTTGTAATGCCATTGGCTGAGTGCCTGTTTGAGAAGCACCCAATAACTGATATGTTTCGTTATAATTGCTGTAAAAAAGTTTAATATCAAAAAAATTGACCTGGCGTTGACTGTCCCACCAGCCGGTATTAATATCTACAAGATGATTCAATACTTCGGCATCCTGGTAAGAATAAAAACCATAATCAAGATTTACCTCGTCACCGTCAGGAGCAATTATTTTTGTCAGATACCAGCTGTTGATAACACCACTTGTTCCTTCTACTCCCCTGGCTAACTCTGCATTCGTGCCTGCATAGCTAAACGATATTTCAAGAGCACTCAGGTTTCCCCCAAAATGAAAAATATACCCATCATCAGATGTAATAATAATTTTACTGATCATCCCTCCGCTACTGTTTAGGTTAGGCAGCGAATTGTTAATCTGATTAAAAGCAAGCGTTCCTATACTTGTACCGAGGTTAAACTGATTCCATTGAGTAATAAACTGGGACATGTCTACTTTGTACCTCCTGTCCCCGTTCACTTTTACCTGTCCGTCATTGCCCATTACAAATGTTCCGGAATGGCCTAAAAAATTAAATGAAAAGATATCCGGGTTATACTCACATGTCAGGATGTTTGAAGTGGGAAACCCTGGATCTTGATTATGGGACGTGCCGAGGAAAGTAAGATTTTCTATTGAGGCCTGGGAAGGTAAAGGCGCTGGTTGTAAATTCTGAATTCCATAGATATAGCCGGTGTGTTCTTTTGAATTCTTGTCAGAACTGGATGAGCTGTTCGGGTTGGGGTTTCTTTTTTCATCTGGTACTCCTTTAACTGTACGTGTAATTGCTCCTCCGGCCGTTAAACTCCAGTTCTGCCCGACAATTCCCGCATTTTTGTTAGGTATAAAACCGCTTGCGTCATATCCGATTGAGATTGGGATACTAACCCCGGATTCGTTTATTTCATATATAGGGACATTAATACCTGGTGTTCCTGTATAATGATTTACATTATAAGTACCGAATTTACCCAGATTAGCCGCATCAGGACTTAAAATGTTTACTGGAGGCTTATTGAATGCATTATTCTGAGAGTGGGCGTTTACCCCAAAGAACAAGCCAGTTAAAACAATTAAAATTATTCTGCTCATATCAGTAAGATTAATTTGCACTTCGTTTATTTAAATCCATAACTTATCCTAAATATAACCGGCTGCGTCCTCGGCACTTGCTCAAAACTTAAGAAGTCCCACATAAGTCTTACGCTGGTCTTTTTAAAAAATTTGCTCTTTATTGATACAGTTTTTGCGATACCTACCAGTCCTGAACGCTGCCATGAAGAATAATCCTTTAGCAAATCCAAGCTTCTGATTTCCGGTCTATAATTTATTTCGAAACCGGCTGTGGCATGAAAACTCCCTTTTAGTTTCAGTTCGGCAAAACTCCTGAGACTGATACCTGAATAACTGAGTGATATATGACGAAGGTCTTTCCCCCATCCAATACGACCGGCAATACCAAAACCGGAAACAAAATTCTGATGTGGACGGAAGCCTGCAGAAAGGCCAAAGTCTGAGCTTACCGGGAACAGACTGTTGCCGCGGTTGGATTGCGCATTTATTGAAAATTCGATCTTCTTTTTCAGCGGCTTGCCCCGTTGCTCATTTCTCTTAAACCCCTCTGGAATATCTTCCCCCGATGAACTCCCACCTGCTTTGATAATTTTATTCTTCAGTTCACTTAACTGCCCCTGCGCAGCCTGCAAATTCTGCTGAAACTGTTCCCGGGCATTTGAACCACCTGCTGCAATTTGCTGTTGAATGAGGTTGTTAACCTGAGAGCGGGTCTGTAATCCTGCCAAAGAGGCGGTACCAGCACCAGCATCCGGGGTACGGAATAAAGATGCCAGCATCGAGTTGCGCCGGAGAAAGTCATCAAAGCCATTTATCTTATGAAGGAGTTTCAGTGCCAGTTCTTCTGCCCGCCTGGGCTCACTAAAAAGAGTTTTATAGTTACGAAGGGTTTCAAAATAATAATAGGAGTCCTTATTGATCTTTTGGAGGGCTTTAGAATTTCCAACATATTTCAGCGCCTGCTCCATCAGTTGCTTTTTCCGCTCACGGATAAACTGTGACACCGCCTCTGTGTTTTTCAACTGTTCATTCAGTTTGCTGTCTTTTTCTTTGGCTGATTTAATCCGCTTTAGTACGGTACTGTCCAATGCAGTTTTCTTTTCATCCAGGTATTTTAGGGTAGTTGTTACTTTATCCCTGTATTCATTATAGGTTGCTTTATAGTTATCAGCAGCGGCTTTACCCTCCCTGAACTTCTGAAGTAACCCGGCAAATGTCAGATCGGGATTCGCAAAAAGCCGTTGAGCGGTTTCAGGACTTACCTTGTCCAGAACGGTTTTTATTTTTGCTTCCCATTTTGAAAGACGTTCCAGTGTCTTCTCAGTTTTTGAAGTGAGCGCATCATAATACTTACTTGATTTTTCAGCCAACTGCTCCAGGTATTTGGGAGAAAGCTTGTCAATAGAAAGCTGTGTGCTATCATTTGCCGGTGCGAGAGATTGAGCACCAGTGTTTTTTGAAAGTAAAATTAATATAAGCAGTATGGTAAGGTGTAATTGCATGAGGCAACTTTTTCATAGCTATATTAAACCTACAGAATTTCTACTTATTAAAAAATACCAAAAACATGGTATATTTTAATAAGGGTAAATCCTTATATTGTTGGGTCTTTAACATGAGAAACCGCTCGGCCAAGCTCGGAGCAACTCCCCATTCGCTGTTTCTTTATACAAGGGACACATACTTACTAATGTAACCTCCCACTCTTTTGATTTTTCTTACTGTATGTTTTTCTCTAATCTATCTCCTCGTCCCATATTTAGCTTGATATGTATTGTCATCCCTTCAGTACATGTACTTTTGTCCTTATTATGTAATCGTAATTTTTACTCACATAGGAAGGGGATCATAAAAAAGTCTCAAGCCCAAAGAAATTCCCATCGATGATTTCTTTCACAAGATCGTAATGCTGCGCGACCGCCTCCGGGTACCCGAACAAAATATCAACAGCAACAAAACACTCAGTGACGAAGAAAAAGTAAATATCCAGCAATACATCACCCGTTGCTATGGCTCACTCACCACCTTTAATGTACTGTTCAAAAATAAAGAGCAGTGGTTTGTGGGGGAGAAGGGGAGTGAGTAAATTAGAAAATGTGGAGATGTGAAGATGTGTGAATAGGTTTACGCTATGCGGCAGGTCTAATGGCATGGACGCTGCAGTTTTGTTGGAATTCGAAGTATGATGACTTTTCGCTTTGTAGTATTGACGGCGTTAGCTCTTTTAATACAGCCGGGTGGAAACGGAGATGTAATGCTGCTAAAAGGCGATCCCTAGCTGCATTACAGATTGAAGAGCGGCAGGATGAAGGCGACTGACTGCAGCCAAAAACCATGACAGCGCTTTGCAAATAGGCTCTTTTCCAGGCGAAGCCGAGGGAAGGCCTATGAAGCAATAAGCCCAACTCTATTTTAATAGTGTTGGGCTATAATCTTACGTGCTTGTCCGCCTGTGGAGGATGTTTTTGTTGGCAAGGGAGTGAGACCGAAACTTTTCCACACTCTATTTATTAATTAAACATAAACCTTTAATACTAGGTGAATAATACAACTTAAATATACCCTTATCTGGTTCTATGCATATATATGTTTTAGGTCCATAATTGTAGCAAGTAATGTCAATATAATTAGAAACTTTTGGAGACTCCTTTTCTAATGCCCAATGTAATTCTAAATTGTAGTAT